>DATFRY010000552.1:0-11306 GCA_035262925.1 Kofleriaceae bacterium | reverse complement strand
CATATGGCGGACGCCTCGCGCCGGTTCATCTCGCGCGCGAGCATGGCGCGCGCCTCGCGCTCGGCCAGGTCGCGCCAGCGCGGCAGCTCGCGCGCGACGCCGGCCGCCTCGAGCGCCGACATGTCGAGCCCCGCCGCCGCGTCGCCGGGGCGGTGCGGGCCCGACAGCGCATGCGCGGCCAGCGCGTCGGCCACGTAGAGCGCCATCGCGGCGTCCATGCGCGTGCACCGCTCCGCCGGCAGCCCGTGGTGGTAGGCCACCGCCTCGACGATGGGGAGCGGCAGGCCCCACACGCCGAGCAGGTAGCCGCCCACCTCCGCGTGGGTGACGCCGAGCAGCTCGCGCTCGACGATGTGCGACGGCGTCCGGGTCGCGAGCGAGCGCCGCACGACCTCCGCGTGCCGGTCCGGCACGGTGAGCGCCAGGATGATGGTGCCGATGTCGTGCACGAGTCCGGCGGTGAAGGCGGCCTCGGCCTCGTTGGGATCGGCGACCAGCTGCTTGGCCACGCGGGCGGTGAGGATCGCCCGCTGCTGCAGCTTCTCGAACGACATGCGGGCCGACGTGCGCGGATCGGTGGCGGCGAACACGTTGAGCGTGAGCGCGAGCCCGCGCAGGAGGTCGAGCCCGAGGTAGCTGATCGCGTGCGCCACCGACGACATCGGGCGGCTGAGGCCGAAGTAGGCCGAGTTGACCAGCTGCAGGACCTTGACGCACATGGCCGGGTCGCGCTGCACGATGCGCGCGATGTCGTCGGTGCGCACGGTCGGGTCCTCGATCGAGCGCGTCAGGGTGAAGTAGGTGTCGGGGATCGACGGCAGGCGGTCGAGCCGTCCGACGATCTCGCGCACCGCCGTCCCGGTGACGAGCGACTGCAGCTGGCACACGCGCTCGATGACCCCGCGCAGCACCTCACCGTCGCACGGCTTGTACAGGTACTGCTGCGCGACCGCCAGCGCGCGGCTCACCATGTCCTGCTCGGCGTGGCTGGACAGGATCACCCGGGCCACGCCCGGGTACTGGTCCTTCACCACGCGCAGGAGATCGGCCCCGTCCATGCCCGGCATCCGCATGTCCGACACCACGACGTCGAACGGCGCCCTGGCCAGCTCCTCGAGCGCGGCCTGGGCGCCCAGGGCGAAGGTCATGTCCCACTCGCGGCGCCGCTTGTGCAGGAGGTTTCGCAGTCCATCGAGGACCGCGATCTCGTCATCGACGAAGAGGATCCGCTTCATTGGGTTCCGCTCTACCTGCCGCCCTGCCCCGTCCGGACACATCGCCGCCCGGCACCATGATTTGAATCGACCGGCCCGGGCGGGGCTTTAGCGCCGCCCCCGGCGCTCCAGGGCGGACCTGGCCATCGCCTCGGCGGTCGCCTGGGCCAGACCGGCCCGCACGGCGGCCATGTCGCGGGGCCGCCTCGCCGGGTCCTTGGCCAGCATGGCCAGGATGAGCCGCTCGAGCGCCCCCGGGGTGTCGGGGCGGAGCGAGCCGGCCCGCGGAGGGGCCTCGCCCTGATGGGCGCCGAGGATCTCGGCCATGTTGCCGCCGAACGGCGGGTCGCCGCACAGCATCTCGTGCAAGAGGCAGCCGAAGCCGTACACGTCGGTGCGGGCGTCGAGCACCCCGTCGGGCACCGACTGCTCGGGCGCCATGTACGACGGAGTGCCGATCAGGCGGCGCGGCGCCTGCGCGCGGCCCGGCGGCGGCGGCGCGATCGCCACGCCGAAGTCGATCACCACCGCGCGGTGGCGCGAGCGGCGCTCCGGGTCGGGCACCAGGAAGAGGTTGTCGGGCTTGAGATCGCAGTGCACGACACCCGCGGCGTGCACCGCCGCGAGGGCGTCCGCGACCTGCTCGGCGATGTCGATGACCGCGGCCACCGCCATCGGCCCCTGATCGAGGCGCTGGCCGAGCGTGGCACCCTCGAGCAGGTCCATGGCCACGAAGGGCACACCGTCGCCGGTGATCCCGCGAGCGCGGATGCGCGGCACCCCGGGGTGGCGCACGCGGCCGAGGAAGTCGGCCTCGCGCTCGAAGCGAGCGGTCATCTCGAGGTCGGCGGCGAAGCGGCGGCGCATGACCTTGAGCGCGCACGGCGTGGCGTCGCCCGCGGCCGCCGTCGGTCGGGCCAGGTAGACCACGCTGGTCCCGCCGCTGCCCAGCCGCGCCACGATCTCGTGGCCGCCCACCAGCGAGCCCAGCCGGCTGTTGGGCCGGTCGGCGCGGCGCTGGGCGGTCTTGCCGGGCGGGCTGGTGCCGACGGCGACAGCGTCCGGCTCGCTGCCCTGCGCGCGCACGCGGCTTCGCGCGGCGCGCTGAGGCTCGGCGGCCTGGCCGAGCAGCGATACCTGGCTGCCCAGCGTGACAGTCGCGGTGTGCCTCACGACCCGGCTCGATTGCACGGTCCAGGCCAGGGCCCGCGCCCGGTCAGGGAGCCGAAAACACGAGCGCCGCCCTCTCGAGCGGCGGCCCATCGCGTCGTTCTTGACGCTGTGAGGTGTGGGTCCGCGTGAGCGCCGCGAGCGCGCGCCGCGTACCTGCGCCGCGGGTGCGCGCTACGGATACTGGGCGACCAGGGCCAGGCTGGAGGGACAGTCCGACGTGCTGGTGCTCGCGCCGTCGTAGTAGTTGCCGGTGTGAACGATCGGTCGGGTGAACGTCCCGCCGCCCTTGCACAGGATGCCGGTGGCGGCCCCGCTGGCCATGTTGCCGACGATCGACACGGCGCCGATCGCGTACGGCGCGGGCGTGAGCTGCACCAGCGCGGCGAGCGGGCCGACCGAGCGGTTGCCGTTGATGAGCACGTTGCCCAGCGCGCCCTGCGACGCCATGAGCCGGATGGCCACGCTCGAGCTCGAGGACGAGTCGGCGCGGAAGTCGTAGTTCCGGGCGGCCGTGTAGGGGCCGGTGCCGGCGATGGTGAACTCCCGGTCCTCGGTGAGCGCGTACGCGCCGTCGGTGGAGACGCCGAGCGCGAAGTCGTTGTCGCTGATCGACACGTTCGAGATCGACTCGAGGTTCAGGCCGTAGCCGTCGACCGCCGAGACCAGCTGGTTGCCCTCGATCTTCCACCTGCTCGGGAAGCCGGTGTTGTGCGGCACGACCGAGACCACCGGGCCGGGCTCCGAGCCGGCGGCGCGCTCGATGTGGTTGCCGCGCAGGATGACGTCGACGTTGGCCTTGCGGGCCTGGATCACGCCCTCGCCGGTGGCGATGCGCGCGACGATCACGTTGTCGGACACCACCGCGCGCTGCACGTTGAGCAGCGCCAGCCCGCGCCCGAACAGCACGTTGTGCGAGAAGATGATCTCCGACGACGGCTCGGCGATCGAGTTGCCGGTCAGGGTGACCGAGTGCGCCCCCTGGGTGCCGCCCATGAACAGGTTGTTGGACACGACCATGCGCCCGAGCGCGCCCTCGCCGGTCGGCTCCTGATCGATGTGCTGGTCGCCCACCGTCAGGAACACGTTCGAGTCGATGATGGTGTCGTAGACCTCGCGCTGGAACCCGATGGAGCTGCGATCGCAATCGAGGAACTGCGAGTCGGTGATCTGGGTGAAGCGCACCGCCTTGTCCGGTCCGCCCATGATGCGGATGCAGTCGCCGCCGCGCTCGTTGCCGCTCAGGTCCTGCTTCTGGCGCACCGGGTGATAGAACCAGAGGTGGTGCAGCGACACGCTCTCGACCGGGCCGACGCCGATCTCGAGCAGGTGCGTCTGCTCGTCGGTGTTCCATGCGCCCGAGCCGGACAGGAGGAGGTTGTCGATCTCGATGTTGCGGACCGGCTGCGGATCGGTCGGCGAGGTGCGGATCTGGACCAGGTTCCAGTCGCCGGCGCCGCCGTCGCCGGTCGCCTGCAGGACGGTGCTGATGCCCTCGCCGGTCAGGCGGACGTTGGAGCAGCGAATCGCCAGCGACTCGAGCTTGCTGGCGCCCGGCTGCGGGTTGGCGCTGAGCTCGTACAGGCCCGCCTGCAGCCGCACGATCCCGCCGCCGGCGTCGCACGCGGCCTGCACGGCCGCCTGCAGGCCCGCGCGATCGTCTGCGCCGTCGTCGGGCAGCGCGCCGAAGGATGCGGGGCTGAACTCGCCGCCGCCGGTGAGCGCCTGCTCGGTCTCACCGACATGGAGCTGGTCGCAGGCGGCGAGAAGAAGACAGACGTACAGCCACTGTGGTCGCATCTCGATCCTGTTCTCCCCGAAACTGCGGAAGCACGCTTACCGGCCCCAGGAGCCATGTGGATGTTCGGCTCCCTCGCGCCGACCTTGAGGCCGGTCGAGATCCCATCGCGCGGATCGATCCGCGCGGTGTGAGCCCGCGCTCTACGACCCGGCCAGGCGCGGCACGGCGGCGGTGGTCGTCATGTGCGCCGCGGTCTGCAGCACGGCGCCGGCGGCGATCGCGATCTGCGCGTAGTCGCCGGTGACCAGCTGCGCGCCCGGAACCGCGTCCGCCAGCCTGGTGCGCACCAGCGGCATCAGCGTCCCGCCGCCGACCAGCACCACATGTGTGATCCGCTCGGGCTCGCATCCGCAGCGCGACAGCAGGCGCTGGACCACCAGCACCGCGCGGTCGACCAGCGGCTCCCAGCGCGGCTCGATCCACGAGCGCTGCACCGTGGTCTGTAGATCCTGGCTGCGGCCGCCGGCCAGGTAGGCGTCCCTCATGAGGAGCGGCGCCTCGGTGCGGCTCGACAGCACGCGCTTGACCGACTCGCAGCGCTTGAGCAGCTGCTGCGCGCGCACCACGTCGCGGTGGATGTCGTAGCCGGCCTGCTGGTAGATGACGCCGCTCACCGCCGCGGCCAGCACCTCGTCGAAGTCGTCGCCGCCGAGGAACTCGTCGCCGTCGACCGCGACCGGGCGGAAGCTGAGCGCGTCCTGCGCCATGAGCGTCACGTCGAAGGTGCCGCCGCCGAAGTCGCACACCAGGAGCAGGCGGTCGGCCGGCTCGAGGTGCATGCCGACGGCGAGCGCGGCCGCGATCGGCTCCGGGATGATCTGCAGGATCTCGAGCCCGGCCAGGCGCGCGGCGGTCTTGAGCCCGCTCACGTAGTCGGACGACGCGGTCACCGGCGCTGCCACCACGGCGCGCCGCACGCGCACGCCGAAGCGGGTCTCGGCCTGCGTGCGCATGCGGGCCAGCATCCAGCTCGCCACCTGCTCGGCCGCATAGTCGGCGCCGGCCAGCGAGAGCATGATGCGCCCCTGCGGCCCGCGCTTGAGCGGATAGGCCGCCCACTGCTGGGTGCGGCGCACGACCGGATCGTCGAATGAGCGGCCGACCAGGCGCTTGACCGAGGACACGGTCGACTCGGGGTCGCTCGCGAGCCGGGCCACCGCCTTGGTTCCGATGACCGGGTCGCCCCGCCGGGGCACGTGCACCACGCTGGGCGTCGCGGTCTCGCCGTCGTCGCGCACCAGCTCGACCTTGCCGTCGAGGAGCACGCCGGCCGAGCTGTACGAGGTGCCGAAGTCGATGCCCAGGAGCAGCTCGCGAGCGGAGGGCGGTGCCGACATGTCTCTGTTGCAGATCGTCCGCTCGTCGCCGTTCTTGACGGCGGCGCGCCGCGCGCGCGAGTGCTGGCGCCCGATTGGCCCGGTCGGCGCGCGCGGAACGGCGCTTGCAGACCGGCCCTCGTCATGGCTCGCACACGACTCGCGCGGGCGCCGCTCCTGGCGCTCGCACTCACCTCGGCGCTCGTCGCCGCCCCCGCGAGAGCCGGCGGCGACGAGGACGACGGCCCGCCGATCACCTCGCTGGAGGGGCGCGTCGGCTACGGCCTGGCCTTCGGCGGCGGCTCCGGCGCCTCGAGCCAGCGCGCGTCGGGGGTGACCATGACCGCGCTGGTCGACCAGGCGGTGATCGAAGCGCCGTGGACCTCGATCTTCGGCGGCATCGTGGCCGAGGGCTACGGTCACGGCGCGGCCGGTGTGCTGGTGGGCGCGCGTGTGCGCCCGTCGCGCGGGCGTCTGCGCATCGCGGGCGGCGCGGTGGGGCTGCTGGTGCCGCGCACCCTGTTCGGGCCCCTCGCGTCGGTCGGCGGATGCCTGCCGATCGACGGCGCGTTCGGCATCTGCCTCGACCTCGAGGCGCAACTTTTCGTCACCGGCACCGACCTGCCGGACGAGCGCGTCGCCGGCCAGGCGCAGGCGGTCCTCGGGATCGCGTTCGATGCGCTGTAGGGGCATCGCCGTCGGCCTGCTCCTCGCCGGCCTCATCGCGCCCGGCGCGGGCGCGTGCAACGACGCGCTCTGCACACGGTCCAGCGAGTGCGACGAGGGATTCGTGTGCACGCCCGAGGCGCGCTGCGAGCCGGCGCCCGACGCGAGCGCGAGCGGTGGCGTCGACGGCGGTGGCGTCGACGCCGGCACGCCGTCTGGAACCCCCGACGCGAGCTCGCTCGACGCCGGTCCGCCCGACGCCGCGCTGCCGGATGCCGGGATCGATCTCGACGCCGACCTCTAGATTCACCCCGATAAGACGCAACGTCGCGTACAACTTTTCCTGGGTCCGAGTCGCTCCACATGGGTCGCCGCCGACCCAGGGACGGGACCCATCCGAAGAGCCGATCTGGCGAGATTGAAAGGAGATGACCGCGGAGCTGGCGTTGGCTCAGCTCTGGCAAGGTGCGAGACCGGTATTCGAGCTGACGTAATCAGGAGCGAGAGCATGAATACAGAGGCGCAACCGCGGCCGGGCATCGACGACACGATGGCGAGCATCCGGGGCAGCTCGGCATGCCTGCGTGACTCGATGGAGATCCTGCTCTCGGTCGCCGACACCGACTGCACGGTCCTCCTGACCGGCGAGAGCGGCACCGGCAAGGAGCTGTTCGCGCGCGCGCTGCATGCGCGGTCGGCTCGCGCCGCCGGCCCGTTCGCCGCGGTCAACTGCGCCGCGATCCCCGAGTCGATGATGGAGGCCGAGCTGTTCGGCCACGTGCGCGGCTCCTTCACCGGCGCCACCGGCACCCGGCCGGGCCGACTGGCCGCAGCCGAGGGCGGCACGCTGTTCCTCGACGAGATCGGTGACATGCCGCTGGCGGCGCAGGCCAAGCTGCTCCGCGTCCTGCAGGAGGGCACGATCACCCCGGTCGGGTCCGACACCGACGTCGCCATCGACGTGCGCGTGGTGGCCGCCACCCATCACGACCTCGAGCAGCTGGTGGCGCAGGGCAGGTTCCGCGCGGACCTCTACTTCCGCCTCAACGTGGTGCCGATCCAGCTGCCCAGCCTGCGCACGCGCGGCGCCGGCGACATCCTCGAGCTGGCCGATCACTTCCTGGCCGAGTCGACCCGCAAGCACCGGCGCCGGCAGGCCGAGCTCGACGCCGACGCCCGCAAGGCGCTCACCGACTATGACTGGCCGGGCAACGTGCGCGAGCTGGCCCACAAGATCGAGCGCGCGGTGCTGCTCGCGCGCGGCGAGTGCATCACCGCCGGCGACCTCAACCTCGGCCGCGCGCTCCGCCGCGTGCGCGCGGCGACCGCGCCCGAGCTGCGCGTCATCAACGGGCAGGCCGACCTCGACCTCAAGAAGGCGCTCGACCGGGTGGAGCGGCACTTCATCGAGAAGGCGCTCGAGCGCACCAACGGCAACCGCACCGAGGCCGCGGCGCTGCTCGGCCTCAACCGGACCACGCTGGTCGAGAAGATGCGCAAGATCGCCTCCTGACCTCGCGGCTCCCGGATGGCGACCGCGGCGGCGCGAAGGACGCGAAGAAGAAGAGGAGGAACCGCCAGAACGCCAGAGGCGTCGGTGCTGCCCTTGACATGCCGGGCAGCCCCGGCGCCGCTGGCGTCCTGGCGGTTCCTCCTCTTCTTCGCGTCCTTCCCGGCGCCGCGGTCGGCCGCCGCGCGGACCCGGACGGCGCGTCAGCCCGAACGACAGCCCGGCGGCGAATCTGGCGCTCTCGACCTCGTCGCGCTCGCAAGTGCCCGCATGCAGCGCGCCGACCGCTGGCTCGTGACTTGCTCGGGCCGATGGGCATGAGCTCCATCTATCTCTCCGTCGATCGCCTGGAGCGCGCGATGACGTTCCACCGCGAGCGCCACGGTGTGCTGGCGGGCAACGTGGCCAACGTCGACACACCGGGCTACAAGCCGATGGACCTGGCGCCGGTCGACGAGGCCGATGCGCCGGGTCACCTGGCCACCACCGATCCGCGCCACCTGCCCGGCCCGGGCGAGACCGAGGCGGGTCACCTGAGCTTCAGCGATCCGAGCGGGTCGCAGTCGGCCGACGGAAACGCGGTCAACATCGAGCGCGAGCTGGCCAAGGTCGACGCCAACCGCGTGCGCTACTCCGCCTCGGGCGAGCTGGTCACGCGGCGGCTGGCGCTCCTGCGCTACGCGGCCGGCGACGGCACGCACTGATCGACTGACCGGAGCCACTCATGGACTTCTTCACCGCCATGGAAGTTTCGGCCTCGGGCCTCGCCACGCAGCGGACGCGCATCAACGTGGCGTCGTCCAACCTGGCCAACGCATCGACCACACGCACGCCGGAGGGCGGGCCGTACAAGCGCAAGGACGTCGTGGTGCAGTCGGCCACGCTCGGAGCCAACCTGGCCGGCCAGCAGGCCGGCGGCTTCAGCGACGCGGTGCGCGGCGTGCAGGTCGCCAGCATCGTCGAGGACACCACCGCGCCCAGGCTCGAGCACGACCCGGGCCACCCGGACGCCGACGCGCGCGGCTACGTCGCCTACCCCAACGTCAACGTCGTCGAGGAGATGGTCGACATGATCACCGCCTCGCGCGCCTACGAGGCCGGCATCTCTGCCCTCGGCACCGCCGTGAGCATGGCGGAGCGGGCCCTCGGGATCGGACGCTAGTCATGTCGGCGCAGGTCACCTTTCAATCATCGCGCCCGGTCATCGGCGAGCTCTACGAGAGCGAGCCCACCCGCCCCGCGCGCGAGGCCGGCGCGGGCCGCGGACCCGATTTCGGCGACGCACTGCTCGGCGCGGTCGACCAGGCCTCCGGCGCCGAGCGCGCCGCCGACCAGGCGGCCACCAGGTTCGCGGCCGGCGACCCGGCCATCGGCATCCACGAGGTCATGATCGCGAGCGAGAAGGCCAACATCGCCGTCCGCTACGCCACCACGCTCAAGAACAAGCTCGTCGACGCGTATCGCGAGCTGATGAACACGCAGGTCTGAGTTGGCGAGCCCCGGCCCCACCAGCGGCCCCGGCCCCGGCGCCGGGGCGACCGGTCAAGCCCGGCAGGTCGCGACCCAGGTGCGCGGCCTGTGGGGCAGGCTGACGCCGCGGCGTCGGCTGGCGGCCGCGACCGTGCTGGTCGCCGCCGCCGGCCTCCTGTTCTACGCGTCGCGAGGCGGGCCGGGGCCCGACTACGCGCCGCTCTACACCGGGCTCACGCCGCAGGACGCGGGCGAGATCGCGGCCGAGCTGCAGACGCAGGCGGTTCCCTACCGGCTGGCCGCCGCCGGCACCGCCATCGAGGTGCCGGCGGCAGACGTGGCCAGGGTGCGCATGGCCATGGCCTCGGCCGGGCTGCCGCGCGCCGGCGGGGTCGGCTTCGAGATCTTCGACCAGCAGAAGTTCGGCACCTCGAGCTTCGTCGAGCAGGTGAACTACCGGCGCGCCCTGCAGGGTGAGCTGTCGCGCAGCATCGCCGCGCTCGAGGCGGTCGAGAGCGCGCGCGTGCACCTCGCCACGGGCCGGCGCTCCGTGTTCCGCGACGCCGACGAGCCGCCGTCGGCCTCGGTCGGCCTCAAGCTGGCGCGCGGGCGCGAGCTCGGCCGCGCCCAGGTGCAGGGCATCGTGCACCTGGTGTCGTCGAGCGTCGACGGGCTCAGCCCGGATCGGGTCGTGGTCATCGACGACCGCGGCAACGTCCTGTCGTCCGGCGGCGGCGACGGGGCCGGCGGCGACGCGCAGTCGGATCTCGAGTCCAGCCTCACCAGGCGGGTGCGCGAGATGGTCGAGCGCGTGGTCGGCGCCGGCCATGCCCAGGTGGTGGTCACCGCCGAGATGGATCAGCGCAAGGTCGACGAGACCGAGGAGCTCTACGACAAGGACAAGATCGCGCTGCGCAGCGAGTCGCGCGTGGTCGAGGGCTCCGCCGCCGCGACCGGGGTGGTCGGCGGCATCGCAGGCGCGCAGGGCAACCTGCCGGGCGCGCCGGCGCCGACCGCGACGCCGGGCCCCGGCGGAGCCAACCAGCGTCTTCAAGAAACCAGGAACTACGAGGTCAACCGCGTGGTGCGCAGGACGGTCGGGCCGGACGCGATGATCAAGCGGCTGCACGTGGCCGTGCTGGTCGACAACGCGCCGCCGGCCAAGGGGGGCGCCCCTCCGGTGGCGCGCACGCAGCAGGAGCTCGATCAGATCGCGGCGCTCGCGCGCGAGTCGGCCGGGCTCGACACCGAGCGGGGCGACAAGCTCGAGGTGCGCAACGTGCCGTTCAGCCCGCCGGCCGACGACGGCACCGGCGAGGCCGCGGCCGGTCCGCCGGTCCCGATCTGGCAGCAGCCGTCGGTGCTCGGCGCGGCCGGCGGCGGCGCGCTCCTGGTCATCGGCGCGCTGTTCTTCATCCTGCGCGGCAAGAAGAAGCGCGGGGCGGCGGCGCTGGTGCTGCCGGCGCCGGTCGGCCAGCTCGAGGCGGCGCTGGCCGCGGGCGAGCTCGCCGGCCGTCCGGCCGACGCGCAGCGCCTGGCCCTGGCCGAGCGCGCCATCCACGAGCGCGTGGTCGACGTGGTCCGGTCCGAGCCGGCCCGCGCCGCGCGCGTCCTGTCCTCCTGGCTCGCAGAGGAGCCGGGGCGCAAGCCTGCATCATGACCTCATCCAGCACGAGCACGAGCACGAGCACGGCCACGAGCACGAGCACGCCCACGACCCCGACCACGCTCAGCGCCGCCCAGCGGGCGGTCCTGGTCCTCATGTCGCTCGACGAGAAGGTGGCCGCGGATCTCCTGCGCCACATGGAGGAGGCCGACCTGCGCCGGCTGGCGGCGGCGGTCGAGGGCCTCGACGCGGTCTCGTTCGACATCGTGGCGCCGGTGCTCGAGGAGTTCGAGCGCCAGCTGCAGCGCCCGCAGCTCGCCGGTCGCGGGGCGCGCTACATGCGCAAGCTCACCGCGGCGGCGGTCGGCCCCGATCGGGCAGAGCGGCTGTTCGCGACCGTGCAGGCCGCGCCGTCGCCGCTCGACGCGATCCGCTCGGCCAAGGCCCACACCCTGGCCGAGCTGCTCCAGGACGAGCACCCGCAGGTGGCCGCGGTGGTGCTCAGCCAGCTGCCGCAGGCCGGCAAGGTGCTGCAGGCCATGCCGGCCGGCCT
>DATFRY010000551.1:0-56122 GCA_035262925.1 Kofleriaceae bacterium | reverse complement strand
GGCGCGCGCGCGGGCGTGGCGCGCGAGCACGCCGGGCCGACGGCACCGAGCGCCGCAGCGGCGATGCCTCCGCGGATGACGTCCCGACGGGTGAGGTCGTGGCGAGGAGTCGACATGCGCAGCGATGGTAGTCCTCGCGCGCGCGGCGGCGGACAAGAAATCGCGCGCCGAGGGCCGTCCCTTGCCAGGCGCAGGTCCCGGGTGCACTCTCGGGATCTGTTAGAGGATGCAAGGGAGGGTCGACATGGCCGAGATCGCGATTCATCCGGCGGTAGATGGGGGCATCAGGGCGGGCTCGAAGGACTTCGCGGGAGCCGTGCTGCGCTGCCAGTGCGCGAACAACCAGGTGGAGGTCGCCATCACCTCGAACTGCGCGCACAACCACGTCTGCGGCTGCACGAAGTGCTGGAAGCCCAAGGGCGCGCTCTTCTCGCAGGTCGCGGTGGTCCCGCGCGACAAGGTGCAGGTGACCAGGAACGGCGACAAGCTCAAGGTGGTCGACTCGGGCGCGCTCATCCTGCGCCACGCCTGCCGCGACTGCGGTGTGCACATGCACGGCCCGGTGGAGCGGCCCAACCATCCGTTCACCGGGCTGGTCTTCATCCACACCGAGCTGTCGAGGGAGCAGGGCTGGGCGCCGCCGGAGTTCGCGGCCTTCGTCTCGTCGATCATCGAGGCGGGGTTCCGCCCCGAGAAGATGGGGGCGGTGCGCGCGCGCCTCAAGGCGCTGGGCATCGAGCCCTACGACTGCCTGTCCCCGGGGCTGCAGGACTACATCGCCACGTTCAACGCGAAGGCCTCGGGCGCGCTCAAGGACTGAGATACCGGGTCAGGCGGACGAGCGCACCACCAGCTCGGTGGGGAGGATGATCGCCTTCGGCTCGCCGGCCGGCTCCGACAGCCGGTCGAGCAGGAGGCGCACCATCTCCTGGCCGAGCCGCTCGACCGGCTGGCGCACGGTGGTGAGCGGCGGGTCGGCGTAGGCGGCGAGCGGCGCGTCGTCGAACCCGACCACCGCCACGTCGTCCGGCACGCGGCGGCCGAGCTCGCGCAGCGCGCGCAGCGCGCCCAGCGCCATCAGGTCGGACGCGACGAAGACCCCGTCGATGTCCGTCGTGGCCTCGACGAGGAGCTTCATCGCGCGGTGGCCGCTGGCCTCGGTGAAGTCGCCGTGCGCGACCCGCCCGGCGGCGGCCGGCATCGCGGCGGCGCGCACGGCCTCGACGTAGCCGCTCAGCCGGTCGCGGCCGACGCTCATGTCGAGCGAGCCGGTCACGGTGGCCAGGCAGCGGCGGCCGGCCGCGACCAGGTGGCGCACCGCCTCGTGGCCGCCGGCCGCGTTGTCGGCGTCGACGTAGTCGCCTCGCTCTCCCGACAGCGGGCGCCCCATCACCACCAGCGGGATGCCGGCCGCCGTGATCGCCGCCGGCATCGGGTCGTCGCCGTGGAGCGAGATGAGCAGGACGCCGTCGACGTGCCCGTTGCCGACGTAGCGCAGGGCCCGCTCGCGCTGGCGGTCGCCGCGCGCCTGGAGCAGGACGAGCTGCAGCTCGGTGGCGTCGAGCGCCGCGTTGACGCCGCGCAGGACCCGCGCGAAGAACGGGTCCTCGAAGACGGTGTCGGGCCGCTCGTGCACGATCAGGACGAGCGTGTCGGTGCGGCGGGTCACCAGCGACCGCGCCGCGCGGTTGGGCACGTAGCCGAGGGCGCCGATCGCCTCGGTGACCGCTTCCTGCGCCGCGGGCGAGACCTTCGGCGATCCGTTCACGACCCGCGACACGGTCGCGCGCGACACGCCGGCCAGCGAGGCGACCGCCTCGAGCGTGGGTGGGCGGCGAGGCCCGGCGGCCGGCGGACGCGGCGGACCCGCGAGACCCGCGCGTCCCGGCGGATCCGGCGGGCCCGCCTCTCTCACGGCGCGCCCTTCGCCTCGCGGTGCGCGCGGATGAGGCCCGCGTACCAGCGGGCGCTCGACTTGAGCGTGCGGCGCTGGGTGGCGTGGTCGACGTGCACGATCCCGAACCGCATCCGGTAGCCCTCCGCCCACTCGTAGTTGTCCAGGAGCGACCACACGAAGTAGCCGCGGACGTCGACCCCCTCGCGCACGGTCGCGCGGACGGCGTCGATGTGGCGGGCAATGTAGCGCACGCGGTCGGGGTCGTCGACGGCGCCGTCGGCGGACACGGTGTCGTGGTAGGCGGCCCCGTTCTCGTGGATGACCAGCGGGGTCCCGGGGTAGTCGCGGTGGAGGCGGCGCAGCATCGCGGCGAAGCTGCCCGGGCGCACCGGCCAGCCCAGCGCGGTGACGTCCTCGCTTGCCGCCACCTGCGCGACGGCGTCGCCGGGCACGAACGGGGAGGGCGATGCTGGAGCGGGGGATGAAGGCGCCGAGGCGGGGGCGGCGCCGCGCGCTGGCTGGTTGCGCGCGGTGGCGGCACCGGCGGCGACCAGGTGCGGGGCGTAGTAGTTCACACCGACCCAGTCGATCGGGGACGCGATGAGCCGGGCGTCGCCGTCGGCGATCGGCAGCTCGGCGCCGGCGCGGGCGAAGTCGGCGACGACGTCGTCCGGGTAGCGGCCGCGCAGCAGCGGATCGAGGAACAGCCGGTTCTGCTGCCCGTCGACCAGCCGGCCGGCGTCCTGCGACGCGGGCGAGTCGTCCACCGGTTCGGCGGGGATGAGGTTCAAGCTGATCCCGACCTCCGCGGCGCCGCGCGACCGGAGCGCGACCGCGGCGAGCCCGTGTCCGAGCAGGAGGTGGTGCGCGACGCGCACCGCGGTCGCCGCGCTCTGCGCGCCCGGCGCGTGCCGGCCGGACATGTGGCCCTCGAAGGCGCTGCACCACGGCTCGTTCACCGTCGACCAGTGCCTCACCCGGTCGGCGAGCGCATCGGCGACCAGCACGGCGTAGTCGGCCAGGCGGTGCGCGGTGTCGCGGTCCGACCAGCCGCCGCGATCCTGCAGCTCCTGGGGCAGGTCCCAGTGGTAGAGCGTCGCCCACGGATCGATGCCGGCGGCGAGCAGCTCGTCGACCAGCTGGTCGTAGAAGGCGACCCCGGCGGCGTTGGCCGGTCCGCGCCCGGCAGGCTGCACGCGCGGCCACGCCACCGAGAAGCGATAGGCCGCGAGGCCGATGTCCGCCATCAGCCGCACGTCGTGGGCGTGGCGATGGTAGTGGTCGCAGCCCGGGTCGCCGGACTCGCCGCGCCAGGTCTTTCCCGGCGTGGCCGCGAACGTGTCCCAGATGCAGGGCCGCCGGCCGTCGGCCGCGAGCGCTCCCTCGATCTGGTAGGCCGAGGTGGCGGCGCCCCACACGAAGCCGGCGGGCAGCTCGGCGGCGGCCCGCGCGGCGAGTGTCGCGGGATCGGTGTCGTCGGTCATCCGGTCATCCCACCTTCCATGCTGCCCCGGATGATACGCCGGCCGATGCGCGCGAGGCCGGCACCTCGCGCGAGGCCGGCGACGATCGAGGCGGCGGCCCGCGCGGCGCCGGCGCGAGCGAGCGCATCGTCCGCGGTCGGCCCCGTCGCACGCGCGCCGCGCGGATCCACGGGCGACCGGGTTCCCCGGCGACGCCGTCGCCCTCGACTCGACGGCGCCGCCGGATCCCCCGAGAAATGTGCCGGGGCCAGGTATCGAGCCCCGGGCCGGGTGGCTCATGCGGTGCTGTTCGCGCGATCCGCGCCGCTCGCCGGAGAGCAGCGAGCGGAGGCGGGCGAGGCCGCGCCGCTCGCGCCCTCCACGCGGCTGGCCCGCGACACAGCGAGCGGAGGCCGGCCAGGACGAAGGTCATGACCACCAGCACGGCATGCCGCCGACGGGCGACCGTCAGATCCGGGATTGCCAGACGCCGTCCGAGTGCCGTCATGAGGAGCCTCCCCTGGCTGGACCCACGCCGCGCTGGTCACTGTGAGAGCGCTCTCACAGGCGGGTCCAGATTGCGCCATCGGTCGCGGCAAAGTCAAGGTGGGATTCACTGCCGTCGCCGAACATCGCGGGATCATGGCGGTGTCGAGCCACACCGGGGCACCGGCCGCGCCGGGCGCGCGTCCCACCGTGCGCGCCAGTCGAGCGGTATCACCCGCTCGAGACCGACGCCGCGAGTGGCTGTGCCTACCGAGGCCGACACCGTGAGCGGCTGCGCCTGCTCGAGGCCGACACCGCGAGCGGCTGTGCCAGCTCGAGGCCGACACCGCGAGCGGCTGCATATCCCCGAGGCCGAACACCGCGAGCGGCTGCGACATCCTCGAGGCCGACACCACGAGCGGGTCAGCCTCGATGGATGCGCGGGTTCGCGCCGAGCCCGGAGCCCTCCCGGTCCGGGGGGCGAGATGCGCCGAAGCGCATCTCGCCAGGCGACGACAGCGACTGATGGGAGGGCCCAGGAACGACCAGGTCAGCCCGACCAGGCCGACCCGACTACCACCAACCCTCGCTCTGCATGCCGAACGAGAAGCCTGCCGACTTGTCGGTAGCCGCATAGACGCCGGCGCCGCCGTCGACCCCGCCTGCGCGGGCGGCGTCGTTGAAGAACGCGGCCGTCGCGAACAGGCGCAGGTGCGGCCGGGCCCAGAGACCCTTGCCGCCGGTGATGGCCGGAGCGATGGTCACCTTGGTGAGGGTGGCCCGGTCGCCGCCGTCCGGCTTCGCCGAGTCGATGCCGGCCTCGAACAGGAGCTGCGCATTCTCGTGGAGGGCGTAGGTGAGGCGGCCGCCGGCCGAGATCCAGTCCGCCTTGTTGCCGGTCATCGAGGCCTCGTCGTGCTGATAGAGGCCGCTGATGGTCGCGCCGAGCTCCGGGGTGGGCTGGATGTTGAGGTTGTCGAGGACGCGGATCATCTTCCGGTCGGAATCGTCGGTCAGCGAGCCAAAGACGCCGTTGTCCGAGGCGGACGGGCCCTGGCCGTACTGGACGGCCAGCTTGTTGGACCCGCCCAGCGCCTGCAGCACGTAGATGGCGGTGCCGGAGATGCCGTTCTGCGTGTCGTTGATGCTGTCGCTGTCGCTCGCGTCGATGACGGCGTCGGCACCGATGATGAGCTCGCCACCCGGATGCAGCGGGATGCCGTAGAGGCGGACGTCGGGATTGAGACCGACGTCGGAGCGCAGCGGCAGGCTCGGCGAGTTGGGGACGGCGGGATTCGCGAAGTTCGGGCTGCTCACCACGAAGGTGGCGAAGCTGACCTTCATCGGGCCGGAGACCGGGATGTCCTCGATGCCGCCGCCGAGGCCCGACGCGTTCCACCAGAAGTAGTCGATCACGTCGGTGTTTTCGCGCTTGTAGAACCGGCGGCCGATCCACGCCTTGGCGTCCTTGCCCAGGAAGGGGAGCCCGCTGAAGTCGAAGTAGAACTGGTTGGTGCCCCAGTGGATGTCCTTGCCGAGCTCGTTGAAGTTCGGCGTGAACCGGTCGGGATAGCCGTGCGTGACCTGCGGGATGTACACGTTGAACATGACGTTCGCGTTCGCGACCACGCCGTTGTCGCCGACGTACGCCGGGCCGGAGAACAGGAACTCACCGTAGGTGTCGCACTCGTTCCCGAGCCTCCACTTGGCGTGCGCCCCGGGCGCCTGGAAGCAGATCTGGCGTCCGCCCTCGCTGCTCACGCCGTAGCCGGCGCGGAAGTACCCGTGCATGTGCACGTCACCCACCTTGGGAGTGATCCCCTTCGCCATCTCCTCCTGGATCATCTTGCGCAGGAGGTCCTCGGGCAGGTGCTGGTCCGCCGCCGGAGCCGGCTCTTCGGCCTGCGCGACGCTCTTCTTGGCCTCCGGGGCCGCCGGCTTCTGCTCGTCGGCGGCGGGAGCCTGCTCCTCCGCTCCCCCCTCCTGGGCGCGAGCAGACGAGGTCAGAGCGATGGTTACCGCCAGAGCGAGATACCCAGTCAGTCGATTTGATCTCATGCTCTTCCCCTTTCTGGGAGAACGAACGGAGATGACTTGGCGCCGATAGATCGGCTTAGGCTTGCGCAGGCGACTCCCCACGACACCAGAAATCGCCGGACGAAGATGACTCCGAAGAAGCTGACAATGGTGGGGGTTCGGTTCATGTCGTTGGCTGTGTCCGCATCGAGACCCCGCGACTTCCCGGCCAGGCCAGCAATCTGGCCTGGTGTCCTACCCAACCTGCCCTGACTATCTCCTAGTCAGCAAGCTCGATCGCGAACACCCCTCCTTTCGCGAGGCGATGATGGAAGATTCCCTTTGCTCCAGTAAAGCGGAAAGAGCAGCAGGATCGACCGCCCCTCCCGGCGCCACCGCGGACGACTGCAAAGTCAGCGGCGCGCGAGAGCTTTCCGGTCGCGACGCTCTGCGCAATGGCACGACGCCGCGCGGGAGACGAGCGAATTTTGTGCGCCGGCTCGAGCAAGCTCGGCGGGACCGAAATCGATGACCTGTCACGCGATGACATGATCGTCGCGCACCGCCCTGACATATCCGGAGGTCCGCGCCAGGGACAGCCGGCGGCGCGGCACCTGAACAGAATGTGCTGGTGCCGCCGCGGTGCTCGCGGCGCGCGGCTCGACCGCCGTCGTCCGCCGTGGCCACGGGTTCTCCGTCCGGTAGGCATGCGTCTCGCTAGCGCCTGTGCGGCGCGGTGCTGTCGCGCGCGACGAACTCGGTGGCCAGCTCGATCCGCGGCGTCTCGATCTCCTCGCCCATCGAGAGCCGCAGCACCGTGCGCGCCGCCATCAGGCCCATCTCGGCCAGCGGCTGCCGCACCGTGGTGAGCGGGGGTGAGGTCCACCGGCTCTCGGGCAGATCGTCGAAGCCGACCACGCTGACGTCGTCGGGCACCCGCATTCCGCGCTGGCGGGCCGCCTCGTACACGCCCAGCGCCATCTGGTCGCTGGAGGCGAAGATCGCGGTCGGCCGGCGCTTGAGCCCGAGCAGGGCGCGGGCGCCGGCGAAGCCGGACTCGTGGTAGAAGTCGCCCTGCTGGATGAGCGCCGGGTCGAGGGCGACGCCGGCGGCGGCGAGGGCCGCGCCGTAGCCGTCCAGGCGCGCGCGGCTGCACAGGAGGCGCTTGGGTCCGGCGATGAAACCGATCCGTCGGTGGCCGAGCGAGAGCAGGTGCTCGGTGGCGCTCAGTCCGCCGGCCCAGTTGGTGGCGCCGATGGTCGGCACGTCGAAGGCGGGCAGGCCGGCCGGGTCGACCACGACCATCGGCACGTCGAGTCGCTGGAGCTCCGCGTGCATCGGCGGGGTCAGGTGTGACGTCACGAAGATGACGCCATCGGTGGCGCGGGCGCGCAGGTTCTGCAGCCACTGCGCGGCCGATGCGGCGCGCCGGTGGATCGCGGAGACCACGGTGCCGACGCCGGCCGAGTGGGCCGTGTCCTCCACGCCGCGGATGATCTCGACGGCCCACGGGCTGTCGAGGTCGTTGAAGACGAGGTCGATCAGCCGGGCGGCGGTCCGCGAGTGGGCGCTGCGGCGGCGATAGCCGCGCTCGCGCAGCAGCCGCTCGACGCGCTGGCGGGTCTGCGGCGACACGTCGGAGCGGCCGTTGAGCACCCGCGAGACGGTCGGCACGGACACGCCGGCCTCCCGGGCGATCGCGGTGATGGTGATCTTGTGCTCGCCATCCACGGTCACGAGTCCCTCCTGCCTCCTGACGGCGCGGCCTCCCCGCCCGAAACTCGCACACCTCGTGGGCGGCGCGAAGCCGATAGTTTCGGGAGCGCCACAGAAGGCCTCTACACCGTCAGGATGGCGATTTGGAGGTTGACGAGAGCGGAACGGCGGCCGTACTTTTTTGCGGGATTCCGGAACGCGGCCGGAAATTTTCGGTCGTCCGATCCGGCGTCCCGCCAGGCCTGCGCGGAACCACCGGAGGACGGAGCGGCAAAATGCGGCACACCCAGATGTCGGCGCTCCAGGAGGGACAGAACCAGCCAGTCACCGGGGCCGGCTCGGTCCTCCGGCGCCACTTCGCACGTCCATTGAAAGCTTCCGGCCAGTGACCGGACGCGCGCGGTGGCGCGACCGGCCCAGCGTCGCGGGGCCCGCCGCCCTCGGCTGGCTGCTGCTGGTGGCGTTCCCGATCTACTTCATCGCCGGCACCAGCCTCCGCGCGCAGGGCTCGCACGTCACCTGCGTGACGCTGCGGCTTCCGGCCCATCCGGATCTGGAGAGCTACCGGCGGGCCATCGAGCTGGGCTTCGGGGGCTACCTGCGCGACAGCCTCATGGTCAGCGCGGCGACGGTCCTGCTGCTGCTGCTGCTCGCGCTGCCCGCGGCGCGCGCGATCGTGCGCAGACGGAGCCGGGTGATGCGCCGCGGCTTCTCGACGGGGCTGGTGGGGCTCGCGATCCCGTCGCAGGCGGCGATCGTGCCGGCATATCTCGTCGTCGACCGGCTGCGCCTGGACTCGATGGCCGCGACCATCGTGCCGGCCGTGGCGTTCGCGCTGCCGCTCTCCATCGTCGTGCTGACCGGCGCCCTGCGAGACCGCATCCACTCGTGGCATCTGGTCGGCGAGCGCTGCGAGGCGATGACCGTCGATGGCCGGTCGCGGTCGCGGCTGCGCGTCCTCGTGCGGCGCGTGGTGCCGCGCTCGACGCCCGGGGTGGTGACGGTGGCCATCTTCGGCGGCCTGTCGGCGTGGAACGGCGTCCTCCTGCCGCTCCTGCTCGCCCGGAGCCGCGAGCGCGCGGTCGCGACGCTGGATCTCTGGCCCCTTCACATCCAGAACGGAACCGGCATGACCGGGCTGATGGCCGCGGTGGCGCTCGCGGCGCTTCCGGCGCTGGCACTCTATCTCTTCGGCCGGCGCTACCTCATCGGCGGACTGGCCGCGGGCTTCGGCCGGTGGCCGTCGTTCGATCACGGGATCGAGCGCATCGCCGGTATCGACAGCATCGCCGGTATCGACAGCATCGCCGGTATCGGCAGCATCGCCGGTATCGACAGGACCGAGATGATCGAGAGGATCGAGAACGAGCCATGACCACCGACGCGACGGCGACGCGACCCATCATCCGCAACCCGGTCCTGCCCGGCTTCCATCCCGACCCGTCGATCCTGCGCGTCGGCGACGACTACTACCTCGCCACGTCGACCTTCGAGTGGTACCCGGGCGTGCGCCTGCACCACTCGCGCGACATGGTCCACTGGCGATCGCTGGGCGGCGCCATCACCGAGCGGCGGCTGCTCGACCTGGCCGGCGCCGGCGACTCGTGCGGCATCTGGGCCCCCGATCTGACTCACGCGGGCGGCCGCTTCTACCTCGTCTACACCGACGTCGCGAGCTTCGCGAGCGGCTACTGGGATCCACAGAACTACGTGATCCACGCCGAGCGCATCGAGGGGCCGTGGTCGGATCCGATCCGCCTGCACGGGCACGGCTTCGACCCGTCGTTCTTCCACGACGACGACGGCGCCACCTGGATGCTGTCGATGAGCGCCGACTGGCGCCCGGGGCGGGACCGGTTCGCCGGCATCGAGATGCAGCGCTTCGACCGCGCGACCGGGCGCCTGGTCGGGCCGACCCGCATCATCTTCTCGGGCACCGAGGCGGGCGTCACCGAGGGCCCGCACCTCTACCGCAAGGACGGCTGGTACTACCTGCTCACGGCCGAGGGCGGCACCAGCTACGAGCACCAGGCGACGGTGGCGCGGTCGAGGCAGATCGAAGGGCCGTACGAGCCCGATCCGGCCGGCCCGCTCCTGACCTCGCGCGGTCGCCCCGAGCTCGCCCTCCAGAAGGCGGGGCACGGCTCGCTGGTCGAGACGAGGGCGGGAGAGTGGTATCTGGCCCACCTGGTCGGCCGGCCGTACACGCCGCTCGGCAAGTGCGTCCTCGGCAGGGAGACCGCCATCCAGCAGGTGACGTGGGTCGACGAGTGGCCGCGCATCCGCGGCGGCGTGCCGGCCGAGGAGACGCCGGCGCCCGACCTGCCGCCACATCCGTGGCCGGCCGCGGAGGGCTTCGACCACCGGCACTGGAGCACGCTGCGCCGCCCGGCCTCGCCCGACTGGCTGTCGCAGACCGAGCGGCCCGGCCATCTGAGGATCCGCGGCGGTCAGTCTCCGGTCGGGCGGCAGCGCCCGAGCCTGGTCGCCCGCCGGGTCACGGCGCGGCGCTGCCGGCTGGAGGTGACGATGGAGTTCGAGCCGGCCAGCTTCCGCCACCTGGCCGGCGTCACCGGCTACTACAACAGCCGCAACTGGCACCACGCGTACGTCACGGTCGACGAGGGGCGGCGCGTGCTCGACGTGCTGAGCTGCGACTCCGGCGTCCGGCGCGATCATCCCGGGGCGCGCGTCGAGCTCGGCGCAGAGGCCCGGCTGGGCCTCGCCGTCAGCTTCGACGGGCCGGCGCTGCGCTTCGCCTACCGGACGGGCGGCGACTGGCTGACCCTTCCGGTCGAGCTGGACGCGACCATCCTGTCCGACGAGCACGCGGCGCGCATCGTGCACGGCGAGCCGGAGGCGTGGGGCTTCACGGGGGCCTTCGCCGGCATCTGGGTGCAGGACCTCGGGGCGGACGGCGCGTACGCCGACTTCGACGGCATTCGCTACAGCGAGGACTGATCGATCGATCCGGTCGATTCGATCGATCCGGTCGGGTCGGCGACGGCGACATCGACGCGGCGGCGACGCGGTTGAACGAGATGCTCGCCGAGCACCCGGCGACGCCGTACCTGGCGCTCGAGCACGGCCGCTGGCGGCTGCACCACCACGCGGCCGACGCCAGGCTCGTCCCCATGTGGACGTCGATCTGCGCCGAGGGCGTGGCGCGCCTCATCACATCGGACGACGCCCATCGCCTCGGCACGTGCGAGGACGCCGGCTGCGGCCGCGTGTTCGTCGACGTGTCGCGCAACGCCAGCCGCCGCTTCTGCTCCACCACCTGTCAGAACCGGGTCAAGGCCGCCACCTTCCGGCGCCGGCGCGCCCGGCGAACCGGGGCTCGTGACGCGCGGCTCGCGACGCGCGGCCCGCGAGTCGCGGCTCGTGACCCGCGACCCGTCGCCCCGTGACCGGCACCGCCTCGCGCGGATCGAAGGACGCGACGCGGTGAAGTGCTGCGCGCAGGACGCGCTCACGAGGACCTCGATGTAACTCGATGTAAGTCGCTTCTACAGCCGGCCGCTGATAGCCATAGGTCGGCCACGAGATGCTCTATCAGGTCGACATTGACGAGATGCCCGCCGACACCACCCCGCTCATCAGAGCGCTGCGGGTGGTCGGCAAGATGTCACTCGAGGACGCACGCGGCGTGCAGACGTACCTGACCCGCGCGGGAGGCGGGACGGTCGTCGCCGGCGTGGATCTGGCCGTCGCGCAGCACATCGCCGGAGAGCTCGGCCGGGCCGGCGCGCGCGCGCTGGTCGTCGAGAGCTCCGTGCGATCGGCCACGAGCTGCAACCCCGAGGCCGCGAAGATGTTCGTCTGGGGCGCGTTCCGGACGCTTCAGACGGCCTGATCCAGGCGCCTGCCCGGGCCTGCTCGGCGCCGGAGGCCGAATGACGAGGGGCCACACCCGTGGCCTCGCTTTGCGAAGAGGAGGAGTATGTACGCTCTCACGGAAGATCAGATCGATCAGGTGTCGGGTGCCATCGACTGGGGTGAGGTCGGTGTCGGCGCGGGTCTCATCGCGCTCGGCATCACCTTCACCGTGGTCAGCGGCGGGACGGCCACGCTGCCGGTGATGTTGATCGTCGGCGCCGGCACGTCGACCGAGATCGCAGCAGCCGCTGCCGCTCTCGGGCTGTCCGCGCTCGGTGGCTACGCCATGGGCAGCGGGTTCGTGAACTAGCTAGCGCCCCCGTTTCGAGGTCCGGTGCGCCCGGTCGGGCGCACCTCCCTTGAAGTCCTCGCCCGTCTGGCTCCCGACCTCTTCGCCCCGCTTCCGCCCCGCTTCCGCCCCGCTTCCGCCCCGCTCGCCCGCTCGCCCCCCCAAGCATGGACGTCATCCTCCAGTCGGAGTCCTCCGAGTGCGGCCTCGCGTGCCTCGCGATGGTCGCGTCGCACCATGGCCAGGGCATCGGCCTGCGCGAGCTGCGCGGGCGCTACCCCATGTCGCTCAAGGGGACGACGCTGTCGCGGCTGATCGCGATCGCCGGACACCTCGGCTACCAGTCCCGCGCGCTGCGGCTCGAGCTCGAGGAGCTGCCGGAGCTGCGCGCTCCGTGCATCCTGCACTGGGACCAGAATCACTTCGTCGTCCTGGTCAAGGCGGGGCGAAACAAGATCGTCATCATCGATCCGTCGACCGGGAAGCGGCGCCTGTCCTACGCGGAGGTCTCCGCCCACTTCACCGGGATCGCCCTCGAGCTGGTGCCCGGGGCCGGCTTCGCGCAGCGCGAGCGGCCGCCTCCGATCTCGATGCGGCAGCTGACCGGCCGGATGACCGGGGTGTGGCGCGCGCTCTCCATGATCCTGGCGCTGTCGGTGGCGCTCCAGGTGTTCATGGTCCTCATGCCGATGCTGATGCAGTGGATCGTCGATCAGGCCCTGGTCAGCGCCGATCGCGATCTGCTGACCGTGCTCGGCCTGGGCTTCTGCCTCGGGCTGGTCCTCCAGGTCGGCATCGGCCTCCTGCGCGGATGGACGGTCGTGTACCTGTCGACCCGCGTCGGCCTGCAGTGGCTGGGCAACGTCTTCAGCCACATGCTCGAGCTGCCGCTCGACTTCTTCCAGAAGCGCCACCTGGGCGACGTCACCTCGCGCATGGGCTCGGTGCAGAGCATCCAGAAGACGCTCACGACCAGCTTCATCGAGGCGCTGATGGACGGGCTCATGGCGGTGGTGACGCTCGCCATGATGCTCATCTACAGCGCCAAGCTGGCGGCCATCACGCTCGGCGCCGTGCTGCTCTACCTCGGCCTGCGCGCGGTGGCCTTCTCGCCGCTGCGCGAGGGCACCGAGCGCCAGCTGGTCGCCGGCGCCAACCAGCAGAGCCACCTGCTCGAGTCGATCCGCGGCATCCAGTCCATCAAGGTCGCCGGTCGCGAGGCCATGCGCCAGTCCGTCTACTTCAACCTGATGAACGAGACGGTCAACCGCGAGATCTGGCTCGCCAAGATGAACCTCGGCTTCGGCACCGTCAGCCAGATGATCTTCGGCATCGAGCGCGTGGCGGTCATCTGGGTGGGCGCGGTGCTCGCCATGCAGAACGTCTTCTCGGTCGGCATGCTGATCGCGTACCTGGCCTACAAGGACCAGTTCGCCGGGCGCGTGGGCGGCCTCATCGACAAGTGGATCGAGCTCCGCATGCTGCGCCTCCACGGCGAGAGGCTGTCCGACATCGTGCTGTCGGAGCCGGAGGTCGTGGCCGGCGACGGGTTCGAGCAGCCTCCCCCGGCCAGCACCCGCCTGGTCGTGCAGGGGCTCACGTTCAGCTACGCCGAGGGCGAGCCCGCCGTCCTCCGCAACTGCTCGCTGGTCGTGGAGGAGGGCGAGTCGGTGGCCATCGTGGGCCCCTCCGGCTGCGGAAAGACCACGCTCCTCAAGATCCTCCTCGGCCTCCTCCCGCCCGGCGAGGGCAGCGTGTCCGTCGGTGGCAAGGACATCGCCAAGCTCGGCCCGCACAACTACCGGCAGATGGTAGGCGCCGTGATGCAGGACGATCAGCTGTTCGCCGGCTCCATCGCCGAGAACATCGCCTTCGGCGAGGACGCGTTCGACGTCGAGCGCATCGAGGCGGCGGCGCGCATGGCGGCCATCCACGAGGAGATCTCGGCCATGCCGATGGGCTACCACAGCCTGATCGGCGACATGGGCACCACGCTGTCCGGCGGTCAGAAGCAGCGGGTCATCCTGGCGCGGGCGCTCTATCGCCGGCCGCGCATCCTCTTCCTCGACGAGGCCACCAGCCACCTCGACATCGAGCGCGAGCGCCTGGTCAGCGACGCCATCCACGGGCTCGAGCTCACCAAGGTGATCGTCGCGCACCGGCCCGAGACCATCGCCAGCGCTGACCGCGCCCTCATCATGGCCGACGGGCGCATCGCCCTGGAGCGCGACCCGGCCGAGTACCTGCGCGAGCTGCGGGCCGCCGGAGCGGGTCCCCGGCCGGCGTACGAGACGACGCTGGTCTTCCCCGCGGTCTCGTCATGAGCGGCCGCCTGTTCCGCGAGGAGGTGCTGGAGGCCAGGCGCAAGAGCTGGCTGGGCGGGATCTCGCTGGCGCAGCCCGTCGGACCGTGGGTGCTGACGGCGCTCGCGGTGACCGCGACCGCGCTCGTGGTCGGCTACCTGATCGCCGGCGAGTACACGCAGCGATCGCGGGTCATCGGGCAGCTGGTGCCGGACCTCGGCCTGTCCACCGTGGTGGCGCCGACGACCGGCGTGGTCAGCCGCCTGTTCGCCGAGGAGGGGCAGCAGATCGCCGCCGGCGCGCCGCTCGTCTCGGTCGACGTGCCGCGCACGACCTCGTCGGGCGCGGACCCCGTCGCCGTCCTGCGCGAGGGCTTCGACGCGCGCAAGGCCAGCCTCCAGCAGCAGAGCGCGTCGCAGGGCCAGAAGCTCGACGCGCAGGAGGCGGGCTACCGGGGGCAGCTGGCCGCCTCGCGCCGCGAGCTCGTGCAGATCGAGAGCGAGATCGCGACGCGGCGCAAGCAGGTCGTGATCGGCCGATCGATCCTCAAGCGCTTCAAGAGCGTCGCCGACCGCAAGTACATCAGCCAGCTCCAGCTCAACCAGCAGCAGCAGACCCTGCTCGAGCAGGTCAACCAGCAGCAGGCGCTGGAGCGGCAGGCGACCCTGGTCCGGCGCGACATCGTCC
Organism: Kofleriaceae bacterium; assembly: GCA_035262925.1. Classification (GTDB taxonomy): domain Bacteria; phylum Myxococcota_A; class Polyangia; order Haliangiales; family Haliangiaceae; genus DATFRY01. The sequence goes on along the minus strand of DATFRY010000551.1, from coordinate 41,386 downwards.
AGCTGGAGCAGGCGCTGGGCGAGCTCACCGCGCAGCGAGCGGCGCAGAAGGCCAGCGCCGCCGGAGATCTGGCGCTCCTCGATCAGGAGCGCATCCAGCAGGAGGCCAGCGGCGGCCTCATCATCCGGGCGCCGGTGACCGGGCTGGTCGCCAATCGCCTGGTCGAGCCGGGCCAGGCGGTGCAGGCCGGCCAGGCGCTGGTGAGCCTCCTGCCGAAAGGGTCGGTGCTGCAGGCGCAGCTCCTGGTGCCGAGCCGCGCGATCGGCTTCGTCGAGCAGGGCGACCGCGTGCTGCTGCGCTATCAGGCCTACCCGTACCAGAAGTTCGGCCACCACGTCGGCAAGGTCGTTCGAGTCTCGCGCAGCGCGCTCAACCCGGCCGACGCCGGGGGGCGCGGCGGCGCCCAGAACGTCGAGCCCTTCTACCGCGTGCTGGTCGCGCTCGACAGGCAGACCGTCACCGCCTACGGCAAGCAGGAGCCGCTGCGCCCAGGCATGGTCCTGGAGGCGGACATCCTGGGCGAGCACCGCACGCTCTACGAGTGGGTGCTCGAGCCCCTCTACGCGCTCGGGGACGGGGAGGGCGGCGAGTGAGCCTGCCAGCGGGCCGGCGAGAGAGCGTCGTCGCGCGAGCGCTCGGCAGCGCGGCGGTCGTCCCGTTCGAGGCGCGTCGCCTGGCGCGGCCGAGCGTCGTCATGCTCAACCGGGCGCTGCTCGACGCGGGAGACGCCGAGGTGCTGGAGCGCTTCGGCTGGGCCGTCCCCGCGCCGCGCGATCCGGCGGGCACCTTCGCCGACGGCAGCAAGATCCTCTTCGCCGAGCGGTACGGCGGCGAGGGGACGGGCTTCCACGGCGGCGGCGTGCGCGTCGGCTGCGAGGGCGAGCTCCAGATCAAGGGCATCGGGCGCAACCCGCTGGCCGGGGAGGACAGCCTGGCCGACTACTCGCACGGCGGGATGTCGCTGTTCGAGGGGATCCAGGAGGCGATCTGGGGCGAGGTGTTCGCCCGCGCGCTTCCGTTCGGGGCCGTGCGATGTCCGGCGGTGCTGGCCACCGGGTCGCCCTGCTGGTGGGTGACCGATCGCTGGGGGCGGGAGGTCCTGCGCGAGCGCTACGGCGACGACGTCTACCTGCCCCGCGGGCTCATGGTGCGAGAGGTGGCGATCCGGCCCGCCCACTTCGAGCGCGCGATGCTGCACCGGCCTCCGCCAGAGCTGGCTGCGTCCCTGCCGCGCGACGCCGACCGCGTGCGCGGGGCGGTCCGCGCGCTCCCCGATGTCCTGCCGCTCCCCTCCGGCGCGGACGGGCTGTCGGCCGCCGAGCGGCTGCGGATCGGCGCCCTCGAGATGGCGCGCCGCTTCGCCGAGCAGTCGGCGGCGGCGCGGAGCAAGCGGCTCATCCACGGCAACATCAGTCCGTCCAACCTGTGCCTGGATGGCCGCTGGATCGATTTCGGGTCGGTCACCGCGCTGCCGGGCTGGGGCGACGTCGCCGGATACGGGCCCTTCTGGGACGACGGCGACACCTACGCCAAGATGTTCTCGACGCTGTGCTTCAACGTCCGCAAGTACTTCCCGGACCGCGACGGCCCGCTGCCGCAGCAGGAGGCGCTGCTCGAGGAGTACGACCGCGTGCACGCGCGAGCGCTGGAGCGGCGCTTCCTGTCGCTGACCGGTCTGCCGAGCGAGGTCCTCGCGGGCGAGCGCGGCGCCGCCGAGAAGACCCGGCTCTACAGGGCGCTGGTCGTCATCGCCCGCAGCGGGCACCGCGATGCGTTCGTGGGTCATCCCGACGATGCCTCCGACTTCGGCACCTATCGCCTCGGGGCCGTGCTGCTGGCGGCCGCGCGCTGGTGGGGGACGCCTCAGCTGGACGCGCGCCTGGGGGAGGTGCTGGCCAGCGCGGAGCTCCGACATCGACTCGTCGAGGCCTACGCCCCCGTCATGCGCATCGCCGGCGACGCCGCGCGCGAGAGGGACGTGTCGCCGGCGGCGCTGCGGCGCCTGGCGGTCATCAACGCGGCCAAGGTCGCGCGGTCCATCCGCCTGCTCTACCGCCCGCACATGGTGCACCACGCCGAACAGATGGTGCTGGCCCACCGCGACCTCGCCGAGCTTCGCGCCCACGCCGATGCGTGGCTCGAGGACATGGCGGACGAGGCGAGCGTGGTCTACGAGGACTGTGATGGGCTGACCACGACGCTGTGGCGGCGACGGGCCGACGCGGTGGTCTACGACGCGCGGCGGGACGTGTTCGCGGCGCGCACGGGCGAGGGCCGCGAGGAGTCCTGCTCGGCGGCGCGGCGCGGCCGCGCACGGACGTGCTCGCGCGTCGTCGACGACGCGCTGGGAAGCTGGGGCGACGACCTCTCGGAAGCGATAGCATGAGCCAGGTACTCTTCGATCAAGACGAGCAGAATGCCGACTTCGCGCGCCAGCTCGGCACCGCCGCGCTGCTGATGCTGCAGTGCAAGCGGTACCCCTTCTTTCCGATGGCCTGCCTGTCGGCGTGGATCCAGCCGCCGATCCTCCTGCGGCAGATCAAGTTCTTCTTCGACTACAAGGGGCGGCCCATCGGATACATGACGTGGGCGTTCCTGGCGCCCGACGTCGAGGAGAAGTGGACGTCCGATCCGAAGGCGCTGCTCCACTTCAGCGAGTGGAACGAGGGCGACAGGCTGTGGATCATGGACTTCGTCGCGCCCAGCGGGTTCGCGCCGACGATCGCGCGCTACGCGACGCAGAACATGTTCCCCGGCCACACCGAGGCGCGATCGCTGCGCCGCCGGGCCGATGGCAGCATCCGCTGCGTCAACACCTGGCGCAGGCGCTCCGGGGTCGGCGGGCTGGCCGAGCTGCAGGCCGATGGTGGAGCCGATGCCGGAGCCCATGCTGCAGCCGATGCCCGGGCCCATGCTGGACCGTGACGAGATCGCGCGCCTCGAGGCCGGGTTGCCGAGGCTCTCGGAGTGGGGGGCGGGCCTGCTGGTCCCGTTCGAGGCCAGGAGGCTGCGCGGCGCCAGCGTCGCCTGGCTGAACGAGCGGTGGTTCCTCGAGCGGCGGCTCGACGTCACCGACGCGGCCACGCGCCGGCGCGCGTGCGCGTGGCTGCTCGACGAGTTCGCCTACAGCGTGCCGGGCGAGGGCGATCCGGCCGACGCCTGCTCGGCCCAGGTGAGGACGTTCGCCGCCGACCGCTACGGCGGCTCCGGCATGGTGCCGCACGGGGGCAGCGGCCGCGCCGGCCTGTCCGGCTGCTTCCAGGCCAAGGGCGTGGGCGTCACGCCGCTGGTCGGCGACGTGCGCAGCTGGACGTACTCGCACGGCTGCGCGTGGCTGGAGGAGGCGCTGCGCGAGGCCATCTACTCCGAGATCGCCGCGGCCGAGTTCCCCCTCGGAGCGGTGCCGGTCATCGCGGTCCTCGACGCCGGCGTCAACTACCGCATGCCGTCCGGTGAGCTGGGCGAGCGCCGGGCCATCGTGGTGCGGCCGGCGGCCGTGCGCCCCGCGCACCTCGAGCGCGCGCCGATGTTCAGCGTGGCCGGACCCGGGGCCGGACCCGAAACTGGAAAGGTCCGGCGCGAGCGCGACACGATCGACACGAGCGACGTGGTGCGGGTCAAGGACGCGATCCGCGCGTTCAGCGCCGGCGTCGCGGGCGGCGGGGCACCCGGTCTTCGCGTGCGCGGCCTGGCCGACATGATGGCGCGCGTCGCCGAGCAGGTGGCGTTCGGGCAGGTGCACCGGCTCTGCCACGGCGGCTACCTCACCTCCAACGTGACCGTGAACGGCGAGCTCATCGACTTCGGCTCGTTCCGCGCGGTCCCGGACTGGAGCAAGGTGTTCCCGATCGACAACATGCCCGCCTTCGGGGACGAGCTCCTGTTGCTGGGCGCGGCGATCAGGTCGCTCTGCTTCTTCTTCGAGAAGTACGACCCGGCCGGCCGGCCCGCGCTGTCGGCGCCGCAGATGCTGCAGGCGGTGACGCGCGTCCTGGCCGCGCGCTTCGACCTGGAGTGCCTCCGCGTGTGGGGCGTCGAGGATGTCGAGGACGCGGGCCTCCGCGGCGCGGTCATCGGCGCCATGCGCGAGTACTTCGCCGCGCAGCAGCGGGTGGCCGTCAGCTGCCAGCGCGGCTTCATGTCGATCCAGCCCTGGATCGGCGAGCAGCTGCTCGCGGGCGAGACGGGCGATGCGGGCGAGGCGCGGGAGGCGCGGGAGGCGCGGGCATCCGACGCCGACGACGGCGCCGCGACGCTCGAGCGCCGCACGCTGGCGCGCATCGACGAGGCGCTCGCCGCGTGCTTCGGTCCATCCGGCGGCGGGCGCCGCGAGCTCTCGCGCCTGACGGCGGCGCGGCTATTGAAGCCACGGCCGGGCCTCCACCGCGAGAATCTTCAAGACTGGCTCTACGACCTGCTCGGCGGTCAGAATTCGCCCGACGCGCCCGACCCCGAGGCCATCGCGCGCGCGGTGCGCACCTGCCTGTCGAGCGGCCGCAGACACTGGCCGCTCCTGCCCGCGGACCTGGCCGTGTTCGCCCAGACGTCGTGCGGCCACTCGAGCGCGCTCCTCTGTCGCACCGCCGCGCCGCGCGCGTGGTGCCTGTGGCTGGAGGGCGTGCGATCGGGCGACCAGGTCCGCCTGTTCGACAGGTGGATGCCGGTCGCCTCGCTCGAGGAGTTTCACGCCGCCGGCGACGGCGCGCGCTGGGCCGGTCGGTTCCCCGTGCGCCAGGACGCTCGCGGCGAGCCCGACCTCGATGCGCTGCCGGACGACCTCGACCTCCCGCCGCTGGCCGGATGGTATCCCATCATCGGTCGATCCGCTCGGCCATCATCTTCATGACGGAGAAGCCGCCCGCGTCCTCGCGGGGCTGGCTGATGAACCAGGCCAGCGCCGGCGCGACCAGCCAGGCGAGCATGAGCGGCGAGGCGACCATGAGGGCGTGGGGGCGCGCGACGCCGACGAGCAGGCTGAGCAGCAGGGTCGCCACCAGCTGGCTGCGCATCATGACCACGTAGGTGGCGGGCGTCGCCGCGCCGGAGAGGGCGTGGCGCGAGCTGCCGCCAAACGGCCTCCACTCGAGCAGGCCCCGCCGCGAGAACAGGAGCCGCCAGCTGCTGCGCGCGGCGGCGTCGGCGGCCAGCAGCGCCTCGAACGGCAGGGTGGCCGCGATGAAGACCGAGCGCAGCGCCCAGCCGTGCGCGATCTGGAGCGAGACCGCCGCGAAGTCGAGCGCGCCGATGCGCCCGGCGATGACCCGCTGCCACCACCTGCCCCACTCGCCCGCGAACCAGACCACGCGCGGCACGATGGCGACGGCGAGCACACCCGCCGTCCACGGCGCCGGATCGGGCGCGAGCAGGAAGCCGGCCGCCAGCAGCCAGAACATGCTGACCGGGACCAGGTTGCGGCGAACGTTCTCGGCGATCTTCCAGCGCGACAGGAGCGACAGGTCGCGCGCGCCGGTGGCGGCCCGCCGCATCATCCACATCAGGTTCTGCCAGTCGCCGCGCATCCAGCGGTGCCGCCGCAGGGCGTCGGTCCGGTAGTCGCCCGCGGAGTCCTCCATGAGACACGCGTCGGCGATCCATGCGGTGCGCGCGCAGGCGCCCTCCACGAGGTCGTGGCTGAGGATCGTGTTCTCGTCGAACCGGCCGGCCGTGGTGCGCGCGAACGCGGAGACGTCGTAGATGCCCTTGCCGAAGTAGCTGGCCTCGCCGAAGACGTCCTGCTGCAGGTGGCAGAGCTTCTCCTGCGGCTCGTCGGTGCCCAGCTCGTCGGCCCCCCACCCCTCGTAGCGCGACAGGCGATCGCTCAGCGGCCGCGAGCAGATCCTGGGCTGGAGGACGCCGTAGCCGCACAGCGTGCGGCGCGTGCCGCCGCCGCGCCGGGACACCCGGGCCCGGTTGAGCGGATGGGCCATGGTCTCGATGAGCCGGAGCGCGGCGCCCTTCGCCATCCGGTTGTCGACGTCGAGCGTGATGACGAACCTGACGCCGGCAACGAGCTCGGCGTCGGCGGTGGGCATGAAGGCAGCCGCTCCAGCCCCGGTGATGAGCGCGTTGAGGTCGCACAGCTTGCCCCGCTTGCGCTCGTGGCCCATCCACACGCCCTCGGCCGCGTTCCACCGGCGCGGGCGATGAAGCAGCAGGAACCTGCGCCGCGGCGTCCCGCGATCGGGGCCGTTCAGCTCGTCGATGCGCGCGCGCGCGTGGGCCAGGAGCTCGCGGTCCTCCGGCATGACCTCGCAGGCGGCGTCCCCGAAGTCGCTCAGCAGGCAGAACCGCAGCTCCGGGCGGGCGGCGCTGGCCGCGTGCTCCTGGAGGACACGGGCGAGGCTGTCGGCGTCGGCCTGGCTCCGGATCATGCACGGGACCACCACCAGCGTCGCGAAGCGGTCGGGGATGGCGCGCTCGAAGTCCATGCGGGGGAGGGGCGGCCTCGAGGCGGTCAGCGAGTAGAGGGTGTCGATCACGACGTGCGCGAGCTGCCAGAACGCGGCGAAGGCGGGCAGCGCGGCGACCAGCGCCAGGGCGGTCCATGCCGCCACGGACGGCTCGTGCGAGCGCTGCGCGAGGAGCAGCGCGGCGGTCATGACGGCGGCCATCGACGATCCGGCGGCCAGGTAGAGGCCCACCGCCCTGCGCCTCGCGGCGCGGCCGAGGCGCACCATCGCGGGGGGGCGCGCGCCGATCTCTCGCTCCAGCCGCGCCCGGCCCTCTCCGACCAGATGGAAGCCGACGTGCGCGGAGACGGCGTCGGCGCCGTCGGCCGCCGCCGCGTGGTGGGCGAGGCTGGCCGCGTGGCGCGCGACGTCCGCTTCGGTGCGCGACGACCACCGGGCCAGCTGCGCCGCCGCGGCGCGGTAGGCGTCCCGGGTGGCCAGGTCGCAGCTCGTGTAGAGGCCGGCCGCATCGGTGCGGAGGGCCGCCTCGGCCGGCGCGTCCTGCGCCAGCTCCTCGACCAGCGCGGATGGATCGATGGCCGCGCAGCGCTCGATCAGCGCCGCGGCGTCGGTCGCCTCCATCTCCCCGCGGGCCAGGCTCTCGATCGCGGAGAGCCGGAGCATCGCGGGCACCAGCGACAGCTCGCGCAGCGACAGCCCGTCGGCGGACTCGAGGCCGCGCAGGAGGCGCGCCAGCTCCGGGGCGGACCCGGCCGCGCAGCGGGGCGCGAGGAGGCTCGCCACGAGGTGGACTCGCAGCTGGCGGTGGTCCTCGGGCCGGCGAACGCAGGGCAGCTGGCGGAGAGCGCCGCTCCTGGCCACGGCCGCGAGCTCGGCCATGCAGGCGCCGATGGTGGCGGCATCGCGGGGCGCTCCGCCGTGCGCTCCGTCGAGCACGGCCTCGCACCAGCGCAGGGACGCGAGGACCCGATCGCCGCCGTGCAGGAGGCTGGAGATGCGCCGGGGCCGGCGCCGCGCAGGCAGGTATGCGGGCGTCATGGATGGACGTCCCGGCGATGGACGTCGCGGCGCGCGCTCGCCGACCGGGGGCGCGCGGGGCGCGGCCCGCGCGGGTGAAGCGTCGCGGCCGGTCGCGCCGGCGCCTGCGGGGCGATCGGCGTCGGCATCGACGCCTCCGCCTCCGCGTCCGCGTCCATCTCGTCCGTCACGGCAGCGCTCGCACCCGGCGCGGCGTCGGCGGTGAGCATCGCGTTGACGGCCCGGATGTCCTCGGGGGAGATCGATCCGGCGGCCTGCTTGAGCCGGAGCGTGTTGACCAGGAAGGTGTGGCGCGCGCTGGCGTACTCGCGCTGGGCGGCGAACAGGTTCTGCTGCGTGATCAGCACCTCGACGATGGTGCGCGTACCGACCTCCAGGCCGGCCTCGGACGCATCGTAGGCGCTCCGGGCAGACACGAGCGCGGCGCCGCGCGCCTCGATCTCGCTGATGCCGGCCACCACCGCGCGGTAGGCGCTGCGGGTCTGGCGCCTGACCGCGCGGCGCTGCTGCTCCAGCTGCTGCCGGATGGCGTCGCGGCCGTAGATGGCCTGGCGCACGCGCGATCGCACCGCTCCGCCGGAGAAGATCGGCACCTCGAGCTGGAGGGCGATGGTGGCGCCGTCGTTCTGGCTGTTGGCCGGGAAGTCGACGCCATTGGACGTCTGCTCGCCCTTCGTGGTCGACCGGTTGTAGCTGGCCGTCGCGCTCAGGCTCGGATAGTGGCCGGCGCGCGCGGTCGCGATGTCGTGCTCCGAGGCAAGGGCGGCGCGCTCCGCCGCCCTGATGCCCGGGTTGAAGCGCAGCGCCTGCTCGACCCATGCGTTCTCGTCGGCAGGCGTGGGCAGGGTGGGGACGTAGTCCGCTCGCAGGCCCTTGAGCTGGGCCAGCGGCTGCCCGGTGATCTCGGCCAGCGCCTCGCCGGCGTCGTCGAGCTCGGTCTGCGCCTGGATGGCGCCGGCGCGCGCGCTGTCGTAGGCCGCGCGCGCCTCGTGCACGTCGGTGATCGACGACATGCCGGCCTTGAGGCGGTGCTCTGCCTGGTCGAGCTGGCGCTTGACCGCGACGGTCTGCGCGCGCGCCGAGGCCAGCGACTGGATCGCGGTGAGCACGTTGAAGTAGGCGTCGGCGGTGCGCACCATGAGCGACTCGGCCGCCGCCTCGTACTCGAAGTCGGCCTGGCTGTTTCGCGCGCGAACGGCGCGCAGGCGGGTCCAGTTGGCGTGGTCGTAGATCGACTGCGTCAGGCTGATCCCGATGCTGCGATTGGTGTTGGTCGAGGACGACTTGCTCTCGCCGAAGACGGTGCCGCCCGGCTCGTCGGGATCGGGGCTGGTGCCGAACGACGTGTTCCCGCTGTAGCTGCGCGTGAGCGACGCCGTGCCGCTCATCTGCGGGAGCAGGACGGCGCGCGCCTGCGGGTAGCTCTCGCGCGAGGCGAGCAGGTTCGACGCCGCGCCGGCCAGCTGCGGGTCGCTCCGACGCGCCAGCTCATAGGCCTGGACGAGGTCGCCCGCGTCCGCGTCGGTGGCGGCGACCGATGCGATCACCGCGGCGAGGGCGGCGGCTGGGCAGAGCTTCACGCATGCGAACAACCTGACTGGTCTCATCTACCTCTCGTCGTTCCCGCACGGTGGGCGGTGTGCCGGCGGCGAGCCGACGGTAGGGCGAGAGGCGCCTGCCGACTCCTTACATTGCCTTATATGCCATCACCGCCGGGTCGAGCGTCGGCCCGCGTGACGCCGGCTACTCGACGGCTTCGACGGCTTCGACGGCTTCGACGGCTTCGACGGCTCCGGCGCCACCGGCCGGGCCGGCGCGAGCAGGCGATGGCTCTCGGTCACCAGCACCGCGACCTCGTCCCAGTCGACGCCCTTCCCGATGACCATGCCGATCACCTTCGTCCCCCACAGCGTCCCCCACGGGGCGTGAAAGAACGGCGGCCCGGCCGTGCGGAGCGTGTCGCCGAGGAGGCCCGACGCGCGGAACGTCACCACGACGAGAGGCCCATCGCTCCCCGCCGCGCGCGCGTAAGCCGGCGGCCAGCCGCCGTCGATCGCCACGACGTGCGCGAAGTTCCGCTTGCGGACCATCCAGCGCCAGCCGGCCCACGCCTTCTCCTCGTACGACCCCGGCAGCGCCAGGCAGATGGACCTGAGCCGGGCCAGCACCCTGGCCGGCACATCGTCGCGCCTCCGTCCCGTCATGCTCCTCCGCTCGGCCCGCACCGGGAGGATAACCGACCGCGCGGCCCGACCTGCCGATCCGGCCACTCACCGCCCGCGGAGCCATGCCCGATCGGGCAGCAGCGGCCGCTGGCGCCACGCCTGGCCCCGATCGCCCGGGCACGATAGCTGCACCAGCCCACGCGGCCGGGCTCGTTCGCGCCGCTTCCCGCGAGAGGAGATCCCATGCCCACGGTGCGCTCCGAGAATCCACCCATCCGCCCCGACGTCGTCGTGATCGACGCCGGTCACGGCGGCAGCGCGACCAGGGGCGGCTCCACTCACTCCGGCGTTCGCGGGCCGATGGGCACGCTCGAGAAGGACGTGACCCTGAGCCTCGCGCGCCGCGTGGCCGCCCACCTCGGCGCTGGCGCGCGCCTCACCCGCACGGCGGACACCAACCTCACGCTGGCCGAGCGGAGCGCGCTCGCCCAGCGCTGGGGCGCGGCGGTGTTCGTGTCGCTGCACGCCAACAGCGGCGCCCCGGGCCGGCGCGGCGCGGAGGCGTACGTGCACGAGCGCGCCGGCAGCCCCTCGCGCGCGCTCGCCAGCGCGCTGCACGGCGAGCTCGCGGCCTTCGGCTGCGGCTGCTCGGCCGGTGCGGTGCAGGGCGCCGACTTCGCCGTGCTGTCGCCGGAGCGCCACTTTCCCGGCACGGCCGCGAGCCTGCTCGAGGTCGACTACCTCTCGGATCCGCAGGGGGAGCGGCGGCTGCGCGATCCGCGCGAGCTCGACCGCCTCGGTCGCGCCATCGCCGCCGGGATCCGGCGCTACCTGGATCCATCCGCGGGCGCGCGCTCGCCGGCCTACGGCCGCGTGGTCCCGGAGCGGGTGATCTGCGATCCCGCCGGTCGCGACGCGGGGATCGTCGCCGGCGACGTGACCGATCCGATCGCCACGATCACGACGGCCAACGCGCGGGCCGTGGAGCTCCTGGGCGCCGCGATCGATCTCCTGACCGACACCCGCAACACGATCGTCGCCGGCGCCGACGCCGGATGGCCCGCCGTCGGCGACGCGCTGGGAGCCGCGCTGCGCGATCGGCTGCGCATCGACGGCAACGACCGCAGCGTGTGGACCGAGCCGCCCCCGGGCCGGCCGGGCACCATCGCGTTCGCTCTGCGCTGGCTGGGACGGATCCGCGAGCTGCTCGACGGCGGCGACCTCTGGTACCGGTGCCGGGCGCGCGACTGCGGGCCCGGCGACGATCCCGACACGGCGGACTGCTGCCGGCCGGGCAGCTGGGCGTACACCATGCCGGGCAATCACCCCTTCCTCATCCGCCTGTGCCAGCCGTTCTGGGCCGCGGGCCCCGACGACCGGGCGCTCACGCTCATCCACGAGACGTCGCACGTCTACTACGGCACCGAGGACAGCGGCGGAGGCATGGGAGTGGCCGAGTGTCTGTCGCAGTTCGTGGGCGATCTGGCCGGCATCCCGGTCCATCCCCACTTCGCCGCCGCGTGCACGCCGCCGGCGCCGTAGCCCAGCCCGGGCGCGTCGACGCAACAGCGCGGCCCACTCGAGCGCCCTTCGCCCGGTGGGACTGGCAATCGGCGAGTCCCGGCCGCCGGCGCCGCGACCGCCATGGCTGATAGGCAGTCACTGCAACTTCCAGTCTGCACTTCTTTCGAGAGACGGCGCGGCGCCCGATCGCTACGATGCGCCCTCCACAGGAGGTGCCATCGATGTCGACCCCACTCCGCATGATCTCCCGCGCGGCGCTGTCCGCTGCGCTCCTGGCGCTCACGACCGTCGCGTGCAGCGGCGATGACGGCGAGCGGGCGGAGGGCGACCAGCCGGAGACCACCACCGACGCCAGCGTCGACGCCAGCACCGGCGTGGACGCCAGCACGGGAACCGACGCCGGCACCGGCACCGACGGCGCGATCGGCGACGGCGGCGCCGCGACCGGATCGGCGATCAAGCACATCTTCGTCATCACGATGGAGAACCGCGACGCCCCCGCGATCATCGGCAACACCGACGACGCGCCCTACATCAATGGCACGCTGCTGCCGATCTCCGCGATGTCGAGCAACTTCAACGACGAGCTCCCGGATCTGCCCAGCGAGCCGCACTACATCGTCATGGAGGCGGGGACGAACGCGTTCGAGGACCACACCTTCACCGACGACGACGACGCGGCCGACGACAACAGCACCGGAAACACGGAGCACCTCGCCACCCAGATCCTCAACGCCGGGAACGGGGTCACCTGGATGGCCTACCAGGAGGACATCGACGAGGACACCGGGGCCTGTCCCATCGAGTCCTCGGGCGTCTACGCCGCCAAGCACGACCCGTTCGTCTTCTTCCAGGACATCGCCGGGAGCCCGCCGTCGAAGGACAACGCGCTGTGCGCCGCGCATCACAAGGACCTCCCCGCCCTCACCGACGATCTGGCCGCCGGAACCGTGGCGTCCTACAACTTCATCACGCCCAACCTGTGCCACGACATGCACGGCGCGTTCAGCTGCTTCAGCCTCAACTTCATCCGCGATGGAGACGACTGGCTGAGCGAGAACCTGCCGCCCATCATCGAGTTCGCGAACGCCAACTCCGGCGTCGTCTTCCTGGTGTGGGACGAGGGCGAGGACACCACGCAGATGCCCTTCATCGTCACCGGCCCCGGTGTGAAGCCGGGCTTCGTCGGCGACGTCGCCTACGACCACGGCTCCATGCTGAGGTCGGTGGAGGAGATTCTCGAGCTGCCGATCCTGCCGACCGTCGAGTCGGCGAGCGACCTCTCGGATCTGTTCCAGCCCGGCTTCTTCCCGTAGATCGTCTCTGCACGGGCCGACCTCGCGACCGGTCCACGATTCCCCCCATGTGGAGGCGTGTGGGAATCGCGCCAACCGGTCGCAAACGACCCGTTGTCACGGGCCGGCCGCATCGGCTATACACGCCTGGAAATACGCTCCCTCCAGGATGCGCCGCGCCGCGTCGCGGTGATTGATGGCGACACCCTGCTCGAGGGCACGTATCGACACCGACGGGGAGGATCGCATGATGCGTGCTTCCATGGCTCCACGCTCGACATTCGCCGCGGCGGCCCTGGTGCTGATCCTCGGCGCGTCCGCACCCGCGCTCGCCCAGGACACCATCAAGCTCGGCGCGGCGATCTCCATGACCGGCAAGACGGCCAAGGAGGGCGAGTACACGCGCGACGGCTATCAGTTCGCCATCGACGCGATCAACGCCGCCGGCGGCATCAAGGTCGGCGGCAAGACCTACAAGCTGGCCCTCAAGTACTACGACGACGAGTCGAAGTCGGAGCGGACGGCGCAGCTCATCGAGAAGCTGGTCAACGAGGACAAGGTCAACTTCCTCCTCGGCCCCTACGGCTCCGGCCCCACCGGGACCGCGGCGCCCATCGCCGAGAAGTACAAGATCCCGATGGTCGAGGCCAACGGGTCGGCCGAGAGCATCTTCTCCAAGGGCTACAAGTTCACCTTCGCGGTCCTCAGCCCGGCCAAGCTCTACCTGCGCGGCGTCATCGACTTCGTGCTGGCCAACGATCCGTCGGCCAAGACCGTCGCCATCCTCGGCGAGAACGAGCCGTTCTCGAAGGAGGTGGCGGCGGGGGCCGCCGAGTACGCCAAATCGAAGGGCATGCAGGTCGTCTACCAGGAGCTCTACCCGACCAACACCCAGGACGTCAGCGCGCTCCTCACCAACATCAAGGGCAAGCGGCCGCACATCCTGCTGGGCGCAGGCCACCTGCAGGACTCGCTGCTGATCGTGAAGCAGGCCCGGGACCTCGGCATCGCGCCGCGCGCGATGGGCTTCAGCGTCGGCCCGTCGTCGCCCGAGTTCCGCGAGAGCCTGAAGCAGAGCGCCGACTACATCTTCGGCGCCACCCAGTGGACGGCGGCGCTCAAGTACTCCGGCGGCAAGGATCCGTGGCAGACCCCGGCGGCCTTCGCGCAGGCGTTCTCGGCCAGGCACAAGAACTACAAGGTCATCCCGTATCAGGTGGCCGAGTCGGCGGCGGCCATCATCGTGTACAAGCTCGCCATCGAGAAGACCGGCGGCATCGATCCGCGCAAGGTGCGCGACGCGATCGCGGCGCTCGACGTCATGACCTTCTACGGCCAGATCAAGTTCGACGCCCGCGGCGTGAACATCTACAAGCCGATGGCGGTCGAGCAGCTCCAGCCCGACGGGAAGAAGTACACCGTCTTCCCCGCCAGCGTGGCCGAGAAGAAGGGGCTCTATCCGATGCCCGGCGCCAAGTAGCCGGTGGGCGAGCTCGCCCAGATCGCCGTCAACGCGCTGCTCCTGAGCGGGATCCTGGCGCTCGTCGCGCTCGGGTTCTCGCTGGTCTGGGGCATCATGAACATCGTCAACCTCGCGCACGGCGCGTTCATCGTGCTGGGCGCGTACACGACCTACTACCTGCACGCTTTCCTCGGCGTCGACCCCTTCCTCACCCTCCCGCTCGCGATGGCGGTGCTGTTCTGCCTCGGCTTCGCCATCCAGCGCGTCCTCATCAACCAGGTGGTGCGAGCGCCCATCCTGGTCACGTTCCTGCTGACCTTCGGCCTGCAGATCCTGATCGTCAACCTGGTCAACTATTTCTGCAAGGCGGACCAGCGCTCCGTGACCGTGCTCTACAGCGGCACCGGCTTCGACATCGGGACCGTGCGGGTGCCCTACATTCGCCTGGCCGCGCTGGGCATCTCGATCGCCCTGGTCGGCGCGACCGAGTGGTTCCTGCGCTCGAGCCGCCCCGGCCGGGCCATTCGCGCGACCGGCATGGACATCGACGCCGCGCGGCTGACCGGCGTGAACGTGGCGACCATCTACGCGCTCACCTTCGCCATCGGCGCGGCCCTGGCCGGCGCGGCCGGCTCGCTCCTGTCGGTCATCGTCCCGTTCGATCCCAACTTCGGCAACATCTATCTCTTCTGGGCCTTCGTCATCTCCGTGGTCGGCGGCCTCGGCTCGGTCAGCAACGTCCTCATCGGCGCCACCATCATGGCGTTCGTGAACGTCTTCGTCGGCGCGCGCCTCCCGCAGCTCTCGCACGCGGCCACCTTCGCGGTGCTCGTCCTCCTGCTGGTCGTTCGCCCGCAGGGGATCGCCGGGAAGAAGTTCTATGCCTGAGGCGGCCGGAGCGGCCGGCGGGACCGGGGCGCAACCGAGGATCTCTCGCGCGACGCTGGCCGGCACGATCGTCGTCGCGCTCCTGCTCGCGCTCGCGCTGGCGGTGCCGCACGTCCACAGCCAGTACAAGCTCCTCACCGACACGCGGTTCCTCATCCTGGCGCTCATGGCCCAGGGCTGGAACCTGATCGGCGGCTACACCGGCTATCCCGCCTTCGGCAACGTCGGGTTCTTCGGGATCGGCGCGTACACGACGGGCCTCCTGATGCTGTCCCGGTGGCATGTGCCCTTCTTCCCGGCGCTGGGGTGCGGGGCGCTCCTGGCCGCGGCGGTCGCGGTCCTGCTCGGCTTCGCGCTCCTGCGCCTGCGCGGCCACTACTTCGCGATCGCCACGCTCGGCGTGGCCGAGGCGCTGCGCGAGATCGCCGACTCGTGGGACAGCGTCACCGAGGGCTCGACCGGCATCGACCTGCCCATGCGGACGGACGGCGAGTTCTTCTACTACACCGCGCTGGTCTTCGTGGTCGTCGGCCTGGTCGCCACCGCCTGGCTGGCGCGCTCGAAGATCGGCTACTCGTGGATGGCGATCCGCGAGGACCACGAGGCCGCGCGCATGATGGGCATCGACACCACGCGGCGCAAGGTGCTGGCCTTCGCGCTGTCGGCGGTGTTCGCCGCCGCGGCCGGCGGCCTCATGGCCTACCAGAACACGCACGTCACGCCGACCGACTTCTTCCAGATCGACTACACGCTGCAGATGATCCTGGCCTGCGTCATCGGCGGCACCGGCACGGTCCTGGGCCCCATCCTGGGGGCGGGCTTCTATCAGCTCCTGTCGACCTATGCCTGGAGCAACTTCATCGAGCTCCACCCGACGGTGCTCGGCATCATCATCGTCCTCTTCGTCCTGTTCGCGCCGCGCGGTCTGGTGCCGATCGTGCGCGAGATCGGCCGGCGCTCCGGCGGCAAGCGCCGCTCGCTCAGGCAGGCGCTCCTGGCCAACGTGCGCGCGCACCGGGTGACCTGATGGACGTCGTCCTCGAGGCGCGCGGCATCGTGAAGCGGTTCGGCGGTCTGGTCGCCATCCAGGGGGTCGACCTCACCATCTCGCGCGGCGAGATCCTCGGGGTCATCGGACCGAACGGGGCAGGCAAGACGACCTTCGTCAACTGCATGTCGGGGCTCGACAAGCCGACCGCGGGGACCATCGTCTACAAGGGTCAGGACATCACGCGCACGCCGTGCCATCGCATCGGCCAGCTCGGCATCGCGCGCACGTTCCAGATCGTGAAGCCGCTCAAGCAGATGACCGTCCGCGACAACGTCGCCATCGGCGCCATGTTCGGTCACGGCGGGCGCCGGCGCACGACGGCCGCTGCGCGCGCGTACGCCGACGAGATCATCGAGCGCCTCGGGCTCGGCCCGCGCTGCGAGAACCGCGCCTCCGAGCTCACCACCGCGGACCTCAAGCGCCTCGAGCTGGCCAAGGCCGTGGCCATGGACCCCGAGCTCCTGTTCCTCGACGAGGTCATGGCCGGGCTCAACCAGACCGAGGTCGAGCTGGCGATGGATCTCATCCGCGCGATCAACGCCAACGGCGTGACCATCTTCGTCATCGAGCACGTGATGAAGGCCATCGTCGGCCTGTCGCACCGGGTGATGGTGCTGCACCACGGCAAGAAGATCGCCGACGGTGATCCGCGCGAGGTCATCGAGCGCGAGGAGGTCATCGAGGCGTACCTCGGCGAGCGCTTCGCGAAGCGCGAGCGCGAGCGGCGCGAGAGCCGGCCATGAGCGCGGGCGACGGTCATGCCCTGCTCGAGATCCGCGACCTCGACGCGGGCCACGGCGACCTGCAAGTCCTGTGGGGCCTGTCGCTCGACGTGCACGAGGGCGAGGTGGTGGCGCTGGTCGGCGCCAACGGCGCGGGCAAGAGCACGCTGCTCGGCACCATCTCGCAGCTCATCCGCCCGCGCGCCGGGACGATTCGCTTCGCCGGCCGCGACCTCACCCGGGCCGGCTCCGACGCCGTCGTGCGCGCCGGCATCGTCCACGTGCCGCAGGGGCGGCGCCTGTTCTCCGGCCTGACGGTGATGGAGAACCTCCTGCAGGGCGCCTACCAGGTGCGCGACCGGGCCGAGACCCAGCGCAACCTCGACCGGGTGCTGTCCATCTTCCCGCGCCTGGCCGAGCGGCGGACCCAGCTGGCCGGCCTCCTGTCGGGGGGAGAGCAGCAGATGTGCGCCATCGCGCGCGGCCTCATGAGCAAGCCGCGGCTCCTCATGATCGACGAGCTGTCGCTGGGCCTGGCCCCGCTCGTGGTCGACACGCTGATGAAGCTGGTCGTGCAGCTCCACGAGACCGGCATGACCATCCTCCTGGTCGAGCAGGACGTCCAGGTCGCGCTCGAGCACGCCGATCGCGGCTACGTCCTCGAGACCGGCCGCATCTGCCAGACCAGCACGGCGGCGGAGCTGCTCCAGGACCCTCGCATCCGCCGGGCCTATCTCGGCGTGTAGACCGGATCGCGCGCGGCGATGGTAGCCTTGCGGGGACCATGGCCACGAACAAGACGACGGACGGGCAGGCGAGGCGGAAGGGGACGTCGGGCAAGAAGGGGCGGGCGCGGGGCAACGGCGCCCGGGCGGCGCACGGCGCGGCCGCCCACCCCCCGCGCAAGAAGATGAAGCGCAAGGAGTTCGAGGCGGAGATGGAGAAGCTCCAGCGCGAGCTGGTCCTCCTGCAGGAGTACATGAAGGCCAGGGGGCTGAAGGCGGTCGTGATCTTCGAGGGGCGCGACGCGGCCGGCAAGGGCGGCGTGATCAAGCGAATCGCCGAGCGGACCAACCCCCGCAACGTGCGCGTGGTCGCGCTCGCGAGACCGACCGAGCGCGAGCAGACCCAGTGGTACTTCCAGCGCTACGTCGAGCACCTGCCGGCGGCCGGCGAGATGGTGCTGTTCGACCGCTCCTGGTACAACCGCGCCGGCGTCGAGCGGGTGATGGGGTTCTGCACCGATCGCGAGTACGAGGAGTTCATGCGCTCGTGCCCCGATTTCGAGCGCATGCTGGTCCGCTCCGGGATCACGCTCATCAAGTACTGGTTCTCGGTGTCCGACGAGGAGCAGGAGAAGCGGTTCCAGGCCCGGGCCAACGACCCGATGCGGCGCTGGAAGCTGAGCCCCATGGACCTCAAGTCGCGCGAGAAGTGGGTGGAGTACTCGCGCGCCAAGGACGAGATGTTCCGCTACACCGACATCAAGCACGCGCCCTGGTACGTGGTGAACGCCGACGACAAGCGGCGGGCGCGGCTCAACTGCATCGCGCACCTGCTGTCGATGATCCCGTACGAGGACCTGACGCCGGCGCCGCTCGAGCTGCCGCCCCGGCAGCCCGACTCGGGCTACGTCCGCCCGCCGCTCACCGATCAGACCTTCGTGCCCGAGGTCTACTGATCCGCGCGTCGACCGGCCCGCCGCTCGCCGCGCCGGCGACTCACTCCCTGAGCGGCGGCACGCCGTACTTGGCGCGCACCATCTCGAGCGACGAGGCCATGTCGGACCAGTAGTCCCAGGTGCCGTCGCTGAGGTCGATGTTCATGCGGGCGCCGCGCTGCAGCGCGGTCAGGGCGCGCGGCGCGTCGAACTGATTCTTCGTGGCGGGGGCGACCGGCGTCATGCCGATGCCGAGGTTGAACTGCATCATCGAGAACAGGAGGAAGGTGAAGGGCTCCTCCTTGCGAAAGCCGGCGCTGAACGCGGTCACGCAGATCTCGCCCGTCGGATCGGTGCCGTAGCCGGACAGCACGTGGGTCAGGTCGTGGAAGACGATGGGCTCGGGGCCGCTGCCCTTCTCGCCCGGAAACGAGAAGCCGTTGGTGAGGATGAAGTCGGCGTACGCGCGACCCATGGTGCCTTCCGGATAGTCGGCGAGCGCGCGGTACCTGTCGGCGAGCTCGGTGTCCTCGCGGAGGCCGGCGAACGCGGCCATCGTCTTGATCACCCAGCGGACACCCCCCGCCCTGGCATGCTGCATCATGAGCGGGCGGACCCAGAACCGCCGCAGCACGTCCAGCCGGGCCATGAGCAGGCGTCCCTCGGACAGGCGGCGGAGCGTGGCCACCTCGTGGGCGTCCACCTCGAGCGCGCGGGCGAACGACTCCACCGCGTCCGACTCCTCGCGGCTCGCTTCTCCGTCGGCCATCGACAGGAGGATGAGACCCATGATCAGCTGCCGCCGCAGCTTCGGATCGAGGAGCACGCCGGCGAGCTCCTCGGGTGTGATCGGCGCGAGCGCGTCGACGTCGAGCTCGGAGCCGAGCCAGCGCTGCGCGCCATCGATGAGCGCGCGCTCCTGCGTGTCGAGACCGCCGGCGGCAAGCGCGACAGTCTTCATGGCCCTGAGCCCGTACGAGACGAGCTGGGGGGGTGGTGTCAGTAGTTCCATCAGTTGTTCCTCTCGTCGCCCGCCCGATGCAGCGGCCGTGCCGGCCGGAAGTGGCGGAAGGGACGAGAGGGGCGCTGTCGGATGTCGGAGTCCCGAGCGGCGCATGTCGGCGGCCCGACAGCCGGGTCGGCGCTGCCCGGCCCGCGATGCTCGGTGCTCGCGCCTCAGGCGCGCGTCCGCGCCAGCTGCTCCTGCAGGACGAACTTCTGGATCTTGCCCGAGGAGGTCAGCGGCATCTCGCTGACCACGTGGAGGCGGTCAGGCCAGTACTGCGCCGACATCCCGAGCGCGCGCAGGTGGTCTCGCAGGTCGCCCAGGGTGGGGGCGCCGCCGCGCGCGACCACGACGGCGCACACGCGCTCGCCGAGGTGGCGGTCGGGATCGGGGACCAGCGCCACGGCGGAAACTCTTGGGTGCGAGCACAGCGCGGACTCGACCTCGACCACCGGCACCTTCTGGCCGTTGCGGACGATCACGTCCTTCGAGCGGCCGACGATGCGGATGCCGCCGCGGCCGTCGGGCCGCACCAGATCGCCGGTCTCGAACCAGCCCGCGTCGTCGACCGAGGCGGCGTACACGTCCGGTCGGCCGAAGTAGCCGAGGCACTGGTTGGCGCCGCGCACGCGCAGGCGCCCGCTGCCGTCGGTCGCGCCCGGCTCGGCGGCGATGTCGACCTCCATCCATTCGATCGGACGCCCGTCGCTCTCGGCCGGCCAGTCGGGCGGATCGCCGGCGGAGGTGAAGGTGACGCCGCCGTTCTCGGTCATGCCCCACAGCGCCTGCACCCTCACGCCGAGGACGTCGCGCGCGGCGGCGACCAGGTGGGGCGGCACGGGCGCGGAGCCGGTGACCAGGACGCGGAGCGAGTCGATGCGGCGCGGGCGGCGCCGCTGCGCCTCGACCAGGCCGAGCACGTAGCTCGGGATGGCGTACATGAAGGTGATGGCGTGGTCCTCGATCAGCCGGAGGCCGCGCTCGGGATCGCCGAGGTCGGCGTACACCGCCGTGGCGCCGCACAGGAGCGGCAGGAGGAAGTCGTAGAGGAAGCCGACCAGGCCGGTCACCCCCGAGGGCGTGCAGATGATGTCGTCGGCCCCGAGCAGCGCGGTCTCCTTGAGGGCGCGGGTGATCGCGTACAGCGTGTTGAAGGAGTGCGTGACGCCCTTGGGCTCGCCGGTCGTGCCCGAGGTGAACATGACGAGGAACGGGTCGTCGGCGCCGGGCGCGAGCCGGTCGAGCTCGGCGGGCGGGTGGCGCCGCGCGTGCTCCGGTGCCGAGAAGAAGGCCGCGAAATCGAGCTCGCCGTCCTGTCGGTCGTCGTCGGCGTCGATGTGGAGGCGGTAGCGCAGCGCGGCCAGGGCCGGCGCCATCTCGCGCAGCATCTGCTGGTGCGAGAACCCGAGCCACGACGACGGGCC
Source organism: Kofleriaceae bacterium (assembly GCA_035262925.1). Lineage (GTDB taxonomy): Bacteria > Myxococcota_A > Polyangia > Haliangiales > Haliangiaceae > DATFRY01. The sequence continues at coordinate 20,741 of DATFRY010000551.1, read as the reverse complement.
GACGTAGACCCGTGCCTCGGTGCGCGACAGCACGAACTCGGCCTCGCGGCGGCGGTAGTCGACCGGGATCGGCGCGGCGATGGCGCCGATGCGGGCGCACGCGAGCGCGAGGGCGTTGAACTGCCACCAGCTGGGCAGCTGGATCGCCACGATGTCGCCGCCGCCGACGCCGAGCTCGAGCAGCCCGGCGGCGAGGCGGTCGACGTGCCCGCTCAGCCGGGCGTAGGTCACCGTCGTGACGTCCTTCGCGAACGAGCGCTCGGCGACGATCGCCGGCCGGTCGGGCGTTCGGCGGGTCGCCGCGCGCAGATCGTCGAGGAAGGTGTCGTCGCGCCACCACCCGCGCTCGCGGTAGCGCGCGCCGTGGAGGCGAGCCTGCGGGTTATCGATGCGCGCGGTCATCGGCCGCCTCGTGCTTCCTGCCGCGCGGTCGGGCCGTCGAGCAGCGCCTGGCAGGCGCGGGCCACCTGCTCGAGGGTGGCGAACAGCTCGACGATCTCGGGGCGGACGCCCAGGTCGTCCTCGATGCGGTTGGCCAGCATCATGGCGAGCATCGAGTTGCCGCCCAGCGCGATGAAGTCGTCGGTCGGCCGCACCGCCTCGACGCCCAGGAGCTCCTTCCAGTGGCCCGCGATGGTGTCCAGGGCGGAGAGAGAGGTCCCGGGTGCGGTCATGGGCGCGTGCTCCTCGTGCGAGATCGCGGGTGACAGGGTGCGAGCGGCCTCGATGCGGCCGCGGATCTTCGCGCCCAGGAGCGCCGCGTTGGGGGCGACCACCATGGACACGTGATCGCCGGGCGAGACCTCGACGCGCACGGCGCAACGCCCGATCCAGGCCCGCTCGATGTGGGGGGGAAGGAAGTCGTGGCCCTCGGAGGCGGCGAAGAACTGCACCTCTCCGCCGGGCCAGGGCGGCGCCGGGTAGCGGCACATGGCGCGGAAGTTGTTCTTCCACACGCGCATCAGGAGCCGGCCGCCCGCCAGGTCCGAGAAGGCGAGGACGCTGCCGGTGCGGCCAGCCTCGTCGAGCAGCAGCTGGAGCTGTGCGTCGAGCGGGCGGCCGCGCAGAGCGCGGGCGGAGACGAGCCCGCGCCCGGCGAAGAAGGCGAGGAGGTCGGCGTCGTCCGCGGACGGGTCGGGCAGGTACCCCGGGCCGGGTGCGTCGATCATCGCGCACAGCGGCACGGAGCGGCCCGCGGCGCCGAGGAGGCGCGCCATCTCGTAGGCGATCGTCCCGCCGAGCGACGACCCGGCCAGGAGGTACGGCCCGTCCGGGTGCAATGCGCGGGCGACGTCAGCGTAGTGGCGGGCCATGTCCTCGACCGATGCGTGCAGCGGCTCGCGCCCGTCGAGGCCGCGCGACTCGAAGGCGTACACCGTGCGATCGGGGTCGATCGCGCGCGCGAGGTCGCGGTAGACCATGGCGTGCCCGCCGCCTCCGTGGACCATGAAGAGCGGCGTCGTGCCCGGTGCGCTCTGGAGCCGCACGAGGCAGCTCGAGCGGGCGGCCGGCGACGAAGATGGTGATGATGATGATGATGATGATGATGATGATGATGTCGCCGGCGATGGCGGGGCCGACGGCGATGGCGAGGGCGATGCCTGGGCGCCCAGGCGCTCGGCCAGCGCGGCGACCGTCGGTGCCTCGACGATCTCCTTGAGGGCCAGGCGGACATCGATGCGGCGCGCGATCAGCGCCACCAGCCGCATCGCGAGCAGCGAGTCGCCGCCCAGCGCGAAGAAGTCGCTGCGAATGCCGATCGAGTCGTCGCGAAACAGCTCGCGGAAGCAGGCGAGGAGCGCGCGCTCGGTGTCGTCGCGCGCCGGGTCCGCGGTGCCGGCCGGTGTCGCCGACGGCGCGGCCGGCGTCGCCGACGGCGCGGCCGGAGCCTGGCGCGCGGCCGCCGGCCCGGGCCGGTCCGCGCCCGTGCCCTCGGGCGCGTCGATCCAGTGGCGGTGCCGGTCGAAGCTGTAGGTCGGAAGCGCGACGCGCCGGCGCCGCTCGCCCGCCCGGAAGCGCTCCCAGTCGATCGGCACGCCGGCCAGCCAGGCCTCGCCCAGCGCCTCGAGCGGTCGCCTCGGCGGTACGCCCGCCGACGGGATCGGCGAGGTCGCGACCGCCGCGTGGCCGGCCGCCGCCGGATGCTGGCGCACGAGCGCGCTCATGGTCCCGCCCGGCCCCGCCTCGATCACCGCGCGGCGTCTGGACGACAGGAGGGTCGACAGCGCGGCGGAGAAGCGCACCGTGTCGCGGAACTGCCGCCGCCAGTAGGCCGGGTCGGTCGCCTGCTCCGCCGTCAACCAGGTGCCGGTCACCGACGAGACCGTGGGGAGCTCCGGCGCCCGCGGCGACAGCTCGCGGACCAGGCGCTCGAACCCGGCGAGGTGCGGGTCGAGGAGCGGGGTATGCGACGCCCGCGCGTAGCGCAGCCGCCGGTGCTCGATGCCCGCGCGCGCGAGGGCCGCCACGAGCCGATCGACGTCGGCGGACGGCCCCGAGACCACGCATGCCGCGGGGCCGTTGACCGCAGCCAGCGACAGCGCGCCGTTCAGGTGGGGCTCGAGCTCCTCGGCCGTGGCCAGCACCGACACCATACCGCTCGGCGGCAGGCTCTCGAGGATCGTGCCGCGCGCGACCACCAGGCGCAGCGCGTTCTCGAGCGAGAACACGCCCGCGACGCAGGCGGCGACGTACTCGCCCAGCGAGTGGCCCACGACGGCCCGGGGCGCCACGCCCCACGTCATCCACTGCCGGGCGATGGCCCAGTCGACGGCGAAGATGGCGACCTGGGACGCGATCGGACCGTCGAGCTCGCGCGCCATGGCATCGAAGTCGTCCGGGCCGGCGAACACCATCCGCCGGAGATCGGCGCCGATGAGGTCGCGCGCCCGCTCGGCGCACTCGTCGAAGGCGGCGGCGAAGCCGGCCTCGCCGAGGAGCTCGACCGCCATGTTGACGCGCTGCACGCCGCTGCCGGGGAACGCGAACACCGGGTCGCGCTCACGGGCGTCGTCCGCCCGGTGCGCGGAGTCGCGGGGGCCGCGCGTGAGAGCCTCGGCCAGCGCGAGACGGTCGCCGCCGGCGGCGAAGCGCCTGCGCGCGAAGCGAGCGCGGCCCGCTTGCAGAGTGTGGGCGACGTCGGCCAGCGGAGCATCGCTGGTGCGCAGCCAGTCCGCGAGCTGGACGGCCATGCGCTCGATCGCTGCGTCGGTCCTGGCCGAGAGGACGAGCAGCTCGTCGGTCCGCCGCGGCGCCTCGGCGGTGCGGGCGGGCGCCTCCTCCAGCACCACGTGCGCGTTGGTGCCGCCGATGCCGAAGGCGCTCACGCCGGCGCGCCGCGGCAGCGGCCCCGTCCACGCCCGGGCCTCGGACACGACGTGGAACGGGCTGTCCTCGAGCCCGAGCTGCGGGTTGGGCGCGGTGAAGTGGAGCGTGGGCGGCATGACTCGGTGCTCGAGCGCGAGGACGGCCTTGATCAGGCCGACCACCCCGGCCGCCGCGTCGAGGTGCCCGATGTTGGACTTGACCGAGCCGAGCCCGCACGACGCGCGCGGCACCCCCGCGAACACCTTCCTGAGCGCCGCGACCTCGACCGGATCGCCGAGCGGCGTGGCGGTGCCGTGACCCTCCACGTAGCCGATGTCGGCGGGCGACACGCCGGCCATGGCGAGCGCCTCGCCGATCGCGGCCGCCTGGCCGTCGACCGACGGCGCGGCGAACCCGGCCTTGGCGCTGCCGTCGTTGTTGACCGCGCTGCCGAGCACGACCGCGCGGACCGGATCGCCGTCGGCGAGCGCGTCGGCGAGGCGGCGAAGGACCACGATGCCCGCGCCGTGGCCGCCCACCGTCCCGGTGCCCCGCGCGTCGTACGACCGGCAATGGCCGTCGGCCGACCGGATGCTGCCCTCATGGTAGCGATACGGAGCCAGCTGCGGCAGGGTGAGCCCGGCGCCGCCGGCCAGCGCGAGGTCGCACTCGCCCGCGATCAACGCCTGACAGGCGACGTGGATCGCGACCAGGGAGGTCGAGCAGCCGGTCTGGATCGTCATCGCAGGTCCGGTGAGCCCGAGCTTGTAGGCGACCCGCATGGCGAGGAAGTCGCGCGCGAAGCCGAACGCTCCGTCGCGCACGCTGTCGCCGCGCGCCGCCGCGGCCGGCACGAGGTGCGAGAGGAGATAGCTGCTGTAGGTCGCGCCGCCGTAGACTCCGGCCCGCATGGCCGCCCCGCGCGGCGCGTGGCCCGCGGCCTCGAGCGCGGACCAGGCGCACTCGAGGAACATCCGGTGGGTCGGGTCCATCTCGGCGGCCTCGCCGGCCGTGCACCCGAAGAAGCCGGCGTCGAACAGCTCCACGCCTTCCAGCACGCCGGCCGCGATGACGTGACCGTCCGGCGCGTCGCCGATGGTGATCGACTCGACGCCGGCGACCAGGTTGTTCCAGAACTGCTGGACGTCCGCTGCCCCGGGCACGCGAACCGCCATGCCGACGACCGCGATCGCCGTGTCGCTGAAAGCCGATGGGTCTCGCTCTTGGGTCATGCGTGCCTCGTCAGGTGCGACGTCGGCCGGACGTCGGTTGCATCAGGCCCCGGATCCGCGCCCGCGGCGCTGGTCGGCGAGCCGGCGCCTGCCGTCGGTGCGCGCCGCGGCCGGGCGGGCAGGCGGGATGGGCGCCGGTGCGGCCTCGGACTCGGTACGGGCCGAATCGGTCAGGTGCTCGGCGAGGGAGCGCACCTGGGCGAACTGCAGGAGCGTGACCATGGGCACCGGGCGGCCCACCAGCCCCTCGAGGCGCGAGCGCACCGCCCCGAGCAGGAGCGAGCTGCCGCCGAGATCGAAGAAGTTGTCGCTGGCTCCGACCCGATCGACGCCCAGCACCTCGGCCCAGATGCGGGAGATCGCCTCTTCCAGGTCGCCCTCGGGCGCGACGTAGTTGCCGCCCAGGTCGGCGCGCCGATCGGAGGGCGCGGGGAGCGCGCGCCGGTCGATCTTCCCGCTGCGCGTGAGCGGCAGGCGCTCGAGCAGGACGATGGCGCCCGGCATCATCGTGCGCGGCAGCACCTGCGAGAGCCGCCGCCGCACGGCGTCGACCGCCAGCGGCGCCCCGGCGCGCGGCACCACGTACGCCACCAGGCGCCGGTCGCCGGTGTCGTCGCGGACCGCGACCGCCGCCTGCGAGACCTCGGGCTGCGCGAGCAGCGCGGCCTCGATCTCGCCGAGCTCGATGCGGACCCCGTGGATCTTGACCTGGTCATCGACGCGCCCCAGGTACTCGAGCTCGCCGCGCGCGCTCCAGCGCCCGAGGTCACCGGTCCGGTACATGCGCGCGCCCGGCCTGGTCGAGAACGGGTCGGCGACGAAGCGCTCGGCGGTGAGGGCATCGCGGTCGAGATAGCCGCGCGCGAGGGTCTCGCCGCCCACCCAGATCTCGCCCGACACGCCGGCCGGCACCGGCTGGAGCCCGCCGTCGAGGACGTAGGCGCGCGAGGCGCCGAGCGGCCGCCCGAGCACGACGGTCCTGCCCGCGTCGCCGGCGCCGAACGTGTGCAGGGTGACGTAGATGGTGCACTCGGTCGGCCCGTACACGTTGACGAGGCGAGCGGACGGCGCGCCGCGCTCGAGGAACCGGTCGCGGAGCTGGCGCGGGATCGCCTCGCCGCCGCACGCCATCCACCGCAGGTGGGTGGCGGCCTCGGCAAGCCCGGCGTCGAGCAGCGCGGGGAGCATCGACGGCACGACGAAGGCGAAGCTGACCCGGTGGGCCGCGAACGCGCGGACCAGCCGCTCGGGATCCGCGCGATCGGCGGGCGCGATGAGCGCGAGCCGGGCCCCGCTGGTCAGCGCCGTGAAGATCTCGAGGACCGAGGCATCGAAGCCCGGCGACGCCGCCTGCAGGGAGGTGTCGCCCTCGCCCAGCGCGAAGTACGACCGGGCGTGCTCGAGGCGCTGCGTGACGGCGCCGTGGCTGATCATGACGCCCTTGGGCCGGCCGGTGGAGCCCGACGTGTGGATGATGTAGGCGAGGGCCTCGGGCGGAACCCGCGCGCTCCGTGCGCCCTCCGCGCCGCGCTCCCCGGCGGGCGGGGCCGCGGAGTCGCCGCCGGCGCCGGCGTCCTCGACGGGGAGGACCGGCACACCCTCGATGCCGGGCGCTCGCCGGCCGAGCACGGCGATCGGCCGGACGTCGCCGACGAGGGTGCGGAGCCGGTCCGCCGGATGGGTCGGGTCGAGCGCCACGTAGGCCGCGCCCGCCTTGAGGATGCCGAGGATCGCGATGATGGCGTCGAGCGGATCGGCCGTGCAGACGGCGACCCGCGCGTCCATGCCGGCGCCCAGGGCGCGGAGTCGCCGCGCGACGCGCGCCGCGCGCCGGTCGAGCTCGCGATAGCTGAGCTCGACGTCGCCGAACACGGCCGCCGGCGCGTCGGGCGTGCGCTCGACCTGCGCCTCGAACTGCTCGTGGAGGAGCGGCACCGCCGGCCGTGGCGGGGCCGGCGGGTTCCAGTCGATCAGGACGGTGTCGCGCTCGGCGACCGAGATCATGGTCAGCTCGGCGATCGGGCGGTCCGGCTCCGCGACCGCCGCCGCCAGGAGCCGCGTCCACTGCGCGTGCATGCGCGCGATCGTCCCCTCGTCGAACAGGGCGTCGGCGAACTCCCAGGTCGCCGTCACCTCGGTCGCGGCATCTTGTAGATGCAGCGACAGGTCATGGAGCGAGCTGCCGAAATGCGCGTCGTCGGTCCGCACCGACAGGCCGGGAAGCTCGAGGGCCGGCCACGCCGGGCGCTGGCCGATGAACACCTGGAAGAGGGGCATTCGACCCGGGTCGCGCGCCGCCGGCCCGAGCGCGACCAGGCGCTCGAAGGGCATGTCCTGGTGGGCGAAGGCATCGACGCACACTGCGCGGGCGCGCGCCAGGAGCTCGCGGAAGCTGGGACCTCCCGCGCAGTCGACGCGCAGCGGGACGGTGTTGATGAAGAGGCCGATGAGCGGCTCCACCTCGCGCCGGTTGCGGCCCGCGGTGGCCGAGCCGACGACGAGGTCGTCGCACCCGGTGTAGCGGTTGAGGAGCGCGCTGAACCCTGCGAGGAGCGCCATGAAGGACGTGACCCGCTCCGTCCTCGCCAGATCGCGCAGCGCGCGCGACAGCTCCGCCGGCAGCGTGCGGCGCAGGCGGCCGCCGCGCAGCGACAGAACCGGCGGCCGCAGCCGATCGCCGGGCAGCTCGAGCACGGGGGGCGCGCCGGCCAGCTGGCCCTTCCAGTACGCCAGGTGGTCGGCGAGCGCCGCGTCGTCGAGCGCGTCGCGCTGCCATCGGGCATGGTCGGCGACCTGGACGGCGAGCTCGGGCAGCGCGGGGTCGGCGCCGCCGGCCAGCGCCGGATAGAGCGCGCCGAGCTCGCGCACGAACACCAGGAAGGACCAGGCGTCCCACGCGATGTGGTGCACGACCAGGAGCAGGCGGTGATCGCGCTCGGCGAGCCGCACCAGGCGCAGGCGGTAGACGGGGCCGGCCTCGAGATCGAAGCCGGTCGAGAACTCCTGCCGCGCCAGCCGCTCGAGCGCGGACGACCTCTCGCGCTCGGGCAGCGCGTCCAGCGCGTCGATGGTGAGCGCGACCTCCACATCGCCGGCGGCGACGCGCTGGACCGGCCTGCCGCCCCCGGCGACGTAGGTCGTCCGCAGCGCCTCGTGCCGGCGCACGATCTCGCGCAGCGCGCGGTGGAGCGCCGGGACGTCGAGCTCGCCCCGCAGCTCGATCACGAACGGCGCGTTGAGCGACGGGCCGCGCGGATCGAGCTGGGCGAGGAACCACAGCCGCTCCTGCGCGAACGACAGCGCCAGATCGCGGTCGCGCGGGGCCGCCGCGATCGCAGGCCGGCGCGCGCCGCTCATGCCCGCCGCGGCCTCTCCGCGACGAGGACGCCCCAGCCGAACTCGCCGTCGTCGATGGCGACTCCGATCTCCACGCACGACGCGGAGAAGGCGAGCATCCACTCGCGCGCGGCCGGGTCGGCCGCCTTGGCCGCGCGGGCGGCGGCCACCTCGCCCAGCACCTCGTACGTCCGCTTGAGGTGGGGCGACAGCTCGCGCGCGAGCCGGATCTCGAAGCCTGCCCGCTCGAGCGCCACCTGGTAGCCCACCAGCGAGAGCCCCGAGCTCCACCTCACGCGGTCGTAGACGTGCTTGCGCGCGCGCGCGCCGACCTCCGCCCTGGGCTGGAGGAAGTCCGACACGACCAGCTTCCCGCCGGGCCGCAGCGCGCGGAACATCTCGTCGTGGCTGCGCGCCTTGTCGGGGACCAGGAACAGCGCGTCCTGGCTGACGACGTGGGTGAAGCTCTGCGGCTCGTAGGGCAGCTGGGTGGCGCTGCCGTGGCGGAATGCGGTGAGCCGGGCCAGCTCGCCGACCGCCTCGGCCCGCTTGCGCTGCGCGAAGTCGATGCGCTCGCGGCTGAGGTCGAGCCCCTCGACGCGGCAGCCGAAGCGCGCGGCGAGGTGAAACACGAAGTTGCCGCAGCCGCAGCCGACGTCGAGCACGCGCGACGTCGCGTCGAGGCCGGCCTCGTCGCCGAGCAGGACGGATGTCTGCTCGGCGGCCGCGTGATAGTCGCCGGTGTTGCCGGCGGCGAAGGTCCCGGTGTGCAGCACGCCCTCGCTGTCCCAGAAGCTGAGATAGGTCCCGGTGCTCTGGTCGAAGAACTGCTCGACGTCCTGCTCGCTGAATCTGGCCGCTACGCTGACGCTGACGTTCGGGCTCACGCGAACACATCCTTGCTGGAGAAGCCCAGGTGGCTGGGCTGGGCGCCCACGGCGCTGGCGCCGCCGTCCACGAGCTGCACGGTGCCGGTCACGAAGCCGGCCCGCTCGCTGGCCAGGAACGCGGCCACGGCGGCGAACTCCTCCGGCGCGCCGACCCGGCCGAGCGGAATGTGACCCGACATGGCGCGGACCTCGGTCTCGATGTCGGTGCCTCGGGTCGCCGCCAGCTCGGCCGCCGCGCGCTCGACCGGCGTCGTGCGGAGGTACGCGGGCGCGAGCACGTTGACGGTGATGGCGGAGGCGCCCAGCTCGGCGACCAGGCCCTGCGCGAAGCGGAGGATGCCGCTCCGCGCCACGCCGGACAGGGCGAGGCCGCCGACCGGACGGATGACCGTCTCCGAGGCGATGAACAGGAGCCGGCCCCACCCGCGCGCCCGCAGGTGCGGCAGCGCGGCGAGCGCGAGGCTGATGGCCGGGTAGAGGACGGTGTCCGCGGCCTCGCGATAGGCCGCCACGTCGAACGCGGTCGGGTGCCCGATCGGCGGGCCGCCGCCGTTGGTCACCGCGATGTCGAGCCGGCCGGCCTCGCCGGCGACGCCGTCGACCCAGCGCCGCACCTCGCCGTCGTCGCGCAGGTCGACCCGCGCGGCCAGCACGCGGCCGCGGGCGATGTCGCGGAGCGATCGCTCGGCGACGGCGAGCCGCTCGGGGTCGCGCGCGGCGATCGCGACGTCGGCGCCCTCGCGCACCAGCTCGCGCGCGATCGCGAACCCGAGCCCGCGCGACCCACCGGCGACCAGCGCGACTCTGCCCTTCAGTCCGAGGTCCATCGCGCCTCCTCCGGTCGCCGGTCCGGCCGCCGATCCGCACGCTGGTCGCGCTCGGGCGCCGTCCCGCCGCGCGGGCTCCCCGGCCGGAGGGCGTAGCGGTAGCGCCGCATGAGCGGCCAGGCCAGCGCCAGCGTCGCGGCCACCGAGCGCGCCGGGAGCTCGGTCCGCCACATCTCGTCGTCGGCGCGGATCAGCGTGGTGCCGGTGCGGAAGCGATCGGGGTTCCCGGTCACCGTGTGGTTGGTGCCGAGCTCCGCGGTCCGGCCCCGCACCGGATTGCGCGACGGGTCGCCGCCGCACAGCTCGATGAGCCGGCCGATGGTCGCCGCGGGGGCGCGCACGAAGTCCTCGTAGCGCAGGAGCAGCGAGCGCGCGGGGTGGGCGCGCACGACCGCGCGCGTCGCCAGGTTGAAACCGACCCAGTAGGCGGTGCTGCGCAGCGCCGACATCGGGAGGGCGTAGTCCTTCTGTCGACTCCACGAGTGAGCGACGGCGCGCGGGTCGCGGACCAGGTGGACGTAGAGCGGATCGATGCCGTCGACCCTGGACAGGAGCGCCGCCTCGCCGGCGATCTTGGTGCTGTCGACGATCACCCGACATCCGGTGACCTCGGCGATCGCGCGGTAGGCGCGTGCCATCGTGGCGGCGTGCTCGCGCCGGTCGTCCGAGCGGACGCCGCCGCGCAGGACGCTCCAGGTGTGGCGGGTGCGCAGGCCCGCCCGCTGTCGCCCGCGCACGGCCCCGGCGTGGACCTCGGCCGGGACGCCGGGCGGCAGCTCGGCCGCCAGGACCGCCGACCAGATCGGGCAGCGCACGAGATCGAGCCCGCATCCGCACCGCGTGTTGGAACCCAGGCCGTAGGCGTTCTTCCACAGGAAGTGGAGCTCTCCGGCGTGGAAGAAGCCGTCGACCTCGTTCAGGAGGTTGCCGATGATGGTGCTGCCGTTGCGGCACCAGCCGTTGATCGAGAGGACCTGGACAGGATGGGCGGGAGGCGTCATGGCGCCGCGGCGGGGCGCTCGCTCAGACGAGCGCGGCGACGAAGAAGTGGGTCGGGAGGTGAACGGCGAGCGCCGTGCGGATCTCGCCGCGCACCGCGAGGCCATCGCGCGCGAACACGTCCGCGGGCGGCTCTTCGAACGCGATCGACGAGCGACCGCTGTCGTAGATGGTCGCACCGGCGAAGAAGTCGCCGACGATCGCCGTGCCCGCGCTCATCATCCGGGTGCGGACGATGCGGACGCCCAGGCTGGCGAGGCCCGACAGCACGTCCTGGCGCTGGAACAGGTAGCGGTAGTAGTCGGTGGTGCTCATGACGATGCCGTCGGCCGAGCCGCCCATCTGCTCGACGTGGTCGCACGCGAACATGAGCGACGAGATCGGATCCGAGCCGGCCGGCAGCCTGCGGATGCCCGGGGTCTCGAGCAGGCCGCGCATCTGGTCGCCGCCGCGGCCCAGCGCGAGCCCCTGGTTCTCGGCGGTGCCGAGCCGCTGGAGCAGGCGAAAGTCGATGAAGGTGGCGAGGCCGGCGGCGTCGTCGAGCAAGGGCGGCGGGATCTGGACCCATGCCCTGGTCGACGTCAGCGGGGCGCCCTCGTGCCGGAACTCGAAGCCGGACTCGGGCCGGAGCGCCTCGTCGCGCACCGCCTTGCGCCCCTCCTCCGGTCGGGCCTCGAACCAGTACCTCACCTCGGCGCGGCCGGTGCCGACCACCTTGAACAGGCTCCGCATCGCGATGCGCGGCCTGCGCCGGAAGCCCGGGAACTGGTCCGTGATGTTGCCGTCGAAGTCGACCCGGGCGCTGGTGCCCTTCTCGATGTACGCGGCGGCGAACGCCTGGCCGGGCGACACCGCGGACACTCGCTCGTCGGCGGTCGTGCTCGTGTTCGTCGTCGTGTTCGGGCTCGTCGTCATGGGCCTTCCTCGGGCAGCGGGCTGGCGGTGGTGTGGCGTGTGTGGCGTCTGGGCGCGGCCCGCACGAACACCTTGTGCATCGCCGCGATGAGGTCGTCGCAGTCCTCGCGCGCGAGCGTCGGCGAGAGCGGGATGTCGATGGCCTGGCGCAGATGGGTCGCCGTGCGCGGCAGGAGCCGCATGATCTCGGCCTGGCTCCGTCCGCGGTACAGGAAGCGCCAGTTCCAGAAGCAGCGCACGTTGGCGTCACCCGGATCACCGAGACAGCGCGCGCCGATGCCCTCGCGGACCAGCGCCGCCGCGGCCCGGACCACCTCCTCCACCGGCGCGTGCGGCATGCGAAACAGGAGCGCGTCGCCGAGCAGCCCGTCGGGCCCGACCGACCGGCGGAGCCGGATGCCCGGCACGTCGGCGATGGCCTCCGCGATGTAGTCGTGGTTCGCGCGCAGGCGCGCCAGCCGCAGCGGCAGCCGCGTCATCTCCGCGTGCGCGAGCGCCGCGCGGATCTCGTCCATGCGGAAGCTGTACAGCGGGTAGTCGAGGTCGCAGATGTCGGGCGCCGGCCCGGAGAAGTGCTTGCGGTAGCGGCCCTCGTACGCGCCCGACAGCGCGACCGCCCGGGCGAACTGCACCGGATCCCGGCAGACGAGGAAGCCGCCCTCTCCCGTGTTCAGCGACTTGTCGGACTGGGTGCTGAACGCTCCCGCCGCGCCGAAGGTGCCGAGCGCCTTGCCGCCGAGGCGCACGCCCAGGGCGGGGACCGCGTCCTCGACCACCGGGATGCCCCGCTCGCGCGCCAGCGCCAGGATCGCGTCGAGGTCGCTGGCGAAGCCTCGCATGTGGACCACCACGATCGCGCGGATGTCGTCCGACAGCACGCGCGCGAGGTCGTCGACGTCGAGGTGGAGGTCCTCGTCGCATTCGACGAGGACCGGCCGGCAGCCGGCCAGCACGATCGCGCTCGGGGTGGCCGCGAAGGTGAAGCCGGGGCAGGCCACGAGCGATCCGGGCTCGAGCCCCAGCGAGAGCAGGCCGAGCGCCAGCGCCGCGGTGCCGCTCGACACCGCGAGCGCGTGCTCGACGTCCAGGTAGCGCTCGATCGACCGCTCGAACCGACCGACCTCGGTGTCGTCGTAGCTGCGATGGTCGTAGCGGAAGTAGTGACGGCTCTCCAGGGCGCGGATGGGTGCGTGCAGGTCCTCGGCATCCACGAACACGTGGCCCTTGTCGTAGGTCGGCCACACCTTCGTACGGACAGGAGTGCTCATCGGCGGCCCTCGTGAACCACCGACACGGATCCAGCGGTACGCAGCTGAGTGTGCATGGTCGGCCTTTCCAACAATCGAGGCGCGCATGCTATTCGCGCGGCGCTCGACAATCACTCTCAATCTACTTGTCTGTTCGCGACTGGTCCGAGCATTACAAACTGGCTGTTCCGTGAACTCGCCAGTGAACGATCGATCATCCGGCGATCATCCGGATTCCAGGTGCTCGCTCGCTCGCTCGATCGCTCGGTCGAGCCTCGGCTCTCTCGATCGGACGCCGTCGCCGGCGGATCCGTTGCACGCGCCATGGTTCGGTAGCGAGCACACACGATCCATCACTGCAGTCGACTGCCAGCACATGCGCATCGATTCGCGAGCGACCGCGCGCGCGGTTCAGTGAACTCGGCCCGGCCCGACGCGGGAGTTCTAGGGCGTCTGTCCGTCGCCGGCGTCGCCGGCCGGCAGTCGGCGCCGGCGCTCCATGCGCGCGGAGACGCGCGTCGCGACGTGCAGGAGCCACGGCGCATGGCGGGCGACCAGCACCCCGGCCTTGCCGTGGCCGGTCAGCACCAGCTCGCGCCGTCGCGAGCGGATGGCGCGCGCGATGCGGCGAGCGGCGGTCGCGCGCGGCATCACCATCCACGCCGGGACGGGGTCGGCCGCGCCGGTGAGCCGACCGTGATTGTCGAGCGAGCGGATCTCGGTGCCGATGAAACCCGGGTTGATCTGGACGACCGCCACGCCGGACGGGCGCAGCTCGTCGGTGATCGACTCGGCCAGGCCGCGCACGGCGAACTTGCTCGCGGCGTAGGCGGAGGTGGCGGGCAGACCGACGTAGGCGCTGACCGAGCCGATCACCGCCAGCACGCCGCGCGTCGCCTTCAGCTCCTCGACGGTCGCGTAGACGGTTCGCAGCACGCCGAAGAAGTTCGTCTCCATCTGTCGCCGGTAGTCGTCGAGCTCGAGCCGCGCCAGCGGGCCGTTCACGCCGAAGCCGGCGTTGGCCACCGCCACGTCCAGACGGCCGTAGCGGGCGACCGTCTTCGCCACGGCCGCCTCGATGTCGCCGTCTCTGGTCACGTCGGCCGCCAGCACCAGCGCCTCGCCGCCGCTCCGCCGGATCTGCTCGGCCACGCCCTCCAGCCGCTCGACCCGTCTGGCGAGGAGCGCGACCCGCGCCCCACGCGACCCGACCTCGAGCGCCAGGGCCTCCCCGATCCCCGACGACGCCCCCGTGATCAGGATGACCTGAGTCGCGAGCTTCCTGGCCACGCGCACCTCCTCCGCCGCGTTCAGTCCCTGAGCTCGTAGACGCGGACGTACTGGAACTCGCCGGCGTAGGGCTGCGGGTCGTCGGGGTGGGCCATCGAGACGAGGCCGATGCGCGCGTGGCTGCCCAGGCGATGGGTCCAGGTGCCTGCCCGGTACCAGGTGACGCCGTCGAGGCTGGTGTAGGCGGTGTACGTCTCCTCCGATGCGCCGCACACGCGGGCGGCGATGCGCAGCCACGTGGTCTCGCCCGGAGGCCCCGCGACGGTGTTCCCGTAGCGCGGATAGTCGACCGGCACCGGGAACTCCTCCTTGGCGAACTCGATCTGGCGCGTGTCCCACAGGGAGAAGGGGACGAGCTTGACGAAGTTGTCGTCGTCGCCGTAGATGACGAGTCCGGCCTGGGTGAAGTTGAAGCAGCAGCCGTCGGCCGGCAGGTTCACCAGCCTGACCGCGGTCTCGACGATGTAGTTCTTGCCGGCCGGCACGGGCTCGACGAGCACCGAGGCGCTGTTCGAGTCGGTGAAGAGATCCGCGGCCTGCGTGTCGAAGCGGAGGAGGCCGTCCTCGACCCCGAACGAGTCTGCCGCCGGCTCGCGCACCCACGACCACTGCGGCGCGAGCCCCGGACCGTCGAACTCGTCCGACAGAGAGCGGAGGAGCCGGCCGGGCCTGTCCGGCTTCTCGATGCGCGGGTGGTAGCCGGCATGGTCCCCGGGCCGGGCGACGGGGGCCGGCTGCGGCTCGTCGGAGGCCCAGGTGCCGCCGCGCACGGTCGGCCAGCCGTCGATCCAGTCGAGCGGATCCATCAGGGCGGGCCGCTTGACCTGGAAGTCGGCCAGCGGCGACCCGCCGCGGTACGGGTCGTGTCTGTCGATCGCGTGGTAGACGGTCCAGTCCTGTCCCGCGAGGTCGGTGAAGACGGCGTTGTGTCCCGTGCCGACCCAGCGGTTGCCGTTCATGCTGATGACCGGCGTGCCGCCGACTCGTCCGGGCGCGAAGGAGACGCCTTCGCGATCCACGAAGGGGCCGGTGGGGCTGGCGGAGCGGCCGACGAAGACGCTGTAGCCGGTCAGCGGCCCGGCGCAGCAGTTGGTGGCCGAGACGAAGAGGTAGTAGTAGCCGTCGCGCTTGACCACGTACGAGCCCTCGTATCGCTCATCGGAGGCGATCTCGAGCTGGCTGGCCGGGTCGGAGACGAGGCCGTCGGCCGAGAGCTTGCGCACCGCGATGCCGCCGAAGTAGCTGCCGAAGTAGATCCAGCGCTGGCCCGAGTCGTCGGTGACCACGCTGGAGTCGATGACCCAGCGCCAGTCGTCGCGATCGGGACAGCACGGCGCCTTCTGGGGCTCGACCACCGGAGCGGGCGCCTGGGTCCACGGCCCGGTCGGGCTGTCGCTGGTCGCGACTCCGATGGCCGCGGCGCCGATGACGGCGTCGCCCGGCTCGCCCGGCCTGGTCTCCGACGAGGAGTAGTAGAGATGGTACCTGCCGTCGAAGAACTGGATGTCCGGCGCCCAGAACCCCTGCGGCGCGTCGGCCCAGTCGGGCTGCTCGCTGAACGCGTCCCCGACGTAGGTCCAGTGCACGAGGTCCTCGGAGCGGTGCATCGTGATGAGGTGGAAGACCTCGTCCCCCGCATCGTCGCGGTCCTGGTCGTCGAGCGGGTTCGAGGTGCAGTAGAGGTACCAGGCCCTGTCGCCCGGTCGCTGCCCGCGGATGATGGAGGGGTCGGGGCAGTTCTCGACGGTCCTGGCGCTCCCCGGGATCCGGATCTGGATCGGGTTCGAGTAGGTCCGCCTCCTCCGCGCGCCGTCCGGCGACGGGCCGCGCGCCGCGGCGCGCTCCGGCACCACCGCGTCCGCGGCCGCCCCGTCCACCGCGGTCACCCCGTCCGAGCGAGAGCCGACCGCCCCGCCGTCGAGGCTGTCGCCCCGGTCGGCGCAGGCGCTCGCGGCCAGCAGCGCGGCGGCGGCGGCGGCGAGCGTGCGAGCACGACGGTGCCGTCGAGGTTCCGTCTTCATCGCTGTGTTCATCACTCGTTCCTCCTCATCGAGCGCCGCAGCAGCGCTTGTACTTGGCGCCGCTGCCGCACGGGCAGGGCTCGTTGCGGCCCACCGCGCGCGAGGACGCGGACAGCAGCCGATGGACCGCGTCGCACAGCGGCTCCGGCGGAGCGTGGCCGCGCAGCGCGGCGTGGGCCGCGGCCTGGAGCGGGCGGATGCGGGCCAGGAAGTCGTCGATCGGCGCGAAGTGCATCACCGTCGGCCGCTCCCCCTCCGGGTTGTCGGCCACGCAGTGGGCCGCCGTGTCGAGCGCGTGACAGGCGCGGCACAGGTTGGGCCGCACGTCGTAGATGGTGCAGTCGCCGCCGCGGTTGAACGCGCACAGGACATGCCGGCGCGCCGCCTCCGCGGCCGCCTCCCCGACCTCGGCCGGGTCGCCGCTCGCGGCGCCGGCGCGCGCGCGATCCGCCAGGTCGCCGGCCGCCGCGCGCCACCCGGGATAGGCCTCCGCGAAGTGCATGCGCGCGGCTCGCTGCTCCGGCCGCGCGAGCCAGCGCGCCACCGCCTGCGCCTCCGGCTCGTAGGTCATGATCACGATCTCGCAGCAGGCGCTGCAGCCGCGCCCGCAGGCCAGGCGATGCCCGGAGCCGGCGATCGCCGCGTCGCGCGTCTCGACCCCGCGGTCCATCTCGTCGTGGAGCGCGCGCGCCAGGGTCGCGGCCTCTGCCGGCTGGACGGCCGGCAGCTGCACCGGCTCGCGCCGCGCCAGCTTTTCGGCCGCCTCCGCCAGCGCCTCCATCAGCGCCGCCATGCGCTCGTCATCGACCTGGTCATCGTCGCGCGCCGCGCCCATCGCGACGACGATATACCGCGGCGCGACCCGCGGCGACGTGTGGAGCGATCAGTCCGCCCAGCCGTCGGGCAGGCGGATGACCGGCGTCCAGGTCCTCGCCCTCCGCCGCGCGCGCGCCTCGGGCGACTCGCCGCCCGCCTCGATGGTCGCCGGCGCGGCCGCGGGCCGCTCGCGGAAGAGCGCCGCGTTGAGCACGGCGAGCGGCCGCCCGTCGACGACGCACAGCGCGCCGGCGAGGCAGCCGCAGCGCGCGCACGAGATGAAGTCGGCCGTCGCGGTGGCGAAGCGGTATCGCACGAGCGCCCCGCCGCGCGCGAGCTCGAACGCGACCTCGCCGTCCGGATCGGCGGTGTAGATGGGCCGTCGGCGCGCGCAGTGCTCGCAGCGGCACTCGCGGTAGGGAAGGTCGCCGGCGGCGCGCGCCGTGGTCAGCACGAAGCGCAGGTCCCCGCAGTGACAGGCTGCCTCCAGGCGATGGTCCATGACTCTCCTCCTCGGCCGCCAGGCTAGCATCGCCGGGACGCGCGCCGGCCTGCATCCATGCAAAGATTCGCTGCATGGATGCAACGCTGGCGAGCTGGGACGACGCGCGCTTCTTCCTCGCGCTCCACCGCGGCGGAACCCTGTCGGCCGCGGCTCGTCTGCTGTCCACCCACGCGTCGACGGTGGGGCGACGGATCGCGGCCGTCGAGGGCGGGGCGGGTGTGCGTCTGTTCGCGCGCGGCGGCGGGCGCTACCGCCTGACCCCGGCGGGGCGCGCGCTCCTGGCCGGCTTCGAGGCCTTCGAGCGCGAGGCGCTGTCGCTGGGCCGCCAGCTGTCGGCCCGGACGAGCGCCGGGCAGGGCCGGGTCCGGATCACGGCACCGGCGGCGCTGGCGGCCCGCTTTCTCGCGCCTCGAGTCGAGCGCCTGCGCGCCGCGCTTCCGGGCATCGAGCTGTCCCTGTCCGCCAGCGACGAGAGCGCGGGGCTCCTGGGTGATGCGCCGGAGGTGGCTGTGCGCCTGGCTGACCCGCGGGCCTCGCACCTGGTGTGCCGCAAGGTCGCCGAGGTGCCGCTCGGGCTGTACGCCGCGCCGGCGTACGTCGAGCGCCACGGGCGCCCCCCGGCGAGCATGCGCGGCCATCAGGTCCTCGCGTTCGAGGCGGGTGAGCACGCGGTGCCCGAGACCCGCTGGCTGGAGCGGCGGGCGGCGGGTGCGCGGGTCGTCCTGCGATCGGACAGCCGGCTGGTGCTCGCGGCGGCGGCCGAGGCAGGAGCCGGCATCGCGCTCTTGCCCTGCTACCTGGCGGACGGGAAGGCCCTCCTCGCCCTCGCGTCGGCCGACGGCCCGCCGCCGCCGCGCCCGGTCTGGCTGGCCGCTCATCGCGACCTGGCCCGGGCACCGGCCGTGCGCGCCCTGTGGAGCGCCCTGGCGGAGGTGCTCGAGAACGATCTGCCGGGGGGCGACCGGCGCGGCGCCGCGGCGGCCCGCGGGGCAGCACCTCGTCGGTGACCGCCCGGCGGAGGGCCTCGATGCCGTCCTCCATCGTGGTCCTCCATCGTCGTCCCCCACGCCGGTCCTCCATCCTCCATCCGGTTCGGATGTGGGATCCGCCCGCCCGCCCGCGGGACATCGAAATCGGGACCGCCGCGCCGGCGCAGCACGCGGCGACGGGCCAGCGGCGCCACGCGGGGGCCACCGTCAGAACTGGCGCGCTGCAACGCGATCCGTCCCACCGCCGCCACCTGACCGAAACGCGACCGCGTGCGACACGGGGTGCGACCGTTACACGTTACACGCGCGGCGCCCCTCCACCTCAAGCAAGACGAGCGAGTCGCGCGCGCCGGACGCCGGCACACGCGGTGCATCGGCGATCGCCGGTTCAACCCGGAGGTCGACGATGAAGATGCTCATCGCTGTGGGAATCGCCACCATCACCGGCGCGGCCGCGCCGGCGCGCGCCGGATCGAACACCGCGAGCGGCGGCACCGCCGGTGTCGCGACCCAGGCAGACCCTGGGGCGGCGCGCTCGCCCGAAACGGCCTACCTCGACTTCCCGGCCCGGGTCGCTCAGCCCGGCCAGGGCCTCGCCCACGACGTCGCCGGCGCGTTCGCCGCCGCCCCTCGCGCCCCCGTCGTCAGCGAGATCCGGGTCTGCGTCGCCCCCAGCGGGGCCGTGTCCCAGGTCGTGCTGACCCGGAGCTCGGGCGTCCCCGCCTTCGACAAGGCGGTGGTCGCCAGCGCCAGCGGCTGGGTGTACGCGGCCTATCCGGCCCCCGCCGGGATCCGGGTCTGCTCGAACGTGTCGGTGGTCTACCGGGTGCGCCGGGCGCCGGCGAAGCCGCCGACCCCCGCGCGCCACGCGACGGCCCGGCGCTGAGCCCGCGCCCGGATCAGCACCTGGCGAGCGGCACGGATCGGTCCTCGGGTGTCGGTCCGGCGGCGAGCGCCACCGCCGAGTCGAGCCACCACTGGCTGACCGAGCGGTAGGTTCCAGCAGAGCACCAGGACGCGAAGTAGCACGCGAGTTCGAGATCGGGCATGAACATGGTGGAGATGTCGGACGGCGGCTGCCTGCGCGGTTTCGAAGATCCAGGTCCCGCCAGCGATCGTCCGCTGCACTCGTATCGACCGCGTCCAGAGGCCCTGTAGAAGCACTCCGGGGGCAAGGCGGCGCTCCGCGTCTTCGCCTCACGTCGCGACGGCGCGAGCGGCATGTAGCGCGACATCGCGTCGAGCGCGGTGCTGGCGTTGCGGCGGCGGCCGTGTACGGCGATGCTGCTGCTCATGCGAAGGACCATCGCGGCGATCTCGGTTCCGGTCATCTCGACTCCGGCGGTCTCGGCCCTGCTCGCGTGCGTCATGGCGGCGTCGGCGGCGCCCGACGCGCGGGCCCAGATCCCGGCCAGCGCCTATCAGGAGCTGCACTGGCGGATGGTGGGCCCGTTCCGGGGCGGGCGCACACGCGCCGTCGCGGGCGTGCCGTCGCGCCCGAACGTCTTCTACATGGCGCAGGTCGACGGCGGTGTGTGGAAGACCGACGACGCCGGGCGCACGTGGCGGCCGATCTTCGACGGGCAGCCCACCCAGTCGGTGGGCGCGATCGCGGCGGCGCCGTCCAACCCGGACATCGTCTACGTGGGGACCGGCGAGGGTCTGCACCGGCCCGACCTCTCCGTCGGTGACGGGGTCTACAAGTCGACCGACGCGGGCAGGACGTGGAAGCACATGGGCCTCCCCGACGCGCAGCAGATCCCACAGATCGCGGTCGACCCCAGGAACCCGGACCGCGTGTTCGCCGCCGTCCTCGGTCACCCCTACGGGCCGAGCCGGCAGCGCGGCGTGTTCCGCTCGCTCGACGGCGGCCGCACGTGGCAGCGGGTGCTCTACGTGGACGAGGACACCGGCGCATCCGACATCGAGATCGATCCCAGGAACCCCGCCGTGGTCTATGCGGCGCTGTGGCAGGCCCGGCTCGGCCCGTGGGAGGACCAGAACCACTTCGAGGGGGCGGGCGGCGGCCTCTACAAGTCGACCGATGGCGGCAAGACGTGGCGGAAGCTGCGCCGCGGGCTGCCGGCCAGCGCGGTCCAGTTCGACCTGGCGATCGCGCCGAGCCGCCCGAGCCGCCTCTTCGTGGAGCTGTCGACCACCGAGGAGGGGGAGTACGCCAGCGGCAAGGGCAACGGGCTCTACCGGTCGGACGACGCCGGCGAGAGCTGGGCGCTCGTCAACTCCGACCCACGGGTGACCGAGCGCGCCTCCGACTTCGCGGAGGTGAAGGTGCATCCCACCGATCCCGACACCGTCTTCACCGCCAGCGTCGTCACCTGGAAGTCCACCGACGGCGGCAAGACCTTCA
>DATFRY010000550.1:0-5215 GCA_035262925.1 Kofleriaceae bacterium | reverse complement strand
CAACTCGTGGGGGGCAGCCATGAACCGCAGCGCTCGCGTGCTCCAGGCTCCGGTCCCGGCCGCCGGACTCGTCGTCCTGGTCGTCCTCGTCGTCCTCCTCGCGGCCGGTCCGGCGCGCGCGGAGACGGCGGAGACCCGTCGTCCCTCGCCGGTCTACTCGAGCCCCGGTGAGCAGGCGCGCGTGGTGACGCGCGTGCGAGCCGGCAGCGCGCTGAAGGTGCTCGAGCGCAAGAATCGCTGGCTCAAGGTCCGGGTCAACGGCCGGACCGGCTGGATCGCGCGGACCAGCGTCGCGCCGCTCGCGCGCGGCGACGCGCCCGGGCGCAGCGCGCGCCGGCGCGCATCCGCCCAGGGCCGCGGCCGGCGCCCGGGCACGCCGGGAACCGCCGCGCGCGATCGAGCCGGAGACCACGCCAGCGACGACGGCGCAGCGGCGCGGCCCGAGCAGGCGGGCCCCGAGGAGGCGGGCGACCAGAACGTCCTGCGCGCGCGCAGGCGCCAGGCGGTGCTGCGCAGGCTGGTCGAGCGGCGCGCGCTCGCCGCCGAGCGCGCCACGGCGATCGCGATCGACGGGACGGCAGGGGAGGGCGAGGACCTGCCGCTCGCGGGCACCGGGGCGGGGCGCGGCGTCGCGCGGGCGGACCGAGGCGTCGACTCCGACGCCGGCGCTGATCTCGCCGCCGGTGCGGGCGACGTGCACCTGCCCGGGGCGACCCCCGTCGCCTCGCTCGCCCCGCCCGCCACGGACGCCGCCGGTCGCGCGGGCGCGCGCGCGGAGGTGGCTCGAGCGCCCGAGTACGTGGTCGTGCGCGCCGAGGCGAGGCTGTACCAGCAGCCGACCTCGCGGTCGGATCAGGTCCTCCGCGCGTCCGCGGGCGTGCGGCTCCGCGTCCTCGAGCGCACCGGCAAGTGGCTGCGGGTGGCGAGCGAGCGCGGCGAGGCCGGCTGGGTGCGCTCGTCGCGGGTCCGCCAGAGCCCGGTCGACGACCGCCGTCGCGACGCCAGGCGGCTCGACGCCGGCCGCGGCGACGCCGGCCGGGTCGATGATGCCGCGCCCGCGGCCAGGCCGGCCGCCGCGGCGTCGGCCTCCCGCGGCGACAAGCTGGTCGTGCGCGCGACGGCGGCGCTCGGCTACACCGCGATCGGCCAGAAGTTCGCGTCCGGCAGCAGCGATCCGCGCGCCACCTACAGGCTGTCCTCCGGGGCCGCGGTGCTCGGCGCTGGCGGCGAGCTGATCCACGCCTGGAGCGCGCGCTGGGTCGTGGCCGGCGATCTCGGCTATCGCTACAGCCAGGCGACACCCGGCCTCCACTACACCGACCCGGACACGATGACGGCGGTCGATATCGGCTTCAAGCGCCACCAGATCGACCTCGGCGCGCGCGCCGGCTACGCGCTGGGCGGGGCGCCGGGCATGGTGGCCTACGCGCGCGTCGGCTTCCGCTACGACAACCTCCGGATCGACGACGTCAGGAACTTCGACAGCAACCTGGCCCGCCTCCCATCGGAGGTGCTGCGCGGGGTGACCGTGGGTGCGCTGCTCGACGTGCCTCGCCTCGGCGCCCGATGGTCGGCGCGCGTGGGCCTGGACGCGCTGCCGCTCCTGGCAAGCCGCACGCAGACCACCGGCCTCGAGGACGGGGCGTCCTCGCACACCTTCGCGGTACGGGGCGCCGCGATCGTGGCGTGTGCCCTGGGCGACACCTACCGGGTGTCGGGCGAGTACGGAGTCGAGTACGCCAAGACGCGGTGGAGCGGCGTCGCGGACGGCTCGATGCGCCTGCAGGCAGCCGACTGGGCGCGGCGCAAGGACAGCGCTCACATGTTCGTGATCGGCGTCGGTCGTTCCTTCTGACACCAGGCCCGGCGCCGGCTTGCCTGCTGCGCCGTTTCCCCTTACGCTCGATTCTTGCCCATGGGGACCGACCGCAAGGGCGGCGATATAGCGAAGGAATACCAGGACTACCTGGGCCGCTTCGAGTCCGAGTACGGCGACAGCGACTTCGGCGTGTTCGTGAAGCACCGCGGTCGGCTGGTCAAGAAGATGCGGCTCGAGGAGTTCGAGCCGGTCTACCGCGAGTTCTCCGACATCGCGAAGTCCTACTTCGACAGCCTCGACCGCGGCGACACCATCAACGACGTCGTGGTCAAGCTGCTCCGCGAGCGCGCGATCGAGCTCCTGCTCACCTCGCCGGTCTGACGGGCAGGCCGGCCGGCGACGCGGCCACGCCCCCGCTACGGGTGAGGCGGGCCGAAGGCCCAACCGACGGTACGTTCTGGGCCAGGCGACGAGGTCGCCGCGCGAATTTACGGAGTCGGGCGGCTACGGGTGAGGCGGCGGCAGCTTGTCGATGTCGAGCTGGGCCAGCGCGTAGCGGATGAGCTGCGACTTGTTGGCCTTGGTGTAGCCGCGTCGCTTGAGCTCGGCCACCGTCGTCTCGAGCGCCTCGATGTCCCTTGTGTAGAGCGAGATGCAGACGACCTTGTAGTGGGTCGGCCGGGGTCGCGCGCGCACGGCCGCCCGGCGCGTCGCGGGGCGCTCGCTGCCCGCGCCGTAGAAGTCCTGGCGCAGGATCGCCTCGGTCTCGCTGAGCGGGTCGTGCTTCAGGATCTTTGCGTCGGACATGGCCTCCTCCTCGTCGTTCCCTCGTCGTCTCCCCGTCGTCATCCGTCGTCTTGCCGTCAGGCCACCGCGGCGGTCTCTGCCACCGCGGCGGTCTCCGCCACCCCGGGGCGCTGCGGCGCGCTGGCGCCGATCAGCCAGTCGACCACCCGGGCGTAGTCGGCCGCCCCGTTGGAGTCGGGCGCGTGCTCGAAGATCGTCCTGCGGTGGCTCGGCGCCTCGGCCAGCCGCGTGTTGGTGCGGATCGGCGGCAGGCACTTGTCCTTGAAGTGACCCCGCAGCGCCTCTAGCACCTCGCAGGCCAGCCGCGTGCACGAGTCGTAGAAGGTCGGGAGCACGGCCGACACCCGCACGGCGTGGTGCAGAAGCCGCTCCACCTCGCGGATGGTGCGCAGCACCTGCTTGACCCCGACCAGCGCCAGATAGTCGCAGGTGACCGGGATGATGACCTCATCGGCGTAGCTGAGCGCGTTCTGGTTGAGCAGGTTGAGCGACGGGCCGCAGTCGAGCACCACGTAGTCGTAGCGGCGCGAGACCTGCATGAGGTTGAGGCGTCGGGTCAGGACGCGCGAGCGGACGTCGCCGTCCTGGCGGGCCAGCCAGATCTCGGCCGCCGCCAGGCTCGGGTCGCTCGTGATGACGTCCAGGTGCTTGCGCACCGGCACTGCCGCCTCCGCCGGATCCTCGGCGTGAACCAGCACGTGATAGAGGCTGCGCTCGCCGCTGATGCCGAGCGAGACGCCGACGTTGCCCTGGGCGTCGGTGTCGACCAGCAGGACGCGCAGCCCCCGCTCGGCGACGCCGGCGGCCAGGTTGACCGCGGTCGTGGTCTTTCCGGTGCCGCCCTTGTGGTTGAGGATCGCGAGCCGGCGCGCCCGCTTGGCCCGGAACGCCTCGTCGCCCAGACCCTCGCGCCTGCAGTCGAGGGAGCAGAACATCAGCCGGCCGCGGTCGCCCGTGACAGCCAGCTGATACACGTACGCGGGCGCAAACGCCACGCCGCACGACGAGCACGTCACGTTCATGGCCTCATGGAACGCCGCGGCAGCGGCCCAGGCAACTTTTCGGACCTTTCCGCGGCGCGCCGGTCCGGCCCCTCGTGCTGCTATAGTGGCGCCTCGGGATCGGGATGGCGGAACGGAAGCGGAAGGGTCCTGGCGAGGGGAAACCACGCCGTGCGTCGGCCAGCCGGCGGCCTGCGCGCGTCCGTCCGCTGCGCAACGGCGCCGGCGAGACCGAGCTGCAGCGCGTCCTCGCCGAGCGCACCAGCGAGGTCGAGGAGAAGAGCGCGCAGCTCGAGGCTGCGCAGACAGAGCTGCGCGACCTCATGGACAACCTCGACAAGCTCGTGCGGCAGCGCAGCCGCGCGCTCGTCGAGTCGGAGGCGGAGCTCCGGCGCAAGAACGCCGAGCTGGCCCGCCTGAACAAGATGAAGGGCGAGTTCGTGTCGATCGCCGCCCACGAGCTGAGGACGCCGCTGACCAGCATCGTCGGTTACCTCGATCTCATGGCCGAGGGCCGCTTCGGCGAGCTCCCCCACGGGCTGCGCCGCCCGGCCGAGTCGGTGCGGCGCAACGCGCACCGGCTCATGCGCCTGGTCGACGAGATGCTGCACGCGAGCCTCATCGAGGCCGGCCGGGTCAAGCTGTCGCCGCGCGAGTGCGACCTGGTCGAGATCGTGCGCGACGCGGTGGACGACCTGTCGCCGCTTGCCGCGACCAAGAAGCACGACCTCGGCACCGAGTTCGAGGACACGCCCCACATCCGCGCCGACCCCGACAAGATCCAGCGCGTGGTGTCGAATCTCTTGACCAACGCGATCCGCTACACGCCGGAGGGCGGCACCGTGGTGGCCACCGTGGACCGGGCGCCCCGCCAGCAGTACGCGGGCTCGTGGGCCCGCCTGCGCGTGCGCGACAACGGCATCGGCATCCCGGTCGAGCTGCGCGACCGCATCTTCGAGCCCTTCTCGGACGTGCACAGCGCCAAGCACCACACCTCGTCAGGCCCCGACTCGGCCGGCCTCGGCCTCTACATCGCCCGCTTCCTGGTCGACATGCACGGCGGCATCATCTCCGTCGAGTCGGAGGAGGGCGTCTACACCGAGTTCACCGTGCTCTTGCCCCTGGCCCGGGCCTGACGCGACCGCCGACGCGCGCCCGCATGTCACTCGAAGCCGCGCGCCGCGCTCGGCCCGGAAAGCAGCGCGCCCGCGTCGCCCGGTGACCTGACGCTCGCGCTTCGCCCGGACGACACGCGCTCGCGTTCGGCCCGGGGCGCCCGCGCTCGCCGCTCGCCCGGAAGGCCGGCTCGTGGTCGACGCTCAGCGGCGGCGCGGTCTGGCCTTGGGCTTCTTGCCCGCGGCCTTCTTCTTGCCCGCCGATCCCGCGGCCTTCTTCTTGGCGGCGGCCGCGGCGGCCTTCTTCTTGCGCTCCCGCTCCTTCTCGGCGGCTGCCCGCTCGCGCACCTTCTGGGCCGCGGCGCGCTCGCGCTCCTTCTGGGCGGCCGCGCGCTCGCGCTCGTTCTGGGCGGCGGCGCGCTCGCGCTCCTTCTGGGCGGCCGCGCGCTCGCGCTCCTTATGGGCCGCCGCGC
>DATFRY010000549.1:0-21813 GCA_035262925.1 Kofleriaceae bacterium | reverse complement strand
GGCGGCGAGGGCGATGGCGATGGCGACGGCGGCCAAGGTGACAGCGGCTGAGTGGATGCGTGAAGACATGACGCACGCCTGCAAAGCAAGAGGCGCGCCCGCGCAGCTGCGCGTGATCCGTCGCGAGCGATCGCAGCGGCGTGGCCGCAAACCCGGCAGGTGCCGGTCAGGCGGCACGCGGGGTCCGCGCGCAGCGCCGGCCCGGCGGCATGCCCGGCTCGGCGCATCGTGCGATCCCGGCGACACCCGGTTCGCGGCGCGCCCGCAATTCCTGGTACGGCGGTTGCTGTGTCGCGGAGACATGTCCTCGTCGAGGCTCGTGCTGGTGGCCGGCGCAACCGGCAGGCAGGGCGGCGCCGTGGTCGACGCGCTGCTTCGCCGCGGACACCGGGTCCGTGCGCTCACGCGCCGTCCAGGGGGCGCGGAGGCGGCGCGGCTGCGCGCGCGCGGGGTCGAGATCGCGGCGGCCGGGGCGGCCGATCGAGGCGATCAAGGCGATCGAGGCGATCGAGGCGACGCCGACCGCGCCGATCGATGTGCCGGCGCGCTGTTGCGGGCGGCGCGCGGCGTCGATGCGTTCTTCGCCGTGACCGCGCCGGACCCGCGCGGGGCCGAGCAGGGCGCCGGCCGCGCCGCACGCGAGATCGAGCGCGGCATCGCGCAGATCGACGCCGCGGTCGCCGCGCGCGTCCCGCACCTCGTGCTCAGCACGATCGCGAGCGCCGACCGCGCGACCGGCATCCCGACCTTCGAGGCCAAGCTCGCCGTCGAGCGCCGCGCCCGCGCCTCCGGGGTGCCGCTCACGATCATCGCGCCGGTCCTCTTCATGGAGAACCTGATCGCACCGGCCTGCGCGGCCGACCTGAGCCAGGGGCGGATCTCGCTGCCGCTCCCGGCCGCGCGCTCGCTGCAGCACATCGCGGTGGCGGACATCGGCGGGTTCGCCGCGTCGATGATCGAGCGCGGCGACGCCGTGGTCGGGCGCCGCTTCGACATAGCGGGCGACGAGCTGACCGGCGAGCAGGCGGCCTGCATCCTGTCCGACGTGATCGGCCGCCGCATCCGCTATCGCGCCCGCCCGCCGGCGCTCGCCGCCGACCGCGACGAGGACGCCGCCCGCATGTTCGAGTGGCTGGATCGCACCGGCCACGAGGCCGCCATCGAGGACCTGCGCGACGACTTCCCCGAGGTCGGCTGGCACGACTTCGAGACCTGGGCGCGGCGGCAGGACTGGAGCGCCCTCGATCGAGGAGGCGGAATCCACGCCGCACCCGCGCCGCCCGCCTGACCGGCACCTCCTGTATAAGGAGGTGCATGGCGAAGGCGACGGCGACGGCGACGGCGAGCGCGACGGTGACGACACGGGGGAGGGCGGCCCGGCTGGCCCTCGCGGTCCCCGCGCTCTGTCTCTCCCTGCTGGCGAGCCCGGGCTGCGGCGCGACCGCCAGCCCGCCGCCGCCCGCGTCGCGCTGCGCCCCCGACCAGCCTTGCTGGCCGGCGCCCGCCGAGTGGCAGCGACTGGCCGCCCGCCTCACCGGCCGCCTCGAGCGCCCGCGGTCGCCGCTGGCGCCGTGCCAGCGCGACGCCTCCAGCGCGGCCTGCGCCGACGCGATGCGCGTGCTCGCCAACCCGTACGCCCTCCAGGACGACCCCGGCGCCACGCAGTCGGCCGGCTGGCTCGGCGCCTGGCGCTCGGCGCCCAGCCCGTACGCGGTGGTGGCCGCCAGCGCGGCCGACGTCGTCGCCGCCGTCGACTTCGCGCGCGAGCACCGCCTGCGCGTGGCCGTCAAGGGCACCGGCCACGACTACCTGGGCCGCTCCACCGCGCCCGACGCGCTGCTGGTGTGGACGCACGAGATGCGCCGCATCACCATGCACGATTCGTTCGTCCCGCGCGGCTGCCCCGCGGCGCAGCCCGGCGTCCCGGCCGTCACCGTCGAGGCCGGGACCCGCTGGCTCGAGGCCTACCGCGAGGTCACCGTGCTGCACGGCCGCTACGTCCAGGGCGGAGGCTGCACCTCGGTCGGCGCGGCCGGCGGATTCACCCAGGGGGGAGGCTTCGGCAGCTGGTCGAAGAAGTACGGCACCGCCGCCGGCAACATGCTCGAGGCCGAGGTGGTCACCGCCGCCGGCGAGCTCGTCGTCGCGAACGCGTGCCAGAACACGGATCTCTTCTGGGCCCTGCGCGGCGGCGGCGGCGGCACCTTCGGCGTCGTGACGCGGATGACCCTGCGCACCCATCCGCTGCCGAGTCACTTCGGCTTCGTGTTCGGCACCATCGCGGCGAAGTCGGACGACGCCTTCCAGGAGCTCATCGCGCGCTTCCTGGCCTTCTACCGGCAGAGCCTGGCCAACCCGACGTGGGGCGAGCAGGTGAGCGTGCACGGCGACAACACGCTCCATCTCTCGATGTCCTACGAGGGCATGAGCGGCGAGGAGGCCGAGGAGGTGTGGCGGCCGCTCCGCGCCTGGGTCGACCAGCACCCCGATCGCTTCACCATGCAGACCCAGTTCCTCGCCATTCCCGCGGCGCGGATGTGGGACCGCGCCTTCTTCGAGGAGAAGTTCGCCGCCGCGATTCGCCCGGACGATCGGTCGCGCGTCGAGTCCAGCTTCTACTACTGGTGGGCCAGCAACCAGGGGGAGGTGTCGACCACCTGGTACACCTATCAGTCGCGCTGGATCCCCCTCGACCGCTTCGAGGGAGCCGAGGCGGCGAAGTTTGCGGCGGCGCTGTTCCAGGCCTCGCGCCACCGCTCGCTCGACCTCCACTTCAACAAGGGGCTGGCCGGCGCCTCTCCCGACGCGATCCGGCGCAACCGCGAGACCTCGATGAACCCTGCGGCCCTGCGCGCCGCCGCGCTCCTCATCGCCGCGTCCGGCGGGGACGGCCAGCCCGGAGTGCGCGGGCACGAGCCGGACGCCGCCGAGGGCAGGGCGGAGGCGGCTCGCACCAGCGCGGCGATGAAGATCATCAGGGACGCGACTCCCGGCGCCGGCACCTACGTCAACGAGACCGACTACTTCGAGCCGGACTGGCAGCAGGCCTTCTGGGGCGAGAACTACCCGCGGCTCCTCGCGATCAAGCGCAAGGTCGACCCGGACGGGATGTTCTGGTGCCACCACTGCGTCGGCAGCGAGGCGCGGCGCGAGGATTCATCACCGCGCTGACCAGGTGATGGATGTACGATGCCCGCCGGGGGCACGCGCTGCGACTCTTCCAGACCACGCCGCCGCCGTATGACCCGCTCGACTGGGCGACCCGGCCGCTGGCCGAGCGCGGCCGCATGGTCTGCGAGGCCTGGGCGATGCAGGGCTACGGCACGCCGCTCGGCATCTACGCCTTCCATCTGGTCAAGGTGGTCGTTTACGTCGGCGCGTGGATCGCCTTCTGCAGCCTCTCGCCCGGTCTCGGCGGGTTGTCGTCGATCGGCGACTGGTGGCTCGAGCCGCTCGCCTTCGAGAAGGCGATCCTCTGGAGCATGCTGTTCGAGGGGCTGGGCCTCGGCTGCGGCAGCGGCCCGCTGACCGGGCGCTACTTCCCGCCGCTCGGCGGCTTCCTCTACTTCCTGCGGCCCGGCACCACCAAGCTGTCGCTGTTCCCGCGCCTCCCGCTCCTGGGCGGCTCGCGGCGCACATGGATCGATGTGGCGCTCTATCTCGCCCTCGTGATCCTGCTGGTGCGCGCGCTGGTCGCGCCCGCCATCGACGGCCGCCTGCTGGTCGCGCTCGCGGTCCTGGTCCCGATCATCGGGATCGCCGACCGCACCGTCTTCCTCGCGCTGCGCGCCGAGCACTACTGGACCACCATCATGTGCCTCGCCTTCGCCGGCAACTGGATCGCCGGCGCCAAGGCGGTGCAGCTCGCGCTCTGGTTCTGGGCCGGCTTCTCCAAGCTCAACCACCACTTCCCGACGGTGGTGTGCGTGATGACCAGCAACAGCCCGCTCGCGCGCTTCGCCTGGCTGCGCCGCCTCATGTACCGCGACTACCCGGGCGACCTGCGCCCCTCGCGCGTGGCGGTGGCGATGGGCCACGCCGGCACCGCGCTGGAGCTGTCGGTGCCGCTGGTCTTCCTGTTCGCCCCCGGCGGCCCGTGGATGGTCGTCGGCCTGATCATGATGCTGATGCTCCACGGCTACATCACCAGCAACGTGCCGATGGGCGTCCCCATCGAGTGGAACATCATGGTGGTCTACGGCGGGTTCGCGCTGTTCTGGGCCCACCCCGACGTCACCGTCCTCCAGCTCGGCTCGGCCCCGCTGGCCGCGTTCCTCGCCGTCATGCTGATCGCGGTGCCCCTGGCCGGCAACCTCTTCCCCGGCCGCCTCTCGTTCCTGATGTCGATGCGCTATTACGCCGGCAACTGGGCCTACGGGGTGTGGCTGTTCCGCGGCGAGAGCTACCGCAAGCTCGACCGCCTGGTGAAGAGCTCGGCCTGGGTCTACGACCAGCTCGACCGCTTCTACGACCGCGCCACCTCGGTCGGCCTGGTCGGCAAGGTCCTCGCCTTCCGCCTCATGCACCTGCACGGGCGCGCGCTGCCCTGCCTCATCCCGCGCGCGGTCGACCGCCTCGCGGACTACGAGTACCTAGACGGCGAGATCGTCGCCGGCCTCGCCCTCGGCTGGAACTTCGGTGACGGCCACCTGCACAGCGAGGCGCTCTTGCGCACCGTGCAGGAGCAGTGCGGCTTCGACGACGGCGAGCTCCGCTGCATCTTCGTCGAGGCCCAGCCGCTCGGCCGCTCCACCCTGGCCTACCGCATCCACGACGCCAGGACCGGCCTCCTCGACCGCGGCGAGCTCGACGTGCGCGCCATGCGCGAGCGCCAGCCCTGGTCCGCGGCCTGAGCCGCGCCGGCGCGCCGAGCGCCGGCGCCGCGATCAGCTCCGGGTGAGCCGCTTGTACTTGATGCGGTGGGGCTGGTCGGCCTCGTCGCCCAGGCGGCGCTTGCGGTCGGCCTCGTAGTCGCGGTAGTTGCCCTCGAACCAGACGGTCTTGGAGTCGCCCTCGAAGGCGAGGATGTGGGTGGCCACGCGGTCGAGGAACCAGCGGTCGTGGCTGATGATGACCGCGCAGCCGGGGAAGCTCTGCAGCGCGTCCTCGAGGGCGCGCAGGGTGTCGACGTCGAGGTCGTTGGTCGGCTCGTCGAGCAGCAGCACGTTGCCGGCGCTCTTGATGAGCTTGGCCATGTGGACGCGGTTGCGCTCGCCGCCCGACAGGTCGCCGACCCGCTTCTGCTGGTCGGCGCCGCGGAAGTTGAAGCTCGACACGTAGGCCCGCGAGTTGACCTGGCGCGCGCCCAGCTCGAGCACCTCGGCGCCGCCGCTCACCTCCTGCCACACTGTCTTGGCGCCGTCGAGCGCGTCGCGGCTCTGGTCGACGTAGGCCAGCTTGACCGACTCGCCCACGGTGAGCGTCCCGGCGTCGGGCTGCTCCTGGCCGACGATCATGCGGAAGAGCGTGGTCTTGCCGGCGCCGTTGGCGCCGATGATGCCCACGATGCCGCCGCGCGGCAGCCGGAACGACAGGTCGTCCATCAGGAGGAGGTCGCCGAACGCCTTGCGCACGCCCTCGGCGATGACGACCTCGTTGCCCAGCCGCGGCCCGGTCGGGATGATGATCTCCATCGCCGGATCGCGCTGCGCCGTCTTGGCCTCCTCGACCAGCTCCTCGTAGCGCGACAGGCGCGCCTTGCTCTTGGCGTGGCGCGCCTTGGGCGACGTGCGCACCCACTCCAGCTCGCGCTCGAGCGCGCGGTTGCGCGCGCCGGCCTGCTTCTCCTCCTGCACCAGGCGCGCCCGCTTCTGCTCCAGCCACGAGCTGTAGTTGCCCTCGAACGGGATGCCGTGGCCGCGGTCGAGCTCGAGGATCCAGCCGGCGACGTTGTCGAGGAAGTAGCGGTCGTGGGTCACCGCCACCACGGTGCCGGGGAACTCGGCCAGGTGGCGCTCGAGCCAGGCCACCGACTCGGCGTCGAGGTGGTTGGTCGGCTCGTCGAGGAGCAGCATGTCCGGCTTCGACAGCAGCACCTTGCACAGCGCCACGCGGCGCCGCTCGCCGCCCGACAGGTTGGCGACGCCGGCGTCGCCCGGCGGCAGGCGCAGCGCGTCCATGGCGATCTCGATGGTGCGGTCGAGCTCCCAGGCGTTGACCGCGTCGATCTTGTCTTGCAGCGACGCCTGCTCGTCGAGCAGCTTCTGCATCGCGTCGCCGTCCATGTCCTCGCCGAGCTTGTTGCTGATGTCCTCGAAGCGGGTGAGCAGCGAGCGCGTCTCGGCCACCGCCTCCTCGACGTTGCCGAACACGTCCTTGTCCGGGTCGAGCGCCGGCTCCTGGGCCAGGAAGCCGATCTTGACGCCGTCGGCCGGCCACGCCTCACCGACGAACTCCGTGTCGGCGCCGGCCATGATGCGGAGCAGCGAGCTCTTGCCGGCCCCGTTGGCCCCGAGCACGCCGATCTTGGCCCCCGGAAAGAAGGAGAGCCACATGTCCTTGAGGATCTCGCGGCGGGGCGGCACCACCTTGCCGAGACCCTTCATGACGTAGATGTACTGGTAGGCCATCGCGCGCGAAGAATACCCCCACAACTTCCCCCCAGCGACAATGCGGGACGTCTGCCTGCGGGGTCCCCGAAGGGGCCCCGAGCGGGCGGGCCTGGTTGGTACACTTCCCGGTCGGTGGACGCCCCCTATCGAGAGCTTGCCGCGCTTCCGATCTACCGGGCGCCGAGCCGCGCCGGGATGGTGGCCCTCGAGGTCGGGCCGCAGCACGTGCGACTGGAGCTCGGCGAGCGTCTGCGCCTGATGGTGGCCGGGAGCGCGGCGACCTGGGTTCGCCACACTCGAGGCGGCGAGCGCCGGCGCGAGCTGTCGCTGCGCGAGAGCCGCCTGTGGCCGGCCCGCTCGTTTCCGACCGGCGATCTCGCGATGTGGTACGAGCGCCAGCCGGGCCAGGTCGAGCGCCTCGGCGGGGTGAGGAGCGTGGCCGCCTTCGACAGCGGCGCGCTGGCGGCCTGGAGCGCGCTCGACCGCGTGGCCGACGAGCTGGGCCGCGCGCTCGCGCCCCAGAGCGGCGGCGCGGTGCGGGCCGTCGAGCTGGGCCGCGGCCATCACCGGGTGCTGCTGGTCGAGCTGGCCGGGCGCTTCATCGTGTACGCGCGCCCGCTCTTCCGCGAGCGGCCGCGCCGCGCGCTCGAGGTGTGCAGCGACGGCGCTCTGGTCGTGCCCGGCCGCCAGGGCGACCGGGTCGCGCGCTTCCCGTCGCGCGCCCACGTCGCCGTTTCGGGCGATCGCATCTGCTTCACCGGCGGCGACGGCGGGCTGGTGGTGTCCCTGTGGCTGCCGTGGATCGCCGTCGAGGACCGGCAGGAGATGGTGCGTCGGTTCGCCGACATGGTCGAGCCGGCGCCGCCCGAGCCCGACTACGAGCCGCGCACCGGGCTGCGCCCGTGGGCCTCGGGCCTGGGCCGGCGGCTTCCCGCCGGAGCGGCATTCTCGCGCCTCCGACGCTGAGGTTCAGCCAGGTTCAGCGCCCGGGCGCCGCATTGACAGCGGGTGACCGCGGCTTACCTTTTGCGACATGTTCTCTCGCAGTTTCCGGCTGGGCAGCCTCTTCGGGTTTCCCATCCACGTCAACCTGACATTCCTCATCCTGCTCGGTGTCGTCGGCTTGACCATGGGGGGTGGCTCGGCACTGGGCGCGGCGACCGCGATCGCGGTCGTGCTGCTCTCGTTCGCGTCGGTCGTCCTGCACGAGCTCGGCCACGCGCTGGTCGCCCGCCACCTCGGCGTGAACGTGTCGCGCATCGAGCTCCACTTCTTCGGCGGCGCGGCGCAGATGACCGACCAGCCGCGCAGCGCCCGTGACGAGATCGCCATCGCGGCGGCGGGCCCGGCGGTCTCCTTCGCGCTGGCCGGCGTGTCGCTGGTCCTGGCCCAGCTGAGCGGCCTGGGCCTCTTCGCGCTGCTCGCCTGGATCAACCTCGTCCTCGGCGCCTTCAACCTGGTGCCGGCGCTTCCCATGGACGGCGGCCGCATCCTGCGCGCGGTCCTGTCCCGCCGCATGGGCTTCCTGCGCGCGACCGAGGCCTCGGTCCAGGTGGCGCGCGTCTTCACCGTCGCGCTCGGCGTGTACGGCCTGGCCGCTCACCACTACTATCTGGCGCTGCTCGCGGTCCTGCTCTGGCTCATGAGCAGCGCCGAGCTCATGGGCGCGCGCCGCCTCCGCGGCTACGCCGGCGAGCCCGACCTGCCCGAGGTGGAGGTCCTCGACCCGCGCACGCGCGAGCCGCGCGACCGGTTCGCCGGCCCAACGGAACACCGGCCGGCACGAAGCTCCGGCTTCTGGCCGCCGACCCCGGGGCGAGCCGGCGGCTTCGTCATCCGCCGCGAGGGTCACCGCCTGGTCATCGAGCGGCTGGACTGAGCCGCCTCGACGCGGCCGGCTGGCGCTGTCAGCCGCGCGACGCGTCCGCCCGCTGCGGACGCGTGGACTCGTACAGCCGGTCGAGCAGCGCCCGCGACGGCCGCTCGTCGCCGCGCGCCAGCGCACGCACCGTCTCCACCACGGCCGCGTTGACCGGCACGGTCAGGCCGTGGCGCGCCCCGTGCGTCACGATCTCGCCGTTCAGGAAGTCGATGGCCGGCACCCGCCCGCGCTCGATGGCCGACAGCATCGACGAGCGCAGCCTCCGGTAGCGCAGGCCGACCGCCAGCAGGAGGGCGTGCTTCGCCGTCAGTGCTGCCGACGCGCCGGCCGCCCGGTCGGCCGCCGACAGCGCGATCCAGTCGAGGTCGAGCGTGCCGGCCACCTTCTCCAGCGCGACCCCCTCGGCGCGCGCGACCTCGACCACCTCGGTGAAGATCTCGAGCGCCACGCGCCGGTAGCGACGGACGCGCACCAGCGGGCCCAGCCGCTCGCCGCCGATGGTGCCGAGCGACGACACCGCGCAGTTCAGGGCCAGCTTGCTCCAGCGCGCGCCGAGCAGGTTCGAGGTCAGCTCGACCGGCCCGACCGCCTCGAGCAGCGCGCCCAGCTCGCGCACGCGATCGTCGGGCTCGCCGTTCAATCTCCCGAGGGTGAAGCCGCCCGCCGACGTGCGGTCGTAGAGGCCCGGCTCCGGCATCGACGCGCCCCACGCCACGATGGCGCCGACCGTCCGCTCGCCGCCCGCGATCCGCGCGATGCGCGACTCGCACAGGCCGTTCTGGAAGCAGACCACGATGCCGCCGTCCGCCAGCGCGCCCAGCGCCGCGCGCGCGGCGTCCTCGACCTGCGGCGGCTGGGTCGCCAGCAGCACGATGTCGAACTTCTCGCCCGCCGGCACGCCGAGCTCGATGCGCCCGCGCACCGCGCGGCGAGTCCCCTCACCGGCGGTGCGAAAGCCTCGCTCGCTCACCGCGCGGTGGATCTCCTCGTTGGTGGTCACCGCGGTGACGTCGGCGCCGACGGCCGCGAGACAGGCGCTGACCGTGCCGCCGATCGCGCCCGCGCCCACGACGAGGACGCGCCGCGCGCTCGCGCCGCCGGAGCCTCCGCTCATCGGCGCAACCTAACGTGATTTCTCCTCAGCTGCCACGCCGCGGTCCCATGCGCCAGCAAACTCGGCCGGTTTCTCGGCTTGGCAGCATGGATAAGATACAATCGCGCGGAAATGCACGTGACGTTCTGGGGAGTGCGCGGGAGTTACCCGGTGCCAGGGCCGGACACCGTGCGCTATGGGGGACACACGTCATGTGTGGAAGTGCGCGGCGACGAAGGCGGTTGCCTCATCCTCGACGCCGGCACCGGGCTGCGCGGCCTCGGCCAGAAGCTGGCGGCGGAGCAGGGCGGCCAGCCCTTTCCGTCGCGCCACCACCTCATCCTGTCTCACGTTCACTGGGACCACATCCAGGGCCTGCCGTTCTTTCAACCGGCCTACTTGCCGGGCACGCGCATCGGCATCTACGCGCTTCGCGCCGCGGCCGAGGAGCTGCAGCAGGTCATCGGCGGCATCACGCGCCACGAGTACTTCCCGGTGCCGCTCGAGGCGGTGCCGGCCGAGTTCGAGTTTCACGAGGTCACCCCGGGCAAGGGATTCGTGGTCGATGACTTCGAGATCCGCCCGGTCGCGCTCAACCACCCGTTCGGCGCGGTCGGCTACCGCATCGACGGCGACGGCACCAGCCTGGCCTACGTCAGCGACACGGCGCCGTTCACCGGGCTCCTGCACAAGCAGCACTTCCTGGCCGGGCCGGAGGAGGCGAGCGACGAGGACCGCCGGGTGCTGCGCGCGATGCGCGACGACCTGGTCGGCGTGCTGCGCGGCTGCAACACGGTCATCTTCGACACGCAGTTCCTGCCCGAGGAGTTCGAGAAGTTTCCCCACTGGGGCCACTCGACGCCCGACCACGCGCTCGACCTGGTGGTCGGCCTCGGCGTGCGCCGGCTCGTGCTCTACCACCACGCGCCGTCGCACACCGATCGCATGATGGACGCGATCGAGGACACCTACCGGCGCAAGGGAAACAGCGCCGGCATCCAGGTCGTGGTCGCGCGCGAGCGCATGACCTTGCAGATCGGACAGGTGACCGATCCAGGGTTCGGTCCATGAAGCTGCGCTTCTGGGGGGTGCGCGGCTCGTTCGCGACGCCAGGACCGCACTACCTGCGCTACGGCGGCAACACGCCGGCGGTGGAGATCGTGAGCGACGCGGGCCGGCGCGTGCTCATCGACCTCGGCACCGGCATCACCGAGCTGGGCAAGCAGCTCATGGCCGGCGAGTTCGGCGAGGGCAGGGGCACGCTGCCGGTGCTCTTGACCCACACCCACCTGGATCACATCCAGGGCCTGCCGTTCTTCACGCCGCTCTTCATCCGCGGCAACAGCATCCGCATCCTGGGGCCCGAGCTCCTCGGCGAGCCGCTCGACCAGGTGCTGCAGAACCAGCTCAACGGGCACTACAGCCCGCTCTACGGGCTGGAGAACCTGGCGGCGGGCGTGGCCATCGACACCGTGCAGCCGGGCTCGTCCCTGCCGGTCGAGGGCTTCGAGGTGACGGCGGCCGAGCTGCCGCACGGCGGGATGACGGTGCTCGGGCTGCGCATCAGCGTCGACGGCAAGACGGTCGCGTTCCTGAGCGACGTCGAGTACCCGATCGCGGGTCCCACGCCGGCCGCGCTCGCCCTGGCCAGCGGGGCCGACCTCCTCATCCACGACGCCATGTTCTCCGACGCCGAGTACGCCAGCCGGGCCGGCTGGGGCCACTCGCCGGTGTCGAGCGCGATCGCCGTCGCCGAGCGTGCCGGGGTGGGCCGCCTCGCGCTCTTCCACCACAGCCCCGACTCGACCGACGCCGAGATCGACACCATCGTCGCCGGCGCGAGGCGCCGGACCTCGATCCCCCTCTTCGCCGCGGCCGAGGGGCCGGCGTTTCCGATCTGATCGTCGGCGCGGGGCGGCTCAGCTCGCGGCGGCGACGGTCTGCGCGGCGCGCTCGGCCTCGTCCCTCTCCAGCGCCTCGACCGGGTCCTCGGCGTCCTCGTACTGGAGGATGCCGAGCTCGTGGAAGCGCTCGCGCTGCCGCGGCGAGAGGAGGCCGATCTTCTTGATGGCCGGGACGATCTTGGAGAACAGCCACTGCCGGAACAGCACCTGGCCCTGGTTGTGCAGCGCCAGCTCGGTGCAGCGGTCGACCGGCATGCCCATCTTCTCCCAGACCTCCTGCATGAGGAAGCGGTCGCGCATGAGCACCGAGGCCTCGTAGACGAAGTCCTCGCGCTCGCGCCGCTCGGCCTCGCTGCGCCCGGCGTAGTGGTCGCGCAGCGAGAGCACGCCGTAGGCCACGTGGCGCGCCTCGTCGCTCATCACGTAGCGCGTGATGTCGCGCAGGAGCGGCTCGTACGAGTTCTGCCGCATCTGCGCGAACGCGGCGAGCGCCAGCCCCTCGACCATGATCTGCATGCCGAGGAACTTCATGTCCCAGCGCGAGTCGGTCAGGATGAGGTCGAGCAGCTTCTTGAGGTGGGGGTTGACCGGATAGGAGAACCCGATCTTCTGGTGGAGGTAGCGGTTGTAGACGTCCACGTGGCGCGCCTCGTCCACCACCTGGGTCGAGCCGTAGAGCTTGGAGTCGAGGTCGGGCACCGACGCGACCAGCTGGGCCGCCGCCAGGAGCGCGCCCTGCTCGCCGTGCAGGAACTGCGACAGCGTCCACGACGCCATCTCGGCGTTGAGCGTCTCGCGCTCGCCCGCGGTCAGCTTCTCGAACAGGTCGGAGCCGTACAGCGGGTGGAACATGTCGGGCATCATCGGCCGCCCCAGATCGACGTCGACCGAGTAGTCGAGCACGTCGTCGGGGTCCCACTGGCTGCGCTTGGCCTTGCTGTAGAGGTCGCGCAGCTGCGCGCGCGTGTCCTGGTAGCCCCAGCTGTAGGTCAGATCGAGCGTGGCCTCGATCGTCTCGATGTTCGGACCGGCGGCGCTCGGCGAGTCGGAGTCGGACATGGCCCCTCCAAGAAAAGATGAAATCGATTTCATCTTGTTCGCGAGCGCTCCGCGGGTCAAGTAGAAAGGTCGCTGCCGATGGATTAGGTTCCATCCACGCCATCACATGCCTGCTCCATCGCGAGAGAGCCCGCTTCTGTTCGCGGGCCCGGCCAAGCAGTTTGCCCAGGAGCGCGCGCGCAAGACGTACGAGGGCCTGGTCGAGGCCGGAGCCCGTCTCTTCGCGGAGCGCGGGTACGACGCGACCCAGACGCCGGACATCGCCGCGCGGTCGGGCGTGTCGGTCGGGACGTTCTACCGCTACTTCACCGACAAGATGGAAATCTTCCTCGAGATCCAGCGGCGCCAGCTGGCCCGCGCCTATCACGAGGTGATGGCGAAGCTGGGCCCGGAGCGGTTCGCGGGCGTGGCCCGGCGCCCGGCCATCGAGGAGGCGCTCTCCGTCCTGCTCGAGAACATCAACCGCTCGCCCGAGATGCAGCGCGTGTTCCTGGAGATGGCGCTGCGCGACGAGCGGGTCGCCGCGCTCAAGCGCGAGTTCGACGAGGTCTCGCACAGGGCGCTGGCCGCGCTGATCGCGACCATCTGCCCGCCCGAGCGGGTCGCCGATCCCGAGGCGACCGCGTACATCATCCACACCGCGGTGGTCGAGTGCGCCATCTCCATGTCGGGCGCGCGCGGCGCGCCGCCGGTGTCGCGCGAGCGCTCGCTGCGCGCCGTGACCGAGATGGTCTATCGCGCGGTGTTCGGCTCCGAGGAGCCGGAGCGCGGCGGCCGCTGAGCCGGGCCCCCGGCGCGGCCACTCCCTACTTGAGCTCGGTCTTGAACGTGGTCGCGAAGCAGGCCGACACCTTCTGCCCGGCCTGGACCACCGGCTTGTAGCGCCAGCGCCGCAGCCCATCGACCACCGCGCTGTGCACCGTGGTCGACAGCTTGGACAGCACCGTCACCGAGGACACGGCCCCGGTGGCGTCGATGCAGAGCTTGTAGGCCACCATCGGCGGCGCCTGCTCCCACGGCGGGAAGCGCAGCCTGGGGATCGCGCCGCTCTCGCGGACCGCGCGATCCGGCGTGATGATGATCGGCTTCCTGGGGCGCGCCGCCTGCTCGGGCTCGGGCACCGGCACCGGCAGCGGCTCGAGGTTGTCTTCCTCGGTCGCCTTGGTCGCCTTCGATCCCGCCGAGTCCGACCCCGCGCGCTGCGCCGACGAGCCGGCCTTGGGCGGCGGCGTCGCGGCCCCGTCGTCGCTCGCCCGCTCGCGCTCGGCCGGCTCGTCCTTGCCATCGTCGACGTCGGCGTCGTCGCGCGCGCGCGCCGCCGCGTGGCGGTCCTCGGCGATCTCGCGCCTGGTGCGCTTGGGCGGGCGCTTGCCGCGCGGCTCGCGC
The DNA here is from genome assembly GCA_035262925.1 of Kofleriaceae bacterium. Taxonomy (GTDB): domain Bacteria; phylum Myxococcota_A; class Polyangia; order Haliangiales; family Haliangiaceae; genus DATFRY01. Next base: position 7,938 of record DATFRY010000549.1, on the reverse strand, counting down.
TCGGTCTCCGCCGTCACCTCGTTGGTCTTTTCGCCCTTGCCGGCCCGCTCGCCCCGGGTCCGCTCGGCCGCGCGGCCGAGGTCACCACCGGCCGGGCTGGCACTGCCGGCGGCGCCGGTGCGCCCGGAGGTCGCCGGCGGGGTCGCCGCGGGTGCCGTCGGCTCCGCGCCCGCTGCCGGCGCCGTCCCGTCGGCCGGCGGCGGATCCACCGCCTCGTGCCTCGGCTGCGCGGCGGCGGCGGCCTCCTCGGGCAGCGCGCGCACGGCCGGCGGCGGCGGCTCGGCAGCCGCCACCACCTTCTGCGGCGACGCCTCGGACGGGCGGGCCGCGTGATCGCGCGGCGCGGTCACGATCCACGCGATCGCGGCGCCTGCCCCGGCCACCGCGACCGCCGCGACCAGAACCGGCAGGAGCGGCGCGCGACGGCGCGGCGTGGCGGGGCTGGCGGTGCCGGGCAACGCGCCCATCGCCCGCTGCGCGTCGGCGATCGCCAGGTCGAGGACGCCGCTGGGCGCCTGCGGCCCGGTGGTGGACGACGTGCCGCCGAACGCGTGACGGCCGGTGGTGCCCGCGGTGGCGAAGGCCCACTCGGGCGGATGCGACGACGGCCGCTCGGCTCCCTGCGGCCACGACATCGCGGCCGGCGTGCCGCTCAGCGAGAAGATGTCTGCCGCGGGCGGCTGCAGCGGGAGGACCTGCGACTGCGAGCTGCGCAGGGTCTGGGCCCGCGGGACCGCCGCCGCCGCTCCGGCCGCGGCCAGGTGGTCGAGCTCGGGCGGCCGCTGCATGTCGTTGGTCGGCTCTTCCTCGACGATGACATCGATGGCGGGTTCCGCGCCGACGAAGCCCGGGCGGGGCATCGACACGACGGCCGAGATCCGCCCGCTCACGTCGGGCACCTCGTCGAGCACGACCGGCTGCTGGGCGCTGGGGCCGTCGGGCCCCCACACCATCTCCATGATCTCGTCGTCCGACTCGCCGGAGGCCGAGCCGTTGCGCCGGGCCGCGGGCGCGGCCAGCGGCATGCGGCGACGCGACGGCGCCTGCATCTCGAACGCCTCTTCGACCCAGTGGCAGACCTCGCGCTTGCTGGCCAGCCGGTAGCGGCCCGAGGCCAGCTCCATGACCGCCGCGCGCATCTCGGCGGCCGACTGCCAGCGCTTGACCGGGTCCTTGGCCAGCCCGCGCAGGACGATCGCGTCCAGCTCGGGCGGGCAGCTCGGGTTCTTGGTCGAGGGCGGCGGCGGCTGCATGTTCTGCAGCTTGTCGATCGTCTGCAGATCTTCCTTGCAGGCGAACAGCGGCGTCGCGGTGAGGAGCTCGTGCGCGATGACCGAGGCGGAGAAGAGATCCGACCTGGCGTCGAGCCGCCCGCTCAGCGCCTCGGGCGCCATGTACGAGAGCTTGCCCTTGACCCGACCCGTGTGGGTCATGAGGTGGCTGATCGTGGCCTTGGCGATCCCGAAGTCGATGACCTTGAGGTGGCCGGTGTGGCTGACGAGCAGGTTCGACGGCGAGATGTCGCGGTGCACGAGGCCGAGCGGCGTGCCGTCGGCGCCGCGCTGGTTGTGCGCGTAGTCGAGCGCCTCGAGCAGCTCGTTGAGCATCGACAGCGCGACCTCGATCGGCGGAGGTCCGCACACGCGGCGCGCCTGGCGCAGGATCACGCGCAGGTCGCGGCCCGGGATGTACTCCATCGAGATGAAGTAGCTGGGCCCGACGCGACCGAGCTCGTAGATCTGCACGATGCTGACGTGACGCAGCATGGACGCGAGCTTCGCCTCGCGCACGAACGCGCGGACGAACTCCTCGTCCTCGGCCAGGTGCGGCAGCAGGCGCTTGAGCGCGACGATGCGCTCGAAGCCCTCGGCACCGCGCTCGATCGCGCGATGCACGGTCGCCATGCCGCCGATCCCCAGCCGCTCGAGTACTTCGAACGGGCCATAGATCTCTGTTCTCGGTGCCCCTACCACGGCCGAGCCATTCTCGGGCCAAAGCCCGTCGAAACGGAACCCGTTATAGCAGCTACCTGCGCGCGCGAGAAAGAAATCGCGGGAATCTCCCTCTCGCGGCTGCGGCGCATGTCGGACTGATGGGGCGACGGAGCGACGACGGTCGACATCACATCGATGGAGGGATACACCGACGGTGGCGTTGCGACTGCGGAACGATCGAAGCGGCGGTTTTCTGGCCTGTGCGTGCGTGTCGTCCGACGGTGACTCAAGGCGGCGTTGTGCGCAGCCTGGTCGGATCGTAAGATCACTCGAGCATGAGGCACCGAGCATCGCGACTGGCCGTGACGGCATTTCTTGCGCTGAGTGTGCCGGCTTGCCGGCAGGGAAGCGGCGCGACCGAGGGAGAGGCGGAGGCCGCGCAGAAGGCGGCGTCCCCGGCGGAGCTGCCGCCGCCCGCGCCGCAGGGACAGGCGCGGCGCATCGAGATCCACGTGGACGACAAGGGCTATCACCCGCCGTCCGCGCCAGCGCGCGCCGGCGAGAAGTTGATCCTCGCCTTCACGCGCGACGTCGAGTCCGAGTGCGTGCACCAGGTCGTCGTCGGCGGCAAGACGACCGATCTTCCGCTCAAGAAGCCGGTCGACATCCCGGTGACGATGGCGGCCACCGGCGACCTCGTCTTCACCTGCGGGATGAAGATGTGGGAGGGCCGCGTGTCGGTCGTCAAGTAGCGCGCCGCCGCGGAGCGCCGCGCCGGCGCGGATCGACTACTTGACCTCGATACGGAAGGTGGCGGCGAAGCAGGCCGCGACCTTCTGGCCGCCGTCGACGACGGGCTCGTACTTCCAGTGCCCGAGCGCGCGCTCGAGCGTCGTCCGCGCGTTCTCCGACATGGTCGACAGGACCTTCACCGACGTCACGCTGCCGCGCGCGTCGACGCACACCTTCGCCGTGATCTGCTTGGGCGCGTCCTGCCAGTGCGGGAACTGGATGGGCGGCACCGCGCCCGCCACCCGCTTGACCCGGTTGGGCGGGACGATGAGGGGACCGGGCAGGCGTGCCACCGGCGCCACCTGCGTGCGCGCAATCCCCGCCGTCGGCGGTGAGGCTGGCCGCGGCGCCTCGGTCGTCACCGCCGCGCCGCCCCTGGGCGCCTTGCCCGTGGCCGGCCCGCGCGCGCCGTCCGCGCCGGCGGCGCTGCCATCGGCCTGCGAGCCGCCCGCGCCGTCGTCGCGCCCTCCTGCCGGCTGCTCGGCTCCTCCGGCCGCGCCGCCCTCGCCGCTCCTGTCGTCGCCGGCGTCGCGGCCGATGCGGCCATCGAGGTCATCGCGCCGCGTGTGCAGCCGCCGCGGCGGCTGCTTGGCGCGCTCGCGCCCGCGGTTCTTGTCGAGCTCGGTGGCCGACCCGGCCTGATCGTCGAGCATCGCCACCGGGGCGGCGGGCGGCTCGGCCGGCTGGCTCGCCGCGACCGGCGCCGGCGTCTGCGGCACGATCGCACCCTGTCCTTCCTGGGCCAGCGGCTGCACCTGCGCCTGCGCGGCGACCGGCTGGACCGATGCCACCCGGGCCGGTTCGTCGCCGTCTCCGCCCGAGACGATCCACGCGACCGCGGCGCCGGCCGCCGCCACCGCCACCGAGGCGATGAGGAGCGGCACCAGCGACTGCTTGGGCGGCGACGACTTGCCGATGAAGGTGGTGGTCGCCGGCTTGGCCGTGACCGCCGCGCGCCGCGCGGCCTCCACCGCCGCCTCGAGCAGCTCGCCCGCAGACTGCTGGGTGGTCGGCGCCGTGCCGACCGCCCACTCGGCGGGGCGAGCGACCGGCCGGCCGCCGTTCGCGGCCTGCGCCTCGGTCTCGCCGGCCACCGCCGCCATCGAGATGAGCTGCGACGACCTCGACGAGCGATAGCTGACTCGCGACTCGCTCTGGCCCGGCTTGGCCGCGATGGCCGCGGCCGCGCTGCGACCGGCGGCCACCGGCGGGTCGAGGCTCGGGCGCGCCATCGCGTTGGTCGGCTCGTCCTCGCCGGGCATGCCCAGGCTGCTCGAGAACGCGTCGTTGCCCAGCGGATCGAGCGGGTCGATCGGATCGAACGGGTCGCGCTCGGCGATGCCCATCGACTCCGGGTCGGTGCGCGAGAAGCGCTCGCTCACGTCCGGCACCTCGTCGAGCACGATCGCCATCGGCGGGCGCGGGCCGGTGACGCCCCAGACGATGTCCATGACCTCGTCGTCGGCGTCGGGCGGCGGCGAGCTCTGCCGCCGTGACGACGGCGAGGGCGAGGCCGACGCGGACGGGGTGAGCGGCAGCCGCATGCGCGAGGGCAGCGGCATCTCGAACGCCTCCTCGACCCAGTCGCAGACCTCGCGGTTGGTGGCGAGCCGGTGCTGGTCGATGGCGAACCCGGCCAGCGCGGCGCGCATCTCCGACGCCGAGCGCCAGCGCTGGGTCGGGTCCTTGGCCAGTCCGCGCAGCACGATCGCGTCGAGCTCGGGCGGACAGGCCGGATTCTTGGCCGAGGGCGGCGGCGGCTGCATGTTCTGCAGCTTGTCGATGGTCTGGAAGTCGTCCTTGGCCGCGAACAGCGGCGTGGCGGTCAAGAGCTCGTGCGCGATGACCGAGGCGGAGAAGAGATCCGAGCGCCCGTCGAGCGTGCGCCCCGACAGCGCCTCCGGCGCCATGTACGAGAGCTTTCCCTTGATCCGGCCCGTGTGCGTCATCAGATGGCCGAGGGTGGCCTTCGCGATGCCGAAGTCGATCACCTTGAGGTGGCCGGTGTGGCTCACGATCAGGTTCGACGGCGAGATGTCGCGGTGCACGAGGCCGAGCGGCTTTCCGTCGGCGCCGACCTGACTGTGCGCGTAGTCGAGCGCGTCGAGCAGCTCGGTCAGCACGGCGAGCGCGATCTCGACCGGCGGCGGTCCGCACACGCGGCGCGCCTGGCGCAGGATCACGCGCAGGTCGCGCCCCGGGATGTACTCCATCGAGATGAAGTACGACGCGCCCACGCGCCCGAGCTCGTAGAGCTGGACGATGTTGCCGTGCTGGAGCAGCGACGCGAGCTTCGCCTCGCGCACGAACGCGCGCACGAAGCCCTCGTCCTCGGCGAGATGCGGCAAGAGGCGCTTGAGCGCAACGACGCGCTCGAAGCCTTCGATGCCGCGCTCGATCGCACGGTGCACCGTGGCCATGCCGCCGATCCCGAGCCGCTCGAGCACTTCGAACGGACCGTAGATTTCTGTCCGCGCAGCCCCTACCAAAGCCGAGCCATTCCCGGGCCATGCCCGGCCTGATCGGGAGCCTTTATAGCAGCACGACGCGGAACCGATAAAGGAAAAGCCGGCACTGTTTTCAAATCCTCGCCTCACACGAGCATGAATCAACTCCGGCCTTCGAAGTTGATTTTCTATCTGTGCGGCGATGTCGGGCGGGGCCTCCGTGCCCGGGTGCGGACCGACCGGGCCGGCGACCGACCCGACCAGGTGGCGAGCGCGCAACTCATTCGCTACCGGTGGGCGGGCCGAAGGCCCGACTCGACGGCGCGTTCCTTGCCCGACGCGGGCTCGCCGTGCGCCGATGGAGTCGGGCTACTGCGCGGCGGCCGGATGGCAGGTGCGGACATCGAGACCGAGATAGGGCTCGAGCTCGCACTCCTCGTCATCTGCGCAGTCGGTGTCGAGAAGGCACGTGCACGCACGCGCGTCGGCGTTGCACGTCGGACCGTTGGCGTTGCCGGCGCACTCGTCGTCGCCCTCGCATCCGCAGTAGCCCGACGCCTGGTCGCAGCTCGGGCCGAAAGATCCGCTGCGCTGGCAGTCGCCCGCCGAGAGGCACTCGACGCACACGGTGCGCGCCAGGTCGCAGACGGGCGTGAGCGGCTCGGCTGCGCAGCCGTCGTCCGCTGAGCATTCGACCAGCGCCGCGTCCTCCGGCGCCGGGCGCGCGTCGGCGCCGGCGTCGGCCGCCTCGCCGTCGTCTCCGCCGCACGCATGAATTGCGGCGGCCGCCGCAAGCAGTGCGGCCGCCACCGCGCAGGGCCGGCGCCGGCCGACCGCGCGCGAGCTCACCCGCTCTTCTCCGCCGGCGTGTACGTCTTGAGAGTGAGCGCGTGGATGGGCCCCTTCATCTCCTCGGCCAGCGCCGCGAAGACCATGCGGTGGCGCTCGATGAGAGACTTGCCCGCGAAGGCGTCCGAGACCACCACCGCTTCCCAGTGATCCGCCGTGCCGGTCAGGTCGCGCAGCTCGACCACCGCACCCGGCAGCGCGCCGCAGATCTTGGCCTCGATGTCCTGCTTGCGCATACCGGTTGAGTAGCACAGAGGAGGAGGCCGGGACGACGCCAGGGCGGCACGACGGCAAGGCACGACGGCACGACGCCGGACAGACGAACGGCCGCCGCGGGGAGCGCGGCGGCCGTTCATCGGCCTCGGTCGGTCCACGACCTCGGCCCGTGTTCGGTTGATCAGAGCTGGGGACCGGCCGCGTCCTTCTGCTTCGCCTTGGCCCGGAGGTCGGCCTTCGACTCGATGCCGTTGGCCTTGCGCGTCTCCCGCGCCACGCCCCACACGGTGCACGTGTTGTTGCGGATCACCCAGGTCGCGTCGTCGAAGCAGAGGTCGATGGCGTCGATGTCGCACTCGACCCCGTCCTCGTCGATGAGGCGCGCGTCGTAGGTGTCGCAGTCGAGGCTGATCGACACCGTCTCGTCCGGGAAGAGCGCTTCGGGGATGAGGTTGGGACCCCAGTCAGGGTTGTCGATCTCGGTGACGTTGATCTCCTCGATCACGAAGTCGGACTGGTTGTCGACCGTGAGACTGGAATCGTCGTCCGAGACGATGATGCAGCCAGGGGCTGCAAGGAGGGAGCCTGAGATAGCAATGGCAGCAGCCAAAGAATAAGTGCGGGTCGCGCTCATGACTGTGAGAGCCCAGCAAGCGGCGTGCCCTCTGCTAAGTGCGCGGCCGCGCTTGCTCACTGTGTCGGCGATGCGCGGGTCGAGAACCGCGCGGTGTGCCGCCACGTCACACCGCCAACCGCGGTTGCCGCGGGCAAGGCGGCAGAGAGTGGCACCGCCGCGGCACCCCTCGCGGGTTCACTCGCCGGCCATGAGCGGCACCCGGGCGGGCGCCGGATCGGGCACCGCCTGGACCGCCTCGTAGTGCTCGACGTGCGAGGTGGTGCTGCCGAGCGAGTAGGCGCTCTCGCCGTGCAGCACCGAATCGAGGCCCTCGCTCTCCTCGTCGCGGCTGACCCGCAGGCCGATGAGCGCGTCGATGAGCTTGAGGATGACGAAGGTGACCACCGCCGCGTAGACCGCGGTCACCGCCACGCCCAGCGCCTGGGTCGCGACCTGGCCCGGAGCGCCGGCGATGAGGCCGTTGCGCCCCGCCGAGTTGAAGGCGGTGGACGCGAACACCCCGGTCAGGAGCGCGCCGGCCGCGCCGCCCACGCCGTGCACGCCGAAGGCGTCGAGCGAGTCGTCGTACCCATACTTGTACTTTGCAAGCACCCCGAGGTAGCAGACGACCGAGGCCACCGCGCCGATGACAATCGCCGCCCACGGCGCGACGAAGCCCGCGGCGGGCGTGATCGCGACGAGGCCCGCGACGAGGCCCGACGCGACGCCGAGCGCGGTGGGCTTGCCGCGGTGCTTCCACTCGACCGCGAGCCATCCGATCGCGCCGCCCGCGGCGCCGAGGTGCGTCGTCACGAAGGCGAGCGCCGCGAGCTTGCCGCTCGTGAGGGCGCTGCCCGCGTTGAACCCGAACCACCCGAACCAGAGGATGCCGGCACCGGTGAGCGTCATCGTGAGGTTGTGCGGGAGCGGCCGCTCCTGCGGATACTTGAGGCGCTTCCCGATGACGAGCGCGCACACGAGCGCGCTCATCCCCGCCGTCAGGTGCACGACCGTGCCGCCGGCGAAGTCGAGCGCCCCCTTCTTGAAGAGCCACCCGCCTTCGGCCCACACCCAGTGCGCGACC
>DATFRY010000548.1:0-9996 GCA_035262925.1 Kofleriaceae bacterium | reverse complement strand
GACGCCATGTCCTTCATCGGGGCCGGTGCCGCCCAGGAACGTCGAGTAGACGAAGTCGGATCCGTCGGGGCGGATCACGCTGAGGAACGCGTCGAACTCGCCATCCTCACCCGCGTGGACTGGCTGGAGCGCATGCCTGGTCGGGAACTCGGACGATCGCGTGTAACCGGTCACGTACGCGTTGCCGGCATCGTCGACCACCATGCCGAAGCCCTCTTCGGAGTTGCTCTCACCGCCGAGGCACGTCGAATAGTCGAACGCCGAACCGGCAGGGTTGAGCTTCACGACGAAGGCGTCGTCGAATCCACCGCACGTGGTCTGCACGGGATGGACCAGCGGGAAGTCGGTCGAGTTCGTCGTCCCCGCGATGTAGACGCCTCCGCGGCGGTCGACCGCGATGGCATGTCCCACGTTGCCGAACGTCCCGCCCAGGTAGGTGGAGTAGACGATGGCGCTCCCATCGGGCGTCAGCTTGGTGACGAAGGCGGCGTCGAACGCGTTGAAGTCCGGCTGGATGGCGTTGACGATCGGAAACGTGTTGACGTCGACGCTGCCCGTGCTGCCGGTGAGATAGATGAATCCGCGCGAATCGACGGCCACGGCGAGCGCCGCATCCTTCCCTCGTCCGCCGAAATAGGTGGAGTAGGTGATGACGGGATCGATCGTCAGGCGACGGGCGTGGTCGTAGGCGCCGATCTCGAAGCGGACCTGGCGTGAGCCGTCGAGGGCATAGCGGCCCGGGACGATCCGTCTGCCGTCGCCGGAATCCTGATACACGGACGGCGGGTCCATCCGCACGTACCTGTCGCCCATCCGCAACCGCAGGCCGCCGTCTTCATCCAGCGTGACGCCGTCCGCACCCTCGAAACCGAGGCGGATGCGATCCGGGTCGGCGCCGGGCGCGACCACGAAGTCGTATTCGAGCTTCTGGCCGTGGCCGTAGTAGACGACATCCACGCCTCGATACACGTTCCGGAACCTGACCTTGCCGAACGTCTTCACGTTCGTCTGCCACCTGGCCGGGTCGTTGCCGATCAAGTAGTGGCTCCGGCCACCCAGTTCTTCCGACGCATCGGATCGGGCCGATGCGTCCGCGCCGACGACTCGCATGTGCAGCGCCCTGTCGCGGAGCGCGAGAGTCGCTTGGTCCCCGCTCAGCACGACGGTGCTGTCGGGAGTTCGCGACACGAACTGTGTCCGCCCGTTTCCTGCACTCCGTTCCTCGAAACTTCTCGCGAGCCGTTCGCGCGCCTCGTCGACGACGTGCCGGCCGGCTTCGTCGGACGCGGCGAGCGAGCCGGTTCGCGGGCCGCATGCCGCAGCTGTCGTCATGACGATCGTGAAGATGATGGCACCGGGGGTTCGCGTGCTGACGTTCACATCGTCCTCCTTGGACTCCTGTCGATCGGTGTGTTCCACCGCTGGGCCGACCGTCGCCGTCTTCGAGCGTGAAGTGGACCTTGCCGGGCGAGCCGATGATTCAGCGCCGCCCGGACACCGCGGCGGCATCGCAAGCAACGGCCGCGCCACTCGCCAACTCGAGCGAGCGGGCTCCGCGCTCGACGCGATTCCTCGTTCGCGCGCACGATTCGTCTGGACGGATCGCGCGCGCACGGTGACCCGGTGCACGCGCGACCGATCGAGATGCGACGAGCCGATCAGCGGCCCCGGCGGCACACCTCGACCACACGGTGTCGGCCGCGCTGGCCAGGCCGAGCGATTCGGTCATCACCAGCTACGGCCACGCTCGCTCGGTGAGTCGACGTCGGCGTGACCGTGCGCGTTGTGGCATTCTCCGGCGTCGGCCGCGGATCAGGGCCGATCGGAGGACGAGATGATCACGCTCCATGGCTTCAAGCGCATCTTTGCCGGGGGGGTGGGTGAGACCAAGGACCTCCGGGTGCAGTGGGCGCTCGAGGAGATCGGGCTGCCGTATCGCGTCCACGGGCTCGACCAACCCGCCGGTGATCTCGACAGCGAGGCCTTCAGTCGGATCAGCCCCTTCCACCAGGTGCCGGTCATCGAAGACGACGGCTTCATCGTGGCGGAGTCGGCCGCGATCGTTCTCTACCTGGCGGAGAAGGCGGGCAAGCTGATCCCGGGCGATGTCCAGGGGCGCACCCGCGTCGTCCAGTGGTGCCTCGCCGCGGTCAGCACGGTCGCGCCGACCATCACGTCCCTCGAGCTCATCGAGATCTTCGAGAGCGGCGAGGCCGCCCACAACCTCAAGGTCGAGGTGCGCAAGATCGCCGACCGCTGGTTCGCTGACGTCGAGCGGCGGCTCGAGGGCCGCGAGTGGATCGCCTGCGCCGATTTCACGGTGGCCGACATCATGATGGCCTCCGTCATGCGCGGCGTTCGCCAGACCGACCTGATGGATCCCTTCCCCAGGATCAAGGCCTACTACGAGCGCTGTCACCGCCGCCCGGCCTGGCAGCGCACCCTCGGTCTCTACGCCGAGCGACTCGGCGTGAGCGTCGACGAGATCCGGTAGCACCCCGACTCCTTCTCGCGCGGCGAGTCGTCGGCGACCCGTCGCGTACGGTCGGACGCCGCGCTGCCTCTGGCGGCTTCCTTCTCTATCCGCCCGCGGCGGGGAGGGGCAGTGTGGTCTGGAAGGAGTCGAGGTCGAGGCGGATCGGGGGGTGGTAGGTGAGGTCGGGGTCGACGGATTCGCCGTCGTGAAGGTGGTCGCGCATGACGAGCTGGCCGGCTTCGAGGCTGGCGAGGGCGACGCCGTTTCGGTAGAGGACGGCGTTGCCGATGACGGCGGGGACGCGGGGGCCCGGGGAGGTGATGCCGACCAGGTTGAGGGGATCGGTGGCGGGGACGCGGGCGAACTCGGGCGTGGTGTCGGGGGCGCGGCGGAGGGCGCGGAGGCCTTCGACGGCCTCGGGGAGGGCGAATTGCTCGCCGACGAAGCTGGAGACGAAGCGGCCCCCGCGGATCTCGCCGCGGGCTTCCATGCGGCGGAGGGCGACGAGGAGGTCGCGCCAGGGGGGGAGGCAGGACTCGCGGGCCAGGAGGTCGCGGAAGACGACGCCGTAGCGGCAGAGGAGCTGGCGTGCCGCGCGGTCGGGGTCGGCGGCTGTCGGATCGGGCGGTGGGAGCAGCGACCAGCGGCCGGCTGACGTCGGGAGGGCGCGGAGGGCGTGGCCGGGGCGGAGGAGGTCGCGGGCGCGCGCGCGCTTGACCGCGGTCGACCAGCTGCGTGGGGCGCGGCTCCGGGCGGGCTCGCCGGTGTCGAACAGGCTGCGGCTCTCGCCGCGGCGGCGCTCGACCAGGACGCGGAGGCTGGCGAAGCCGTCGGCAGTGGCGAGGCCGGCGGCGACCAGCTCCCACAGAGCGTCCTCGATCTGGAGCGGCGGGCGATCGAGCGCGGTGACGAGGTCGGCGAGGAACGAGGCGCCGCGCTGGAGGAGGGCCGTGTGGACCGCGAGCGCCGCGTCGCTCAGGCCGGCTGACTCGGCCGGGGCGACCGGGGCGCTCGCGCGCAGCCAGGGGAGGTCGGCGCGGAGGAGCAGGGCGAGCGGGGCCGCGCGGGTCGGGGTGCGCGGGCGCAGGGACTCGACCGGGATCGGACCGGAGCCGACCGCCGAGGGCACCGCGGCGAGCGCCGCGGTCGCGGGCGCGGCCGAGGCCTGAGGCTGGGCCGGTGGGGCGGCGGGCTCGCGTGGGGACAGGCGCGCCCACGCAACCTCGCCGGCGAAGCAGAGCGAGTCGAGCCACTCGCGCTCGTAGGCGTGGAGCCGCGCCGGCAGGATCTCCCGCTCCCAGGCGCCCGCCGCGCTCTCGAAGCCCTGCAGCTGATCGATCGCGCGCATCAGGCCGTCGCTGCCGATGAGCTGGGAGCCGCGAGCGACTCGCTGCCAGCGGAGGAGGAAGCGCATCAGCGCGGCCGGGGCCACCGGCTCGATCTCGCGGCGCAAGCGGCCGATGGTCAGGCGGTGGATGCGCGCCAGCATGCGGCGGTCGCAGAACTGGGTGCCGCCGGTGCCGTCGCGGTTCGCGGCGTTCTCGGCCTCGGCCTCGGCCTCGACCTCGGCCTCGGCCGCGCCATCGCCGGCATCCGCCTCGCGGAGGAAGTCCCCGCGCAGGGCCACGCCTTCGCCCTCGAGCCGGAGCAGCGCCTCGGCGACCCCGGCCTGCGCCACGCCGAGCTCGCCCGCCAGCCCCGCCGCGGTGCGCGGGCCCGAGTAGGCCAGGATGGCGCCGACCAGCTCGACCAGCCAGTCCTCGCTGCCCGGCTCGCCGCGCAGCGCCGCGCTGGCCAGCGCCGCGCGCTCGGTCGGGATCCATGCGCGCCGCTCGCGGCCGTCGGGGCCACTCCAGACAACCTCGCGGGCGCGGCCGCGCGCCTCGAGCTCGTCGAACCACGCACGCCACGCGGACGCCTGATCGCCCGCCCACGCCGGCGCGCCGCCATCGGCGAGCGGCAGCGCCCACATCGACATGAGGACGTCGTGCAGCTCGTCGCGGTCGCGCACCTCGGGGCGCGCCTCGGCCTCGGCCTGCGCCACCGCCGCGGCCTCGATGACGCGCGCGCCGCCGCCGCCCTCGCGGTCGACCTCGGCTCGCAGGCCGCGCGGCAGGTTGACGGCCCGCGTGCGGCGCTCCTCGAGCGGGGCGTCGTCGAGGTAGGCGTAGGGGTTGGCGTTGATGATCTCGTGGCTGAGCGGGGACGGCTCGATGACGTCGCGCGCGATCAGATCGATCTCGCCGCGCTCGATGCGCTCGAGCAGGGCGACCAGCCCGTCGGCGTCGAGGTACTCTTGTAGACAGTCGCGCATGGTCTCGAACACCAGCGGGTGATCGGGCAGCTCGATGTCGCCGACCACGTTCTCCAGGCAGGCCTGCTGCTGCGGAAACACCAGGCCCAGCAGGTCCTCGGTCTTCATGCGCAGGAGCTGGGGCGGCACCTTCTTGCCGCCTCGCCGCCGGAGCACCGCCAGCGCGCGCGTCGTGTTCCACCGCCACCTCACCCCGAAGACCGGCGCCGCCAGCACCGCCTGGATGAGCACGTCGCGCGCGGTGCCCGAGCGCAGGAACTCGAACACCTCGGCCAGCGGGAAGCTGTGCGTCTGGCCCAGCGACAGCACGATGCCCTCGTCGGTCGCCGCCGCCTGCAGCTCGAAGTTGAAGCTGCGGCAGAACCGCTTGCGCAGGGCCAGCCCCCAGGCGCGGTTGATGCGACCGCCGAACGGCGCGTGCAGGACCAGCTGCATGCCTCCGCCCTGGTCGAAGAAGCGCTCGGCGATGACCGTGCGCTGGCTGGGCAGGAGGCCGAGCGCCGACTGGCTCGCCGCCAGATAGGCCACCAGCTGATCCGCCGCCGCGCGCGGCACCGGGCCCGCCTGCGCGATCCGCCCGGCGATGTCCGCGCCGCCCTCGCCGCGCAGGAGCGCCGTGCCCACCTCGGTGCGGAGCTCGCCGACCTCGCGCGAGAGCTCCTCGGTGCGCGCGGGCGCCTCGCCGAGCCAGAACGGGATGGTCGGCGCCTGGCCGGCCGCGTCCTCGACCAGCACGCGCGAGCCCTCCACCCTGACGATGCGCCACGCCGTGTTGCCGAGGAGGAAGATGTCGCCCGCCATCGACTCGATGGCGAAGTCCTCGTCGAGCGTCCCGACCGGCGTCTCCTCCGGCACCTGCACCACCGAGTAGCTCGCGTTGTCGGGGATCGCGCCGCCGCACGTGATGGCGGCCAGACGCGCGCCTCGCCGCGCGCGGATCACACCGTTCACGCCGTCGCGCAGGAGGTGGGCGGTGACCCGGCCGTGGCGCGAGCCCACGCCCTCGGCCAGCATCGTCACCACCTGATCGAACTCGCGGCGCTCCAGCTCGCTGTACTGCGCCGCGCGCCGGACCAGCGCGAAGAGCTCCTCCTCGACCAGCTCCTCGCACGCCGCCATCGCCACCACCTGCTGGGCCAGGATGTCGAGCGGCGCGCATCGCAGCCCGATGGCGTCGAGCCGCCCGGCCGCCATCGCCCGGCACAGGGCCGCCATCTCGACCAGCTGGTCGCGCGTCATCGGGAACAGCCGCCCCTTGGGCGTGGCGCCCAGCGAGTGGCCGGAGCGGCCGATGCGCTGGAGCAGCGTGGCCACCGATCGCGGCGATCCGATCTGCACCACCAGGTCGACGCGTCCGACGTCGATGCCGAGCTCGAGCGACGCGGTCGCCACGGCGCACTTGACCGCGCCGGCCTTGAGCCGCCGCTCCGCCTCGAGCCGGCGCTCGCGCGACATGCTGCCGTGGTGGGCCACGACCTGGTCGGCGCCCAGCCGGCTCTCGAGCGCGTGCGAGACCCGCTCGACCAGCCGGCGCGTGTTGACGAACACCAGCGTGGTGCGGTGCTGGCCGACCAGGTCGACCACTCGATCGTAGACCCGCCCGAACTGCTCGTGCGACGCGACCGCGCCCAGCTCGTCGTCGGTCATCTCGAGCGCCAGATCGATGTGCCGCGCCCAGCCGGCGTCGACGATGTGCGGCTCCGGCCGGCCCGCGCCGACCAGCATGCGGCCGATGAGCTCGATGGGGCGCTGCGTGGCCGACAGCCCGACCCGCACCGGCCGCGCGCCGCCCGCCTGCACCACCAGCCGATCGAGCCGCTCGAGCGACAGCGCCAGGTGGGCGCCGCGCTTGTCGCCCGCCACCGCGTGGATCTCGTCGACGATGACGGTGCGCGTCTGCGACAGCGCGGCGCGGCTGCGCTCCGCCGTCAGCAGGATGTAGAGCGACTCCGGCGTGGTCACCAGGATGTGCGGCGGCCTGCGCGCCATCTTGCCGCGCTCGCCCGCCGGCGTGTCGCCCGTGCGCACCATGACGCGGATGGGCGGCATCGCGAGGCCCTCGCGCGCCGCCAGCTCGCCGAGCTCGGCCAGCGGCGCCTCGAGGTTGCGGTGCACGTCGTTGGACAGCGCCTTGAGCGGCGAGATGTAGACGACCTGGGTCGCGTCGGGCAGCCCGCCGGCCAGCGCGCGCCGCAGCAGGTCGTCGAGGCAGGCCAGAAAAGCGGCCAGGGTCTTGCCCGATCCGGTCGGCGCCGCGATGAGGGTGTCGCGTCCCGACGCGATGGCGGGCCAGCCCGCGGTCTGCGGGGCCGTCGGGCCGCCGAACCGCTCGCTGAACCAGCGCCGCACCAGCGGGTGAAAGCGTTCGAGCACCGCCGCGTCGCACATCTCGCTCATCGTCCCTCTCGTGTCATCAAGATATCCCACGGGTCGCGAGTGCGGCGGCTTCACCCATCTCGTGTTTCTCACCGGTTATCCGTCGGTCGAGGCAGTCGTGCCGCGCGGCGCGATCCCGGGGGCCCGCTCCGGGCCTCGCCGCACCGCGTGATATGCTGCGCTCCGTGCGAGTCGGAGAGGTCGTAGGCAACTACCGAATCGCCGGCGAGCTCGGCGCCGAGGCCATGGGCGCCATGGGCTCGGTATTCCTCGCCAAGCACACCCTCGTCGGCCGCGAGGCGACCATCAAGGTACTCGAGCCCGCGCTGTGCGACAGCGAGGCCGCGGTCGCCCGCTTCATCAGCGAGGCCAGGACCACGACGGCCATCAAGCACCCGGGCATCGTCGAGGTCTTCGACAGCGGCACCACGCGCGAGGGCAGCGCCTATCTGGTGATGGAGCGGCTCGAGGGCGAGTCGCTCGCGAGCCGGCTGCGGCGCCGCGGCCAGCTGCCCCTCGAGCAGGCGGTGGCGCTGGCCCGCCAGGTGTCGGGCGCGCTCTATGCGGCCCACAAGATCGGCATCGTCCACCGCGGCCTGCGGCCCGACACGATCTTCATCGTCCCCGACCCCGACGTGCCGGGCGGCGAGCGGGCCAAGATCCTGGACTTCGGGATGGCCAGGCTGCGCGACGGGGACGGACCGCCGGCGCTCGACCTGCCCGACGGCGCGGTGCCGGTCGCGGCGTACATGGCGCCGGAGCAGTGCAGCGGCGGCGCGGTCGATCACCGGGCCGATCTCTACGCGCTGGGGTGCATCCTGTTCGAGATGCTGGTCGGGCGGCCGCCGTTCGACGGCAGGACGACCGGCATGCTGCTGTCGCAGCAGCTGCGCGAGCCGCCTCCGCCGCCCAGCTCGATCGAGCCGACCCTGGGGCGCCAGGTCGATCAGCTGGTGCTGCGGCTCCTGGAGAAGCAGCCGGAGCGGCGCTTCCCCGACGCGTTCGACCTCCTCACCAAGTTCCACGAGCTGAGCGGGCTGGCGGCGCCGCAGCCGCCCGCGCCCGGGTCGCTCACGGTGCTGAACACGCCGCCGCCCGATTCGCCGAGGGTCTCACATCCGACCGTCTCCGGCGTGGTGTCGTCGGCGCGCCGCACGATCGCGCTCGGTCCGCGCCACGGCGGGCCGTCGTCGCGGCCGGTCAACATCGCGTCGGGGACCAAGCGCAGCACGTGGGAGGGCGAGGACGACACGGTGGAGTCGGACCGCGGGCCCGCGCGGCAGGACGGCGACGTGACCCAGGACGATGATCTGCCGCTCGCGACGCTGGGCGCGGAGCCGCCGTTCGGCCCGCTGCTCGGCGATTCGGTGCGCGGCGGGATGAGCAACGATCCCTCGGTCGATGCGCTCTTGCCGCTTCCGCTGCCGCCGCCGCCCACGACGCCGCACACGCGCCAGGCGATGGAGGCTGCGATGAACGGGCCCGGGAAGTCCCCGTTCGCGGCCACGATGATGGCGGGGAACGGGGGCGGCGGGGGAGGGCGGATGTCGGCCGCTCCACCCGGTCCGCCGCCGCCGCCGGGTTCGCCCGGGCGGCCGGGGCCGCGATCGGGTGGTCCGCCGCCTCCACCCGGGTCGCCGGATCGCGCGATGGGCCACGGCCCGCAGGGCCCGGCCGGTTCGCCGCCGTCTTTCGGGGCGAGCAACCTGCCGGCGACGTTGCCGCCGGGTTCGCCGTCGCCCGTGATGCCGCCGGGTGGGCATGGCATGGCGGGGCCGCCCGGGATGCCGCCGGGTGGGCATGGCATGGCGGGGACGCCCGGGATGCATGGATCGCCACCGCCCGGCATGCCGGGCGCGTATGGATCGCCGCCGCCTGGGATGCCGCCGGGACCGCATGGAGCCCCGCCGTCCGGCGCGCCTGGTTCGAGTCCGGGGGTGGGCGGGCCGCGGACGATGACGCTGCCTGCGTCACCGCCGTTTCCGCCCGGGCCGCCGATGGGTCCGCCGAATCCGATGATGGGTCCGCCGGGTCCGATCGGCGGTCCGCCGCCGCCGGCTCCGCCTTTCGGGCCGCCCGGGCCGGGCGGGTCGCCGCCGCCGCGCGATTTCGTCCCGCAGTTCCCGGCCCACGTGCCGACGATGTTCGACGAGCCGTTCCCGCGCCCGGTGATGCGCCGCGAGGACGCGATGCGGGGCGGCATGCAGGTGCCGCCGCCGCGTCCGACCGGCGCCGCGCGCAGCTCCATGGCGGTGCGACTGGGCGCGGCGGTGGTCGGGCTCGCGCTGGTCATCGGCGGCGTGTCGGCCTACGTGATCTCCACGCGCGATGACGACGGCGGTGACGGGACCGCGCAGCCGGCGAAGCAGGCCGGGTCGGGGAGCGCAAGCGCGGCCACGGGCGGCGCCACCGTCGGCGGGTCGCAGGCCGCGACCGCGATGGCCGATGCCGGCGCAGCGGCCGGGCCGAGCGGCGGGGCCGCGGCGAGCGGCGACAAGGTGGCCGGCGCCGAGGACGCGAAGTCGTCGACCCCGGCGGCGGGCGAGGGGAAGGGCGACGCGGACGACAGCAAGGCCGACGCGGGCGCGGGCGTGGCGAGCCAGGCGCTCGCGGCGCTCGCGGCGCTCGCCGGCGACGACAAGCCGTCCGCCGGCGACCAGGCCGCGGCCGACGACGCGAAGCCATCCGCCGACACCAGGCCAGTCGACGACGCGAAGCCGTCCGCCGACGCGAAGCCGTCCGCCGACACCAGGCCAGCCGACGACGCGAAGCCGTCCGCCGACAAGAAGCCCGACGACAAGGCCGCCAAGGCCGACGACAAGGCCAAGCC
>DATFRY010000547.1:0-25418 GCA_035262925.1 Kofleriaceae bacterium | reverse complement strand
ACGCGACGAGGAACATCAGATAAGCGCCGAACCGGATGCGATTCGTGAACGCGCCGGTGATGAGAGCCGGCGTGATGATCGCGAACATCATCTGATAGGCGACGAAGACGAACATCGGGATCTTTGCCGCGCCCGCGTATGGCGTGGACTGATCGATCCCGCGCAGGAATGCATGGTCCAGATTGCCAATCACGCCGAAGACGTCGCCGCTGAAGCAGAGCGAGTAGCCGAACGCCCACCACATGATGGTCGTCACGCCCATCGAGACGTAGCTCTGCATCATGATGGCGAGGACGTTCTTGCGATCGACGAGCCCGCCGTAGAAGAAGGCGAGCCCCGGCGTCATCAGCATGACCAGGCTCGTCGCCAGGAGCATGAAGCCCGTATTGCCGGTGTCGAACATCGTCACCTCCTCGCAGACACGGCTCAACGACCGCGCTGCACCGTAACACCCACGGGGTGAATGCCGATACTCCGCGCCCGAGTCGATGTCCCATGTAGGGTCCCATCCCTCCTTCGAGGGATTGTTGGGATCGCCGGCCAGACGTACGACAGGAGCTCAATTCTGGAGGTGGGCTGATGTCGTGTCGGTCGTGGTCGTGTGTGTCGGGTGTGACGCTGTTCGCTTTTTCCTCCATCGCGTGCGGTTCGAGCGGCCCGCCGGATGAGGCCACCTACTCGCTCCGCTATTCGCTGCAACCTGGCGTCGAGGAACACATCTGCCAGTTCGTGCAAGTGCCCGAGAGCCCCGATGGGGAGGTCTTCATCAGCGGGCGCTCGCACGACTACAACGCGGGCAGCCATCACTACGGGCTCTATCGCACGAAGCTGGACGAGCTGCCGCCTGGCATGTCATTCGACAAGCCCGAGCCGTGCTGGGGGCCTGACAACATCCTCCAGTACACGACCGACTTCATCGTCCTCGAGCAGAGCCCTCACGTCGACGTGAAGTTCCCGGATGGCGTCGGCCTGCCGTTCAAGTCGGGCGAGATCCTGCTCCTCCAGCTGCACGCCTTCAACGCCAGCGACGTCCCGGCCGACGTGGCGGTCGACGTCACTCTCGACCTCATGGACAGGTCCGAGGTCGAGCAGCGGATGGGGCTCCTGCAGTTCTACGACCCGTACGTGTACCTGCCGCCGCTCGCCGATGCCGAGGCCAACCTCCGCTGCGCGATCCCGGACGACCTCACGATGATCGAGGCGAACTCGCACTTCCACGTGCGCGGCATCGACCATCAGGCCTTCCTCGATCCACCCGATGGGCCGCGCGCGACCGAGCCGTTCCTCAGGAACCACGACGCGGAGCACCCGTTCCAGTGGCACGGCACCATCCCGCTCGAGGCCGGATCGCACATCCGGTTCCACTGCAAGTACCGCAACCCCGAGAACCGGACCATCATCCAGGGCCAGGAGCGGCTCGAGAACGAGATGTGCTCGTTCTGGGCGTACGCGTACCCGGAGCCGACCGACCCGACCGTGCGCGACTGCGTGGGGCCCAACGTCGACGAGTACGGCGTCGGGAACCAGACGTGCGCCCAGACCGCCGACTGCATCCAGGCGTGCGCGCCCGAGGACTGGCCGGATGCCAGCGTGCCCGGCAAGTTCAACGTCGGCGCCTGCTATCAGAAGTGCATCGTCGACTCCTGCGCGCCGGCCGGCGCGCTCATCGATCGCCAGAACCAGTGCGCGGCCCGCGAGTGTCAGGGCACGTGTCCTGGCCCCGGCTGCGGCGAATGTCTCGAGACCCGCTGCCAGGCAGAAGTCGCGGCGTGTCGCTCCGCGACCTGCGAATAGGACCGCCTCATGTCGTGCACGTCACCCGCCGTGGACGCGGGCACGCTCCAGGTTCGCCTGGTCGCGATGCTCGCGGACCACCTGGAGTGTCCGCCCGAGGACGTCGACATCCACGCCTCGTTCAGCCGCTACGGGGCGAGCTCGCGGACCATCACGGCC
The DNA here is from genome assembly GCA_035262925.1 of Kofleriaceae bacterium. GTDB lineage: Bacteria > Myxococcota_A > Polyangia > Haliangiales > Haliangiaceae > DATFRY01. Next base: position 23,465 of record DATFRY010000547.1, on the reverse strand, counting down.
GTGCTCGCCGAGCTCGGACGCGAGCTCGGCCGTCCTCTCTCCGTGACCCTGGCCTGGGAACATCCGAGCGTCGCGGAGCTGGCCGCCGCGCTCTCGGGTGAGCCGGCCCCGGGCACGACCGAGCGACGCGGACGGCCGGGCCCGGACAGCCGAGCGGCCCCGGCGCAGGGCGCGTCCGATCCGGTGGCCATCGTCGGCCTGGCCTGCCGCTTCCCCGGCGCGACGTCGCCGGACCGGTTCTTCGACATGCTCGAGCGCGGCGTGGACGCGGTGCGCGAGCTGGACCCCGCGCGCTTCGATCTCGGCGGGCTCTACGATCGCGATCCGGATGCGCCCGGCCGTGCCAGCACGCGCTGGGCCGGCCTCCTCGACGCGGTGGACGGCTTCGACGCTCCCTTCTTCGGGATCTCGCGCCGCGAGGCGATCCACATGGATCCACAGCAGCGGCTGATCCTCGAGCTCGCGTGGGAGGCGCTGGAGGACGCCGGCCTCCCGCCGCGCGAGCTCCGAGGCACGAGGACCGGCGTCTTCGTCGGCGCGATGTGGAGCGACTATGCGGCCACCCGGCGCGGCTCGCTCGAGGCGATCGCCCAGCACACCGCGGTGGGCGAGGACCTCAGCATCATCCCGGCCCGCGTGTCGTACGCGCTCGGGCTGGCCGGACCGAGCCTGGCCGTGAACACCGCCTGCTCGTCGTCGCTGGTCGCCCTCCACCTCGGCTGCCAGAGCGTACAGAGCGGCGAGTCGACCGTGGCGCTGGTGGGCGGGGTCAACCTGCTCCTCGCGCCCGACTCGTTCGTGGCCATGTCCAAGTTCGGCGCGATGGCGCCCGACGGGCGCTCCAAGGCTTTCGACGCGCGCGCGAACGGCTACGTGCGCGGCGAGGGTGCCGGCGTGGTCGTGCTCAAGCGGCTGTCCCGGGCCCGCGCCGACGGCGATCGCGTGGTCGCGCTCGTCCTGGCCACGGCGGTCAACAACGACGGCCCCAGCAACGGCATGACCGCGCCCAACCCGCGGGCGCAGGAGGCGGTCCTGCGCGACGCCCACGCCCGCGCCGGCGTGGCCCCCGAAGAGGTCGCCTTCATCGAGACGCACGGCACCGGCACCCTCCTCGGGGATCCGATCGAGGCCAACGCCATCGGCCAGGTGCTGGGTGTGCACCGCCGCGGCGCGCCGCCGCTGTGGCTGGGCGCGGTCAAGACCAGCATCGGGCACCTGGAGGCGGCTGCCGGAATGGCCGGTCTCATCAAGACCTGCCTCGCGCTCCGCCGCGGCCGGATCCCGCCCAACCTTCACTTCGAGACGCCCAATCCGCACGTCGATTTCCAGGCGCTCGGGCTGGCGGTGCCCACCCGACCGATGCCGTGGCCGGTCGAGGGCGGGCGCCGGGTCGCCGGGGTCAGCTCGTTCGGCTTCGGCGGCACCAATGCGCACGCGGTCCTCGCCTCCGACCCGGACGACGATCCGGCGCTGGTCCGCCTCGAGGCCGTCGACCTGGCCGCGCTGCGCGAGACGGCCGGCGCCGCCGCCGCGGCGCTCGCGCGCGGTGAATTGCCGGCCGGCGTGGAGGCGCGCGCGGGGGCGACCGCGCGTGGCGCCGGCGTGCGCGCCGCCCTCACCGGGGCGTCGCGAGCCGAGCTCGCCCGGCGGCTTCGCGCCTTCGCCGGGGGAGGGCCGGAGGACGTGCGGCCCGCCGCGGGTGCGGGTGCGGCCGCGCGATCGACGCCGGGCCGGACCCTGTTCGTGTTCGGCCCCAACGGCAGCCAGCACCGCGGCATGGTGCGGACCCTCCTGGCCGATCCGGTCTTCGCGCGCGCGTTCGACGCCTGCGACGCGGCCTGCTCCGCGTGGCTCGACTGGTCGCTCCGGGACGAGCTCCTGCACGGGACCGACGAGGCGCGGCTCGATCGCATCGACGTCGGACAGCCGCTCCTCTTCGCGGTGCAGGCGGCGCTCGCCGCCTGGCTCGAGGCCCACGGATGCGCGCCCGACGCGGTGCTCGGGCACAGCGTCGGCGAGGTGGCGGCCGCGTACACCGCCGGCGCCCTCGACATGGCCGACGCGGCGCGCGTGGTGGTCCATCGCAGTCGCCTGATGCAGCTCGCCGCCGGGAAGGGCGCGATGGCGCTGGTCGAGCTCCCCCCGGACGAGGTCGAGCGGGCCCTGGCGGCGCTGGGTGGAGGTGTGGAGATCGCGGGCTACAACGGCCCCCGGAGCACCGCCGTCAGCGGGGACGCCGACAGAGTGGCCGGCCTGCTCGACGATCTGGTGCAGCGCGGCGTCGAGACCCACCGGATCCGCCGGACCGACATCGGCGCGCATTCGGCTCACATGGATCCGTACGTCGAGCCGCTGCGGGAAGCGCTGGCCGGCATGCACGCGTCGCCCGGGCGCATGACGATCTACTCGACGGTCCTGGGCGACACCGCCCCGGGATCCGCGCAGGACGCCGACTACTGGCCGCGCAACCTCCGCGAGCCGGTGCGGTTCGAACAGACCCTGCGCCGGGCGCTGGCGGACGGCTTCTCCGCCGTCGTCGAGATCTCCCCTCACCCGCTCCTTGCGCGCTCGATCGGCGAGGTGCTGGCCGAGCGCGGCGAGCGCGGCGCGGCCGCCGCTGTTCTGGCCGCACAGCACCGGGACCTGGACTCGCGCGCCGCGTTGCTCGAGGTCGTGGCCGAGCTGCATCGCGCCGGACTGTCCTCGGGCGCGTCCGCGCCCACCGCGGCACCCGATCTGTTCCTGGTCTCGGCCGCGACCGCGCCCGCGCTGGCCGAGGTCGCGCGGCGGTGCGCCGATGCCGTGGCCGCCTCCGCCGCTCCCCTGGCGGCGAGCTGCCACTCGTCGCGCGCGCGCCGCTCCCACCACGCCATGCGCGCGGCGGTGGTGGCCGACTCGCCGGGCGAGCTGGCCGCCGTGCTGCGCCGCCTGGCCGAGGGAGTCGACCGGGTCGGCTGCCGCGCCGCCCCGCGCGAGGAGGGCAAGCTCGCCTTCGTCTTCTCCGGCCAGGGACCGCAGTGGTGGGGGATGGGGCGCGAGCTCATCGCCACCGAGCCGGTGTTCCGGGGCACCGTCGCCGCCTGCGACCGGCTCATCCAGCGCGAGGCCGGCTGGTCCCTGCTCGGCGAGCTGGCCGCGGAGGAGCGGGCATCCCGCGTCCACGAGGTGGAGGTGACCCAGCCGGCGCTCTTCGCCCTGCAGGCCGGGCTGTTCGGCTGGCTGCGCGCCCACGGCGTGCATCCCGACGCCGTCGTGGGCCACAGCCTGGGTGAGATCGGCGCGGCGTACGCCGCCGGCGTCCTGTCCCTGCCGGAGGCCGTGCACATGACGGTCGCGCGCGCCCGGGCCATGCGCGGCGCGGTCGGGCGCGGGCGCATGCTCGCGGCCGACATCGCGGCGGAGGAGGTGGACCTGCGCCGGTTCGGCGAGCGGGTCGCCCTGGCCGCCGTCAACGGGCCGCGCGCCGCCGTCTTCGCCGGCGAGCCCGGGCCGCTGGCGGAGCTCGCCTCCGAGCTGGAGGCCCGCGGCGTGCACGCCAGGCTCCTCCGCGGTCAGCTCGCCTTCCACAGCCGCCAGATGCGCCCGGCGCGGAGCGAGCTCCTCGACGCTCTGTCCCATCTCCGCCCGCGCGCCGCGCGGATCCCGCTGGTGTCGACCGCGCTGGGGCGGCCGGTCGGCGGAGAGGAGCAGGGCCCCGCCTACTGGGCCGACCAGGTCGTCGCCCCGGTGCGCTTCGCCGACGCGATCGACGTTCTCATCCGATCCGGGCACACCACATTCCTCGAGATCGGTCCGCATCCGACCCTGGTGGCAGCGACCCTGCAGTGCCTCGAGGCGCGCGGCGTCGACGGGGTCTGCACGCCGACCCTGCGCCGCGAGAAGCCGGAGCGCGCCTGCCTGCTCGAGGCGCTGGGCGAGCTCCACGTCGCGGGCCGCCGCGTCGACCTCCCGGTGCGCTCGGCGGCGAGCCTCGCCCACGCCCCGCTGCCGGGCTATCCCTGGCAGCACCGCCGGTACTGGCTGGAGATGAGGACCGCGCCGGATCGGGTCGCGTCGGTGCCTGCGATCCAGGCGCCGGATGCGGTGGACGCGGTGGACGCGATGGACGCCGGCGACGCCGGGGCGGAGGCGGGGGACCTGCGCCTCCAGCTGCAGGCGGCCGACGACCGGACGCGGCGGGCGCTCCTCGAGGAGCGCATCGGCCGGCGCGTCGCGGCCATCCTGCTCCTGGACGCGAGCGAGCCGGTCGATCCGACGCAGGGGTTTCTCGATCTCGGCATGGACTCCCTGATGGTCATGCGCCTGCGCCAGGACCTGCAGCGCGACCTCGGCCGTCCGCTGGCCGGGCCGATCATGTTCGACCATCCGTCGGTGCGGCGCCTCGCCGCCCACCTGGCGGCGGCCGGCGACATCGCGCCGGTCGCGGTCGCGTCGGCGCAGGCGACGGCCGACCGGGGGCCGACTCGGCGCGGCGCGCCGCGATCGCGCGCCGAGGACCTCACGCGCCTCACGCGCGACGATCTCGAGCGTTCGCTGCTGGACGAGCTGGACGACCTGGACGACCTGGGCGACCTGGACCAGCAGACGGTCGAGGAGGCAGCGCCGTGACGGCCGATCGCGCGGCGCGCGAGCGCGGCTCCGATCGCTCCGCCCTCGAGCGCGCCCTGGTGGCGATACGCCAGCTGCGCGCCCGGCTGTCGGCCGTGGAAGCGGCCGGCTCCGAGCCGATCGCCATCGTCGGCGCCGGCTGTCGATTTCCGCCCGACATCGAGGACGCGGCCGGCTTCTGGGCGCTCCTCGCCGGCGGCGTGGATGCGGTGCGGCCGCCGCCCCGGTCGCGGCCCGAGCTGGCCGGCGGCGCGCTGCCGGACCCGGACGCGCCGGAGCGGGCGTTCTCGCGCGAAGGCGCCTACCTCTCGAGCGTCGACCAGTTCGACGCCGCCTTCTTCGGCATCGCGCCGCGCGAGGCGGCGGCGCTCGATCCGCAGCAGCGCATGCTGCTCGAGACCTCGTACGAGGCGCTCGAGGACGCCGGCATCCGCCTGGACCGGATCGCGGGGACGGCGGCCGGCGTGTTCATCGGGGCCGGGGTCGAGGACTACGCCCAGCTCGGCCTGCGCAGCGCCGCCCCGTCGGCCACGAGCGCCTACGCCTTCACCGGCTCCGACCTCAGCCTCGCGGCCGGGCGCATCGCGTACAGCTTCGGCCTCCAGGGCCCTGCGCTCGTGGTCGACACTGCCTGCTCGTCGTCGCTGGTGGCGCTCCATCTGGCCGTGCAGAGCCTGCGGCGCGGCGAATCGTCGCTCGCGCTGGTGGGCGGCGTGAACCTCATCCTCAGCTGGGAGATCGGGGTCAGCCTGTGTCAGGCGCGAGCGCTGGCGCCCGACGGGCGGTGCAAGACGTTCGACGCGTCGGCCGACGGGTACGGGCGCGGCGAGGGCTGCTGCGTGCTCGTGCTCAAGCGATGGAGCGACGCCGTGCGCGACCGGGATCGCTGCCTCGCCCTCGTCCTCGGCAGCGCCGTCAACCAGGACGGCGCCTCCAGCGGCCTCACCGCGCCCAACGGTGTGGCCCAGCAGGCGCTCCTCGGCGCCGCGCTGCGCGACGCGCGCGCGCGGCCGGAGGAGATCGCATACGTCGAGGCGCACGGCACCGGCACGCCGCTCGGCGATCCGATCGAGGTCGGCGCGCTGGCCGCCGCGCTCGGGCCGGGACGCGCCGGTGCGGATCCGCTCCTCATCGGATCGGTCAAGACCCAGATAGGTCACCTCGAGGCGGCCGCCGGGATCGCCGGCGTGCTCAAGGTCGCGCTGGCGCTCCAGCACGAGCTCCTGCCGGCGAGCCTCCACCAGCACCGCCTCAACCCGCAGCTCGACCTGGACGCGATCCCGGCGGCCGTCGTCGCATCGCCCACGCCCTGGCGGCGGAACGGCGCGCGGCGGCTCGCCGGCATCAGCTCGTTCGGGATCAGCGGCACCAACGCCCACGCCGTCCTCGCCGAGCCGCCGGCCGCGTGCGGGCCGCCGGCGCTCGAACCGGGCGCGCTGTCGGCGACGTCGACCGGGAACCTCCTCCTCCTGTCGGCGCGGAGCGAGCGCGCGCTGCGCGAGCAGGTCGATCGCACCCGCGCATGGCTGCGCACCGTCGGGCTGGACGCGGACGAGGGCCCGGCGGAGCGCCGTCTCGAGCTCGACGCCATCTGCCGCGAGGCGGCGCTGCGGCGCACTCATCACGCATGGCGCCTCGCCGCGCCGGCGCGGACGACGGGCGAGCTGGCGGCCGCGCTCGACGCCTGGGCCCGCGGCGAGCCCGCTCCGTCGATCGCCACCGGAGACGCGAGGGGGGCGGCGCCGGGCCTGGGCGCCGTCTTCGTGGTGTCGGGGCAGGGCGGGCAGTGGCCGCGGATGGGACGTGGCCTGCTGGCGCGCTCGCCGGCCGCGCGCCGCGCGGTCGAGGCGTTCGACCGCATCCTGCGCGAGGCGGCCGGATGGTCGGTGCTCGACGTCCTCCGCGATCCGTCGTCGACCTGGCTCACCGCGACCGACCGCGCGCAACCGGCGCTGTGCGCCCTGCAGATCGCGCTCGTCGAGCACTGGCGGAGCTGGGGAGTCACGCCGGTCGCCGTGGTCGGTCACAGCGCCGGCGAGGTGGCGGCCGCCCACGCCGCCGGCGTCCTCTCGCTCGAGCACGCCGTCCTGGTCGCGCTGCACCGCGGGCGGCTGATGCAGAAGACCGTCGGCCAGGGCACCATGGCCACGATCGAGCTGCCCGCCGCGGAGGTGGAGGCGATCCTCCTCGCCGGCGATCTCGACGTCCAGGTGGCGGCGATCAACGCCCCGGGCGCGACCATCGTCAGCGGCACCACCGCGGGAGTCCTCGCGCTGGTGAACACCCTCGAGCAGCGCGGCGTGCGAGCTCGCCGGATCGCGGTCGACTTCCCGGCGCACAGCGCGCGCATGGATCCGATCCTCGAGGAGCTGGAGGCGGTCCTGGCCGAGGTCCAGCCGCGGCCGGCCACCGTCCCGCTCTGGTCCACGGTGCGAGGCGACCGGGCGCGCGCCACCGACGGGGACGCGCGCTACTGGTCGCAGAACGCGCGCTCGGTGGTCCAGTTCGGGCCGGCCATCGCCAGGCTGCTGGCCGGGGGCGCGCAGCTCTTCCTGGAGATCGGGCCGCACCCGGTCCTCGGCCTGGCCGTCGCCCAGTGCGCCGAGGCGGCGGGGCGGACGGTCTGCCTGGTCCCGTCGATGCGGCGCGACGCCGACGAGGTCGAGGTGCTGCTGGCGTCTTTGGGAGCGCTGCACGCGCGCGGGGTCGAGCTCGACCTGCCGCGCCTCTTCGGCGCCGGCCCGCGACTCCGTGCCGACCTGCCTCGCCACCCCTGGCATAGGCAGCGCCACTGGCAGGCCCCTCCGCTGGATGGTCCGCGGATCGCTCCGTCTCCCGCGCCGGCCGGGCCCGAGGTGCCGGCCGGACCGCCGGTCCCGCCCGGGCTCGAGCACCGGGTCGAGTGGCAGGCCGCGCCGCCGCCGTGTCCGCCGCCGGACTCGGCGGTCACGCCCGACGCGAGCGGGCGATGGATCGTCCTGGCCGACCGCGCCGGGCTCGGCCGCCGGCTCGCGCGCGCGATCGAGGAGCGCGGAGGAACCACGGTCCTCATCCCGATGGACGAGCGCTCGGCCGACCCAGGGGAGCTCGCGCGCCAGCTGAGCGCGGCCCTCCCGCCGGCGGGCGCGGCGAGCTGCGCACGCCTGGTTCACCTCTGGAACCTCGACCTGGAAGCGGTCGAGGCGCAAGATGGCGGCGCGTCGCCCGCCGGCTGGCGCGCCGTCTGGCGTGCCGCCGCCGGCGTCGTCGACGCGCTGTCTCGCCTCGGCGACCGGGCGACTCCGCGCACGTGGATCGCGACCCGCGGGGCTCAGGCAGTGGCCGGCCGGGGCGGCGATCGCCTGCTCCAGGCCATGGCGTGGGCCGTCTGGGGCAGCGTGGCCTTCGAGCAGGAAGAGCTCGGCGCGTGTCGGCTCGATCTCGATCCGCGAGTCGATCACGACCAGGACGCGGCGGCCCTCATCGGCGAGATGCTGCGCCACACCGGGCATCCCGGCCGGGGCTCCGGCGAGCGGGCCGACGCGGTGGCCTTCCGCGCCGGAGCGCGCGCCGTGCCCCGGCTGGTCGCGACCTCGGTGGCCCGTGAACCCCGGGCGATCCGCGACGACTCGACCTACCTCATCACCGGAGGCCTCGGTGCGCTCGGCCTGGGACTGGCCGGCGCCCTCGTGTCCGCCGGTGCGCGCCACCTCGCCCTGGTCGGCCGTCGGGGCGCCGGCGCCGGCGAGCGGCAGCGCGAGCGCCTGGCCGAGCTCGAGCGTCGCGGCGCTCGCCTGGTCGTCTTCGCCGCCGATGTCGCCGAGCGCGCGGGCGCCGCTCGCGTCATCGATGAGCTCGCGGCGAGCGCGCCGCCCGTGCGCGGCGTCGTCCATGCGGCCGGCGTCCTCGAGGACGGGCTGGTCCTGGGCCAGGACGAGGCGCGGTTCGCGCGCGTGGTCGCGCCCAAGGTGGCGGGGGCCTGGCACCTCCACACCCTGACGGCCGGCTGGCCGCTCGACTTTTTCGTCCTCTTCTCGTCGGTGGCGGGCACGCTCTGCCCGCCGGGGCAAGCCAGCTACGCCGCGGCGAACGCGGGGCTCGACGCGCTGGCGCGTCGTCGGCGCGCGGCCGACCAGCCGGCGGTCAGCATCGCCTGGGGCCCGTGGGCGGCGGGAGGCATGATCGGCGCGCTCAGCGCGGCCCATCGCGACCGGCTGGCCGAGCGCGGCCTGGCCAGCCTGGACGAGGCCACCGGGCACGCGCTCGCGCTCTCGCTCCTGTGCGCGCGCGAGCCCTGCGTGGTGGCGATGCCGATCCCGGATCCGACGCGCCTCGCTCGCGGCTTCTCGTTCGCCGACGGGCGCCCGTGCGCGCTCCTCGCCGCGGGCGCGGAGGCCGAGGCAGCGAGCGGAGCGACCGGCAGCTTCGTCGAGCTCCTGCGCGAGACGCCGGCCGCCGACCGGGCCGAACGCCTGGCGGACGAGGTCGAGCGCTGCGTGCGCCAGGTGCTGGGCCTCGGCGGGGCGCTGCGCCGGGACGCGCCGTTCCGCCAGCTCGGGATGGATTCGCTCATGGCGGTCACGGTCCGCAACCGACTGGCGGCGGCCCTCGAGCGACCGCTGCCGGCGGCGCTCCTCTTCGACCATCCGACCGTGGAGGCGCTCGCGCGCGAGCTCGCGCGCCGGATCGAGGTCGACCTCGACGCGAGCGCAGCCCACGTGGATCCGGATCCGGGTCGGGACCCGGACCCAGGCGGCCGGGCGCCGGGTGGCGGACGCGGCACCGAGCTCGACCTCGCCCTCCTGAGCGGGCTGTCCGACTCCGGGCTCGGGCCCGAGCTCCTCTCACAGCTGACTGGCCTCCTGGCCGGAGAAGATCGGTGATGCGCGATCGAGATCGACATCGAGATGCAGATCGAGCCCCCGGACCGGATTCGACGGTGGCGGAGCGGGCGCGCGAGGCGGTCCATCGCCTGCAGGCGCGGCTGGTCGAGCTGGAGGCGCGCGGCTCGGCCCCGATCGCCGTCGTCGGCATGGCCTGTCGCCTGCCGGGTGGGATCCGCACGCCGGACGACTACTGGTCGCTGCTCTGTCGCGGCGAGGACGCGGTCACACCGATCCCGGCCGAGCGCTGGGACACCGACGCTCACTTCGATCCCGATCCCGCCGCGCGCGGCCGCCTCTATGTCCGCCACGGCGGTTTCGTCGACGACATCGATCGGTTCGACGCGGCCCTGTTCGACCTCTCGCCGCGCGAGGCCGAGCAGCTCGATCCCCAGCAGCGCATGCTGCTCGAGGAGACCTGGGCCGCGCTCGAGGACTCCGGGGACCTGTCGCCGCGGCTGGCCGGCAGCCGCACGGGAGTCTTCGTCGGCATGGCCACCCTCGACTACGCGCGCCGGCACCTGACCTCGGGCGATCTCTCTCGCATCGACTCTCACTCCCTGACCGGCGCGGCCGCGGGCATCGCCTCCGGTCGGATCGCCTACACGTTCGGCCTCGAGGGGCCGGCCGTCACCGTCGACACCGCCTGCTCGTCCTCGCTGGTGGCCGTCCACCTCGCCGTGCAGAGCCTGCGCGACGGCAGCTGCGATCTGGCGATCGCGGCCGGCGCCAACGCGATCCTCGATCCGGCGCTGACCGTCTACCTCAGCCGCGCCCGCGCCCTGTCGCCGACCGGCCGCTGCCGCGCCTTCGACGCCGCCGCCGACGGCTTCGTCCGCAGCGAGGGGTGCGCGGTCGTGATCCTGCGCCGGCTCGACGACGCCCGGGCGCGCGGCGACCGCGTGCGCGCGGTGGTCCGCGGCTCGGCGATCAACAACGACGGGCGCAGCAACGGCCTCACCGCGCCGAGCGGCCCTGCCCAGGAGCGGCTGCTCCGGGACGCGCTGCGCGCCGCCCGCGTGCTGCCCGAGGACGTCGGATACATCGAGGCGCACGGGACCGGGACCCCGCTGGGCGATCCGATCGAGTACGGCGCGCTCGCCCGCGTGTTCGGCGATCGGGCGGCGGAGCGGCCGCCCCTCGCCATCGGCTCGGTCAAGACCAACCTGGGCCACCTCGAGGCGGCCGCGGGCATCGCGGGCCTGATGAAGGTCGTCCTCTGCCTGCAGGAGGGCACCATCCCCCCGCAGCTCCACCTGCGCGAGCGCAATCCGCACCTCGGCGCGGACGAGGCGCGGATCGACATCCCCACCGCCATGACGCCGTGGCCGCGCGGCCATGCCCGTCGCGTCGCAGGGGTGAGCGCGTTCGGCTTCAGCGGCACCAACGTGCACGTGGTGCTCGAGGAGGCCGGCCCGCCGCCGCCGCCGCCGGCCGCGGTCGATCGCGCCGCGCCAGACGGCGCCGAGCTCGCCGCGCGCGGGCCGGCGCTGCTCGCGCTCTCGGCCGCCTCCGCTCCGGCGCTGCGCCAGCTCGCCGCGCGCTTCGCCGCGCGGCTGGAGGCGGAGGACCCGCCCGAGCTCCACGACGTCTGCCACTCGGCCGGCACCGGGCGCATGCTGCTGCCGGTTCGCGCGGCCATCGTCGCCTCCTCGCGCGACCAGATGGCCCGCGAGCTCGCGCGGCTGGCCGACGGACAGCGAGGCGCGTCCGCACCGCGCGGGCGGCCGCGGCTGGCGTTTCTCTTCACCGGGCAGGGCCAGCTCGCGGCGGAGGCGGGGGCCGCGCTCGCGCGCAGCAGCCCCGCCTTTCGCGCCGCGCTCGACAGGCTCGATCGAGCGCTCCTGTCGATGGGCGAGCCGTCTCTCCACGAGACCCTCGCGGCCGACGCCTCCGCCGGCGCCGCCCGCGTGGCGCGGCGGGCGCAACCGGCGCTCTTCGCCTTCCAGATCTCGCTGGCCGCGCAGTGGGCCGCCTGGGGCATCGCGCCCCACGCGGTGCTGGGCCACAGCCTGGGCGAGTACGCGGCCGCCTGCGTCGCCGGCGTGTGCAGCGCCGAGGACGCGCTCCGGCTGGTGGTCGAGCGGGCGCGCCTCATGGACGACCTGGCCCCGGCCGGATCGATGTGGGCGGTGCAGCTGGACGAGGCGAGCCTGCGTGCGCTCATCGAGGCCCACCCGGCGGTGTCCCTGGCCGCCCACAACGGTCCGGAGGACCTCGTCCTGTCCGGCTCCGACGACGCGCTCGGCCCTGCGATCGCGGCCCTCCGCTCGACCGGGGCGCGCGTGCGACGGCTGGAGGTCACCCACGCCTTCCACTCGGCGCAGATGGATCCGGTGCTCGCGCCTCTCGAGCGCGCGGCCTCCCGCGTGCCCGGGCAGCGCGCGCGCGTGTCGATCTACTCGACCCTGCTGGGACGCGCGGCGGTGCCGGACGAGCTGGCTCGGCCCGGCTACTGGCGCGACCACGCGCGGATGCCGGTCCGCTTCGACGCCGCCATGCGGGCCGCGCTGGCCGACGGCGTCGATGCCTTCGTCGAGATCGGGCCGGCGCCGGTCCTGATCGCGCTCGGCCGGCGGATCGCCGGCGACGGCGGCGCGCTGTGGCTCCCCTCCGCGCAGAAGGGGCGCGCGGGCATCGAGCCGATGCTCGAGAGCCTGGCCGCGCTGTTCGAGCGCGGCGCGCCTTTCGACGCGCCCGGCCTCGCGCAGGAGCGCGGCGGATTCACGAGGGTGGCGCTGCCGACCTATCCGTTCGAGCGACAGCGCCACTGGATGGAGCCGCCGCCGGCGGTGGCGACCGCCGCGTCGTCACCTGGGCCGGCGCGCGCGCGCGCAGCGGAGCCGAGCCTGAAGGCGACCGCGGAGCCGGCGTGCGGGCGGCCATGGTTCGCGCTGGACCGTCTCGAATCGCCGGCGCTCGAGGGCGCGGCGTTCGTGACCCGGCTCGAGCTGTCGCAGCTGCCGCTGGTGGCCGACCATCGCGTCCTCGGCGGCGCGCTGGTGAACCTGGTCGTGTATCTCACGCTCGTCAGCGAGGCCTTCCAGGAGCTGACCGGGAGCCCGTGCGCCGAGCTCGAGGACGTGGTCATCCTCCGCCCGCTCGTCCTCGGCGAGGACGAGCGCCACGACGTCCAGGTGCTGTTCCGGCCGGGGGCGGAGGGCGCGCACTTTCGAGTCGTGAGCCGGCGCGCGGACGATGCCGACCGGCAGAGCCGACCGTTCACGACCCACGCGACCGGCGTGGCGCGCGCGAGCGCCGGGTCGGGCTTCCGCCTGACCGGGCCCGGCCTGCCCGCCACCGACGGAGCCGAGCCCGTCGACGTCGACGCCTTCTACGCCGCGCTGGCGCGCCGCGGGGTCGAGCTGGGCCCCGCGTGTCGCGGTGTCGTCGCGCTCCACCGCGATGGACACCGCGCGGTCGGCCGCCTGCGCGACGGGTCGTGCGCCGCGCCCGGCGAGCCCGCGTCCATTCCGCTCGCGCTCATCGACGCCGCCTTCCAGGCGACGCTCCTGCCCGGCCTCGCCTTGCGCGCGGATCCTGCCGCGCCCACCCCGGCGCCGCTGTCCGACGAGACGACGCGCATCATGGTCGGCTTTCGCCGGCTGCGGCGCGCCGGTCGCTGGCGGGACGCCGTCTGGGTCCAGGCCGAGGAGCAGCGCGACGAGGACGGCCTGGCGTCCAGCTTCCATCTGATCGACGCCGCGGGCGAGACGGTCGCCGCATGCGAGGGCATCCGGCAGAGGCCGCTGCCGCCCGGCGCGCGCCTCGGCCAGACGGCCGGAGCCCGCACCGAGGCACCGCGGCCCCCGAGCGCGCCGGTGAGCAGGCAGCTGGATCTGGCCGCGCTCTCGCCGACCGAGCGCGCGGCCGCGGTCGAGCGCGCGCTCGTCGATCTCCTGGCGCAGGTGCTGCACCGATCGGCAGGTGAGCTGGCAGCGGGCGAGATGGCGTCGCTTCCGCTGACCCAGCTCGGGGTCGATTCGCTCCTCGCCATGGAGATCATCGAGCGGATCCAGCGGCTCACCGGCGTGCGCGTGTCGCTGCTCAGCATCCTCCAGGAAGCCACGCTCGCGCGGCTCGCCAGGGAGGTGGCCGACCGGGTCGGTCAGCCGGGTTCGCCGGAGCTCGGGGCCCACGCGCCGGAGTCCGGATCGCACGCGCGACCAGCGTGGCCGATGGAAGAGGGGACGATCTAGACCCGATGAAGTCGGCCGGGTCCCCGGCGAGATGGACAGGAGGGGAGGAGGATTGATGTCGGACGCAGAGAGACTGCTGGAGGAGCTGGGGAGCTGTGACGTGGAGGTCTGGATCGACGGCGGCGATCTGCGCTACCGGGCTCCCGCCGGCGCGATGACCGCCGAGCTCAAGGCCCGCCTGACCGAGCACAAGGGCGCGCTCATCTCGTCGCTCGGGGCCCGCGAGCGAGGTCGCCGCCGCGGCGCGACGACGCCGCGGTCGAGGCCGGTGAGCCCTGCCGCGCCCGCCGACGAACCGTTCGAGCAGACCGAGCTGCAGCAGGCCTACGTCCTGGGCCAGGAGGCCTTCGGCGAGCTGGGCGACCTGCCGGCGCAGATCGAGCTCGAGTTCGATCTGCCGTCGCTCGATCTGGACCGGGCCGACCAGGTGGCCAACCGCCTCATCGAGCGCCACGACGCGCTGCGGGTCAGGATGCTGGCCGGCGGCCGCCAGCGGGTTCTGCGCGAGACTCCGCGGTTCCGCATCGAGCGGATCGACGGCAGCGGGTGTCCCGAGGAGGAGGCGACGGCGCTGCGCGCACGGATCCGCACGCGGCTGTCGTCGGAGGCGCCCGATCCCTTCACCGGCCCACCGCTGGCCGCCTGCGCCCTCCGGACCGGCTCCGCCACCACTCTGTTCGTGCGCGCGAGCCTCCTCGTCCTCGACGGCACCTCGCTCCGCATCCTGGTCGACGAGGCCCTGCGCCTGTACGACGACCCGGCCGCGCCGCTCTCCGCGCTGCAGCTGTCCTATCGCGGCTACGTCGAGGGGCTGGCGCGCGCCCGCGACTCCGCGTCGTACAGGTCGTCGCTGGCGTACTGGCGCGGGCGCCTGGCCCGGCTGCCGGGGGCGCCGGAGCTGCCGCTGGTGGCGACGACGAGCTCGCGCCGCGATCGCTTCGTCCGGCGGACCAAGCGCCTGTCCCCGGAGGCCTGGCGCACCTTCAAGGCGCACGCACAGCGCGCCGGCGTCACGGCCAGCGCCGCGCTCGCGACCGCCTATGCCAGCGTGCTCGCCGCCTGGAGCCGTCGCCCTACCTTCCTCCTCAACGTGATGCACCTCAACCGCGTGCCGCTCCACCCGGACGCCGGCCGCGTCGCCGGCAACTTCGCGTCCACGGTCCTCACCGAGGTCGCGATCGATCTGCGCGCCACCTTCGCCGGGCGCGCGCGCAGCCTCCAGGGGCAGCTCCTGACCGATCTGTCCCATGCCCAGGTCAGCGGCATGGTGGTCGCGCGCGAGCTGAACCTCGCCGAGCATGCCGGTCCGCGCGCGCGCGCGCCGGTGGTCTTCGCCAGCGCCCTCGATCCGTCGGGCGCACGGCGCACCGGCTGGCTCGACGCCCTCGCCCGCGGCTCCCTGTCCACGCCGCACGTGTGGCTCGACCACCAGGCGATCGAGGACGGCGGCGCCATCGTCCTCAACTGGGACGCGGTCGAGGAGCTCTTCCCGGCCGGACTGATCGATGACGCCCACGCGGCCCATGGCGCGCTGGTCGACCGGCTCGCCGCCTCGGCCGAGGCCTGGCGCGAGACGCCGATGCTGGTGCCGGCGGCCCACCGGACGCTCGCGGGCGAGGCGAACTCCACCGCGCGCGAGCTTCCGCTCGCGACGCTGCCGGAGCTGGTGGACGCCTCCTGCGCGCGCGCACCCCACGCCGTCGCCGTGGTCGCGGGCGAGGTCCGGCTGACCTACGGCGAGCTCGACGCCCGCGCCGGCGCGGTCGCCGCCTGGCTTCGCCGGCGTGGCGCGCGTCGCGGCGGCCTGGTCGCCGTGGTCATGGAGAAGGGCTGGGAGCAGGTGGTGGGCGTGCTCGCGGTGGTTCGAGCCGGCGCCGCGTATCTGCCGGTCGACCCCGCGCTGCCGGCGTCGCGGATCCAGTTCCTCCTGTCGCAGTGCGAGCCGGCCCTGGCGTTGACCCAGGAGCGCGTCGGCGCGGCCATCGCCTGGCCGGACGGATTCGCGCGGCTCTCCGTCGATCGCCCGCCGGCCGAGCCCGGATCGACGCCGCCCGATCGGGACGGCGCGTCGGGCGGCCCGGATCTCGACGACCTCGCGTACGTGCTCTTCACCTCCGGATCGACCGGCACGCCCAAGGGCGTGATGATCTCGCACCGCGGCGCGGTCAACACGATCCTCGACGTCAACCAGCGCTTCGCCGTGACCGCCGGCGATCGGACGCTCGCGCTCTCGTCGCTCAGCTTCGACCTGTCGGTCCACGACGTGTTCGGTCTCCTGGCCGCGGGCGGAGCCGTCATCATCCCGCCCGCCACCACGTCGCCGGATCCGGGCGCGTGGCTCGAGCTGGCCCGGCGCGAGCGGGTGACGATCTGGAACTCGGTCCCGGCGCTGGCGCAGCTGGTCGCCGAGCACCTCGACGGCGCCGGCGAGTCGGCCGGCTTTCCGCTGCGACTCGTGCTCCTCAGCGGCGACTGGATCCCGGTGCGGCTGCCGGCCAGGCTGCGCGCCCTCGCGCCCGACGCGTGCGTCATGAGCCTGGGCGGCGCGACCGAGGCGTCGATCTGGTCGATCCTCCATCCGACCGGGGGCGTCTCGCCCGATGCGCCCAGCATCCCGTACGGCAAGGCGATGGCCAACCAGACCGTTCACGTCCTCGACGACGCGCTCGAGCCGCGCCCGGTGTGGGTGCCCGGGGAGCTCTACATCGGCGGCGTGGGCGTGGCGCTCGGCTACTTTCGCGACCCGGAACGCACCGCCGAGCGCTTCCTGGTCCACCCGCGCACCGGCGAGCGGCTGTACCGCACCGGCGACATCGGCCGCTGGCTGCCGGATGGGACCATCGAGTTCCTCGGCCGCGAGGACGCGCAGGTCAAGGTCCAGGGCTTCCGGATCGAGCTGGGTGAGATCGAGCGGGCGCTGGAGCAGACGCCCGGCGTGCGCGCCGCCGTCGTGGCTGCGGTGGGCGAGCGGCACGGCCCCAAGTCGCTCGTGGCTCAGGTGGTGCCGGACGATCCGGCGGCGCCTCCGGACCCGGCCTCGCTGCGGCTCGCGCTGGCCGACCGGCTCCCCGCTCACATGGTGCCGCCTCGCATCGTCCTCGGCGATCGGCTGCCGCTCGGCGCCAACGGAAAGCTCGATCGCGGCGCGCTCGCGCGCGTGGCGGCCGCGGCCCGGCCGGAGCTCGTCCCACCCTCGGGCGACGTCGAGGTGGCGCTGGCCGGGCTGTGGCGCGAGGTGCTCGGCGCTCCCCAGGTTGGCGCGCACGACGACTTCTTCGCGCTGGGCGGCCATTCGCTGGCCGCCGTGCGGCTCACCGCCATGGTGCAGGCGCGGTTCGGGCGCGGGCTCGCGCTGGGTTCGCTCCTGGCCCATCCGACGCTCGCGGCGCAGGCGCGGCTCCTCCGCGACAGCAGCGCGGACCCGGGCGGCGCGCGCGACGCCGACCGGCCGTCTGGCCCCGTCGTGTGCCTGGCGCCCGGCGATGACCCGCCCCTGTTCCTGGTCCATCCGGTCGGCGGCAACGTCGTCTGCTACCGCGAGCTGGCCCGTCTCCTGCGCAGCTGCGGCGCCGTGCACGGCATCCACTCCGACGATCCGCCGCTCGACCCCGGCGCGCCCGCTCCGGCCAGCCTGTCCGGGCTGGCCGCGCGCTACGTCGAGGCGGTGCGCCAGGTGCAGGCGCGCGGCCCGTACCGTCTGGGCGGCTGGTCCCTGGGCGGCCTCGTCGCCGTGGAGATGGCCCGCATCCTCTGCGCGCTGGACGAGCCGATCGAGCTCGTCTTCACGATCGACAGCCGCCTGCCGCATCCGCCCGGGCCGCCGCCCGATCGCGCGCAGCTCGTGGCCCGGTTCGTCGGCGACCTGGGCGGACGAGCGGCGGCGCCGCCCGATGCGCTGGTCGAGGAGCTGCGCGCCGCCGGCGATGCCGCGTGCATCGGCCGGGCGCACGAGTGGGCCAGCCAGGCCGGGATCATCCCGGCCGAGCTCTGCGCTCCGGCGTTCGAGCGCATGGTCCGGGTCTTCGAGCGCAACGCGCGCGCCCTCTTCGCATATCGTCCGGCGGCGGTCGATGTCCCGACGCTCGCGCTCTGCGCCACGGGCGCGTTCGCCGGACACGCCGACGCGCGCGACCTGCCGGCGGGGCGCGCGAGGGTCCACGCCATCGCGGCCGATCACTACACGATCATGCGGCGGCCGATCCTCGACCGTGTGGCCGGGCTCATCCGCGACGCCCTCGCCGGGATGGCCGACTCGTGACAGCCGATCCTCGGACCTCGCCGCTCGCGAGCCCCGATCCATGGAACCTCGTGTCGGCGAGCTACACCCGCGAGCTCGCCCCGCACTGCGAGATGTTCGCGGCCGACGCGCTGGCGTCCGTTCCGCTGGCGGCGGGCGCGGCCATCGTGGACGTCGCCTGCGGGCCCGGGACCCTGACCCTCCTCGCCGCGCAGCGCGGGCTGCGCGTGAGCGCGATCGACTTCTCGCCCGAGATGATCGCGCTCCTCCGCGCGCGGGCAGAGGCGGGCGGCGCCGCCGGCCTCATCGAAGCCGGTGTCGGCGACGGCCACGAGCTGCCCTTCGCCAGCGGCCAGTTTCGCGCCGGCTTCTCCGTCTTCGGGCTCATGTTCTTCGCCGATCCGGCACGCGGACTGGTCGAGCTCCACCGTGTCATCGCGCCCGGCGGCTGCGCGGTCATCGTCAGCTGGGCGCCGCTCGACCGGGTGCCGGCCATCGCCGCGCTGTTCGCCGCGCTCCGGCGGGCCGCGCCCGAGCTCGCGCTGCCCGCGCCGGCCGCGCCGCTCGGCGAGGTCGACGAGGTCCGAGCCGCGTTGATCGCCGCCGGCTTCGCCGGCGTGACGGTCGAGACCGTCGCGCATCCCCTCTCGTTCGACAGCCCGGCCGCGTTCTGGTCCACGTTCGCCGCGAGCGTGGCCCCGGTCGCGCTCGTGCGCCGGCGCCTCGGGGCGGCTCGCTGGGCCGCGGTGTCCGCGGCCGCGGTGGGCGATCTATCGGCCGCCCTCGGCCCGGGCGCCGTGCTCGTCCCGATGCCGGCGCACATCGGAATCGGCTGGCGCTGAGGCCGAGGCTACGAGCTAGAGCTGGCCGCGCGTCCGGCTCGACCGCTTCCCTTGCCGCCGAGGAACCGGTGGAGCCGCTCGGTCAGCGCCTCGCCGGCGTTCGCGGGGGAGTGTCCAGCGTCGGCCAGCACGAACCGCTCGGCGCCCAGCCGGGCCTCGAGCACGTCGGCGATGACCTCGTACAGGGGATTGCGCCCGCCCGAGATCACCAGCGTGGGGAATCCACCCGCGGCGAGCGCGTCCATCGGAATCTCGGCCTCCCACGGCCAGCGCAGCGCCGGGAGCCGGCGGCCGAAGGCGACCAGGCCCGGAGGCAGCGGGTCGGGCAGCACGGCCCTGGCGTCGAGGATCGCGAACACGGCGCGCACGAACGCGCTCGGGTCGGCCGGCGGTGAGGCGACCAGGCTCTGCATGTCGCGCTCGTACGCGTCCACCGCCGGATGGCCGCGCGCGACCCCGCTCGAGGCCGCGTCGATGACGGTCAGCGACAGCACGGCGGACGGACGGGCGGCGGCGGCCAGCATGGCGGCCACCGCGCCGTACGAGTGGCCGACCAGGTGGGCTCCGTCCCCGAGCAGCTCGGCCAGAAGCACGGCGTCGACCTCGAAGTCCTCCCGGTCCGCCGCCGGGCTGCCCGGATAGCCGAGCCGGGTCGGGATGACGAGTCGAAAGTGCTCGGCAAGCCCGAGCTGCGCCTTCCACGCGTCGGCGCCGCCGGCCCCGCCGCCGTGCACCAGCACGACCCGCGCCCCCGCGCCGAGGTCCTCGATGCGCATGCCGCCCGGCCCGCTGTACGTGAGCATCGCCGTACTCTACGCGCGCCGCGATCGGCCTGACATCCCTCGAAGGAGGGGGGCCCGCAGGGATCAATCGGCGAACCAGCCGCTCGGCGCGATGGCGGTGCGCGCCGCGATCCGCGGCAGGTGCTGCTCGTTGAAGATCCGCGCGGACAGCTCGGCCCGGCTCCTCGCGCCGGTCTTGCGGAAGATCGCCTTCAGGTGATCCTTGACCGTGTAGGTCGACAGCCCGAGCTCCACCGCGATCTCGTCGTTGCTCATCCCGCGCAGGAGGAAGTGGACGACGCGGCCCTCGCGCTGGGTCAGCTCGTACGCGAGGAGGATCACCTGCGCGACGTCGCTGGGGCGTGCCGTCTCCAGGATCACCGCGACGCGGCCGCCGATCCGGGTGCCGTGGATGCTCAGCCATCGGCCGGCCCGGGTCTGCACGCGGCAGGACGCCGGGTTCGGGGCATCGCCGGAGAAGGTCCGCGACCGCTGCGCCACGGCGAGCACCGAGTGGGGAAGCGGCTGGCTCGGCTCGATCTTGAGCTCGTCGAGCCAGCGCATGGCAGCTGGATTCATGCTGTCCACGATCGTGCTGCAGTCGGACAGGAGCACGACGCCGACCTCCGTCGAGGTGCAGCCGGCGGCTCGCTTGAGGATACCGAGCCGGAGCCCGTAGGCGATGTCGGAGGCGATCCTGCGCACCGCCTCCGCCTCGCGCGGAGAGAAGTCGTCGCGCTCGTGCGCCCGGAGCAGGTGGAGGTAGCCCCAGCACGAGCCGCCTACCCGGAGCGCGCAGCGGAGCTCGTGCGCATAGCCGATGGGCAGGAACACATCTCTCATGCGCGTGCTCCGCTCGGGACAGCGGTCGGTCTCGTCGCCCAGGACCGCCACCTGCTTCGGGCCGACGGCCAGCTCCGCCATCTTCGAGAAATCGGGCACGAGATATTCGATCTCGAAGAGGCGAGCTGCCCTGTCGGGCGGCAGCCCATCGCCGATCGAGCCGGTCACCAGCAGCGTCGCCGGATCGGCGGTGTTGACGCAGTAGGCGTCGAAGGAGACCAGGCGGGTCAGAATCCCCCGCAACCGGCGCCGGAACTCGTCCGGCTCCTCGGCGACCCGGGAGAGCTCCATGATGCTCTTCCGGGCCGCGGCGACGCTCCGCGCGTCACATCTCGTCTTCGCCTGGGAGGATGAGGTCGGCATGTTGACTCACAGACTCCGCTGAAGGTGGTGCTCCGCCAGGATCGACTCTTCCGTCGCGGCCGCCTCGAAACGGGACCTCGACCTCGGAGACTGGCAAACCCGATTACCAGATGTACAGCCGGTGTGCACGAACGCACGTGCGCCCGCCCCGCTCGATCTCGAGCACGCGGCGGTCCGCGACCGTGCACCCGCTTCCCCCTTTGCGTCGCGCACGACTTCCCAAATAGCACGCCTTTCCTGGGCTGCCATCGGCCCGCCGAGGGTACTGGTCGCGGTCGGAGACGACGCCCGAAGCCCCGCGTCATCGATCGGGACGCCGACAGAGATCGCCGCGGCGAAGCGGGTCGCGGCGGCCCGGCGAGTCCGTGGCACGCGTCATCGAGCGCGACGCGGCGGGCGGAGCGGCCCGGACCTGCTAGGCTGCCGGCGTGCTCATCGCCGCCGAGCGGCTGCTGATCAAGGTCCGCCAGCCGCGGTCGCGGGCGGACGAGCTGATCGCGCTGCGCACGCGGCTGCGGGTCGAGCGCGCCCGCGATGTCGACGCCGACGAGCGCACGCTCGCCCGCGACGTGCTCGCGAGCAAGCTCGCGGTCGCCGCCGAGCTGCACGGCGTGCGCTCGTGCGCGACCTGCGCCACCGGCCGGCCGTGGCCGCGCGGCGTCCACGACGGCGGCGACTGCTGCTCCGGCGTCACGGCCGAGCTGTTCGACGACGACGAGCTGGCGGCGCTCGCCCGCGCCGGGACGCGCGCGCGCGACCTCGTCGCGCCGCGCGGCGCCGACGCGCACGCCGGCTGCGCGTTCCGCGGGCCCCACGGCTGCTCGCTCGATGTCGCGCATCGCCCCGGCCGGTGCGTGCGCTACCTGTGCGGGACGCTGCGCGGCGAGCTCCACGCCGGCGGTCGGCTCGACGGCGCCCTGGCCCGGCTCGCCCAGCTCGACGCGGCGATGCAGGCGTTCGTCGCCGTGCGCCGGGCGCGGCTCGACCGCGAGGTGATCGCGCCGATCCTCGACGCGATCGCCGCTGCGGCGCGCCGGCCCTGATCCTGCACGGGGTGGCATACTCCTGCCATCGTGCTGCACGAGATAGACCTGTCGCGGATCGACCTGAACCTGCTCGTCCTGTTCGACGTGGTCATGGCCGAGCGCCACGTCGGGCGCGCCGGCGGGCGGCTCCACCTGTCGCCGTCGGCGATCAGCCACGGGCTCGGGCGGCTGCGCCGGGTGCTGCACGACCCGCTGTTCCTCAAGCACCCCAAGGGCGTGGTGCCGACCGACCGCGCGACCGAGCTGGCCGCGCCGATCGCCGACATCCTCCAGCGCGTGCGCGGCGTGATCTCGACCGCCGAGGGCTTCGACCCCGCGCGGTCGACCCGGCGGTTCACGATCGGCGCGCCCGACGCCGCGTCGATCGCGGTGCTGCCCGCGCTGTTCGCCGCGCTCGCGCGCACCGCGCCCCAGGTCGCCGTCGGCGTGCGGACCATCATGCCGCAGACCGCGCTCGCCGATCTCGACGCGCGGCGCGCCGACGTCGTGATCCAGCCGCTGGTCGACCTGCCGCCGCGGTTCGTCGCGACCCGGCTGTACGACGAGGAGTTCGCGATCGCGCTGCGCGCCGGCCATCCGCTCGGCGTGCGACCGACCCTCGCCCAGTACTGCGCGGCGTCGCACGTCGTGGTCTCGCTGACCGACGACCCGTTCGGCATGGTCGACCGGGAGCTGCGCAAGCTCGGCCGCACGCGCCGCGTCGCCGCCACCGTGCCCGGCTTCCTGCTCGCCCTCGCGCTGGTCGCCGAGAGCGATCTCCTCGCCGCCGTGCCGCGCCAGGCCGCCGCCCACGCCCGCCGCCTCGGGATCGTGCTCGCAGATCCGCCTGCGCCGCTCGCGCCGCTCGCGCGATCGCCGATCAGCGCGATCGCGAACCGAGCCGCACTGGCCGACGCCGGCGTCGCGTGGCTGCTCGGCGCGATCGTCGCGGCGGCCCCGGCGGTCCGGCGTCGTCCTGCACGCCGTACATCATCCAGATGAAATCGTATCACTTGGTGCATCACCGCGATGGCCCCACAGTGCTGGCAATGACGATTCGCTCGATGCTCTCGACCACCGGCGCCGCGCTCGCCTCGCTCGCGTTCTCGTGCACCCACCCCACCCCGCGTTCGCTCGACGCCGAGGCCCAGGACCTCGCCCGCCGCTCGCAGCAGGCCAACGATGCGCTGATGCGCGGCGACATCGACCGCTACCGCACGTTCGTCCGGATGGGCGACGACTTCACGCTGATGTCGCCGTTCGGCGGCGAGCCCAGCCACTGGACCGATGATCGGCGGCTCGACGCGCTGCGGTCGTATTTCCGCAACGGGAGCCTGTCGCAGGATCTGGTCGACGCCCACATGTCCGCCGACCTGGCCGTGCTCGCGGTGATCGAGCACGCGCACCACGTCGAGGTCGGGGGAGCGCCGGCGCAGGACTGGGACCTGCGCGTCACCCTGGTCTACCGCCGGATCGGCGCGGACTGGCGCCTGGTCCATCGCCACGCCGACCCGCTCGGCCACGCGATCTCGCTCGAGCGCGCCGCCGAGCTCGGCCGCGGCGCGCTGTAGCGGGGCCGGACGCGCGCGCACGCTGCGATGTGTCCTCGCCGTCTTGGACGCCGAGGCGTCCATGAGGGCCGACGGGCCGGGCCGGCGTTTGCGCAGGAGCCCGACTCCGTGTTCGCGCGGCGACCTCGTCGCC
>DATFRY010000546.1:0-5340 GCA_035262925.1 Kofleriaceae bacterium | reverse complement strand
CGGCAGGCCGACGTAGCCGAGACCGATGACCGCGATCTTTTCGGGTCTGGGTTGTGGTGCCATCGGCGTCGAGCAGACCACAGCTCGGCACAGGCGTTCAATCTGGTACGATATCCGAGTGCTGGTCTTCGCCCGGGAAGTGTTCGTCTGTAAATGCTCGACTGACGTTCCCCGCACCGATCCCAGTGCCACGGGACCGGCCGCTCGCGTCACCTTCGTCAAGGGGACCGAAGCGGACATCGACCGCGTCTCGCGCGTCCATCACGGCGACGAGGATCTCGCGCAGATGCGGCAGCGCCTGGAGCGCGGTGACTACTGGATGATCGGCCAGGTCGACGACGCCATCGTGGCGTACACCTGGCTGCACCACCGCGACCGGGCGGCCTACCCCAGCCTGCCGGGCTGCGAGATCCGGCTGCGCGCCGACACCGGCTACGGCTACGACGCCTGGACCGACCCGGATCTGCGCGGCGCCGGCCTGCGCAGGGTGGGCTTCCTCGAGGAGCTGGGCATCCTGCGCGACTGGGGCATGAACTGGGAGGCCAGCTTCTTCGTCAAGCACCAGCTCGAGGGGGCGACGCGCTCGCTCGGCGCGGCCGGCATCGAGGTCGTCGCCCTGTGGCGGGTCTGGCTGCAGGCGGATCGCACGCTGGCGGCCGAGCAGCTGGTCGACGACGACGCGGCGGTGCCGGCCTTCCTGGAGAGCGCGGGTTGATTGGCGCGCGGTGGGCGCTGGCGGTCACCCTGCTGGTGTCCGCGGCGCCGGCGTGCGACGTGCGGCGAGGGCAGGATCCCGAGGACCACTGGGATCCGGTGCCGCCGCCGCCGGTCAACCTCCCGGCCGCGGTGGAGGCGCGCAAGCCGTCGGCCACGCCGCACCCGCGCATCCTCTTCACGGCAGACACGGTCGCGCGCCTGCGCGCGTCGGTGAAGGCGCGCACGCCCCTCTGGCGCCAGCTCGAGTACCGCTGCAAGCGCTACCGCGACGAGAAGGACAACGGCAGCGGCTATCTCGGCCTGCAGTGGGCGGACGCGATCGGCGCGCTCACCACCTGCTGGTACGCCACCGGCGACAAGGGCTACCGCGACCGCGCGGTCCATTACCTGCGCGCGCTGGTGAGCGACCAGTCGAAGGTGGGCGACGACAACGGCGGCGAGAAGGTGGTGCGCGGCAACTCCGGCTACCCCATCCGGGCGTACGGGGTGTACGCGGCGCTGGGCTACGACTGGCTGCACGACGCGCCCGGCATGGACGAGCTGCGCCCGCTCATCATCAAGCGGCTCGAGCAGTGGCTCGAGTGGTACTCGAAGGACGGGTACCTGCGCGACAGCCCCTACTCGAACTACTTCTGGGGCTACTACATGGCCCTGGCGATGGCCGGCATCGCCACCGACGGCGAGGCCGACGATGCCGCCGACTGGCTCACGCAGATGCACGGCATCCTCGAGCAGACGATCATCCCGGGGTTCCACGCGCGCCTCCGCGGCGGGGAGTGGGCCGAGGGCTGGCAGTACGGCCAGCTGGTGGCCATGGAGGTCGGGCTCCTGGTCGACGCGCTCCACACCGCGACCGGAGCCGACTACTCGGTGCGGCTCCCGTGGCTGGCCGAGATCGTCGAGGCGTACATCCATCGCATGCACCCGGACCGGAAGTCGGTCTACGGCAACGGGACCCAGGCCGAGCGCCCGCCGCCGCCCGATCCGGCCGGGCTGTACGGCGCCCTCCTGGTCCTGCGCTGGGCCAACCCCGACGCGGCGGCCAGGGCGCGGTTCGCCATCCGGCGGCTCTCGCCCGAGCACCACAACGAGCGCATCTGGTTCGCCTTCGCGGCCGACGAGCCGGCGGGGGTGGAGAAGGACCCGCGCTCGCCCACCGTGCTGAGCTATCACCTGTCCGGGCCGGGCCAGACCTTCGCGCGCTCGAGCTGGAAGGAGAACGCGGTGTGGGTCTCGTTCCAGGCCGGGCCGCGCGTGGCCATCGACCACCAGCACAACGACCAGGGCCACTTCGAGATCTGGCGCGGCCGCGACGCGCTCGCGGGCGACTTCGCCGACGAGGCCGGCTACGCCACCATCAACCACAACTCGATCCTGATCGACGACCGCGGCGAGGTCCTGCGCTACGTGCCGAGCCAGGGGGTCTACGGGCGACGCTCGCGCACGGTCAGGTGGCACGACAGCGGCGCCGCGGTCGTGGCGGTCGGCGAGCTGACCGACAACTGGGACCCGAAGTGCGTGATCCGCGGGTGCAGTCAGCGCGCGGTCACGAAGGTCGTGCGCACGCTGGTGTACGTGCGGCCCAACGTCGTGGTGACCGACGACGTCATCGAGCTGACCAAGGACAGCTACGGCGCGACCTGGGTGGCGCACGTGCGGCCGCGCCCCGAGGTGGCCGGGATGCGCGCGTCGGCGGTGGTGGGCGGGTCGCGCCTCGACGTCCACGCGGTGGCGCCGGCCGGCGCGGTGGTGCGCGCGGTCGAGGAGCCGACGCCGACCATCGAGGACGACCACATCTACGTCGGCGACAAGCCCGACGGCGAGGTCTGGCGCATCGAGGTGGACACGCCGCGCGGCAGCGAGTCGCGCCGCATCCGCACCTGGATGCGCGCGGCCAACGCGGGAGCCGGGCCGGACCAGGTGGCGCCGGTGGCGGGCGAGGGGCTGAGCGGCGCGGTCGGCGTGGCCGAGGCGTCGCGCGTGGCGGTCCTGTTCGCCGACGGGGCCGACGGCGGGCGGGCCCCGGTTCCGGGCGCGCCGCTCGCGCGCGCGCTGGTGGTCGGGCTGGCCCCCGGCGAGGCCTATCGCGCGGCCGCGCAGCCGGCCGGGCAGGGCTGCCAGCTCGAGGTGGCGCGCGACGCCGCCGGCACCGTGCGCGCCGATCCGAGCGGCACGGTCACGCTCGACACCGCGGCCTGCGCGGCCGCCAGCCGCTGACTGAGCGAGGAGGTCGTCACTCGATGCGCGCGCTCCTGGTCTCGTACGTCTTTCCGCCGGTGGGCGGGGCCGGCGTGGGCCGCACGCTCAAGCTGGCCAAGTACCTCCCGGACCAGGGGGTCGAGCCGTCGGTGATGACGTGCGCCAATCCGTCGGTGCCGGTGTTCGATCGGTCGCTCATGCGCGACGTGGACCCGGAGATGGAGATCGTCCGCGCGCGCACCTTCGAGCCCGGCTACGCGCTCAAGAAGGCGACCTGGGAGCAGGGCAGCGGCGCGGCGCGGCGGGGTGGGGCGCGGAGTCTCATCGGGCGCGCGGGCGGGCTGGCGCGCGCCGCGCTGGTGCCGGACCCGCAGATCCTGTGGCAGCCGCACGCGCAGCTCGCGCTGGCCCGGCGGCTGGCCGGCCCGCGCCGCGATGACGTGGTCTTCATCAGCGGGCCGCCGTTCTCGCAGTTCCTGCTGGCGCCGCTGGCGCGGGCGCGGCGACGCACGGCGGTGGTGCTCGACTACCGCGACGAGTGGGTCACCTACCGCAACACGTACGAGATGATGGGGCGCGCGTCGGCGGTGGTCGGCGCGCGGCTCGAGCGCGCGCTGGTGCGCGCGGCGCACGCTGTCACCACGGCGACCGACGCGTTTCGCGAGCGCCTGCTGGCCGACTTTCCCTTCCTCGATCCGTCGCGCGTGCACGCGATCCCCAACGGCTACGATCCGGACGACTATCCGCCGCCGGCCGAGCTGCCCGCGCCGCCGGCCGACCGCTTCGTGCTGACCTACGCGGGGACGCTGTTCAAGCTGACCAGCCCGCGGGGCCTGCTCGGCGCGCTGAGGCTGCTGCGGCGCGACGAGCCGGAGCTGGCCCGGCTGCTCGAGGTCCGCATCATCGGCCGGATCGTCGACACCGAGGTGCCGCTGTTCGAGGGGAGCGCCGAGCTCGGCGTCGTGCAGCGCGGCTACCTCGAGAAGGACGAGGTGGTGCGCGAGCTGGCCGGCAGCCACATGGTGCTGTGCCTGCTCGACGACGTGCCCGGCGCCGAGCGCATCTACCCGGCCAAGATCTTCGAGCTCATGTATCTCCGGCGGCCGTGCCTGACCCTGGCCCCGGCCGGCGCGCTGGCCGACCTGTGCCGGCGCCACCAGCTCGGCGCGGTCATCGCGCCGCGCGACGAGGGGGCGATCGCGGCGCACCTGGCCGCCGCGCTGCGCCGCTTCCGCGCGGGCGACCATCCGGCGGCGGCCGAGCCGGTGGACATCGAGCGGTATCACCGGCGGGCCCAGGCCGCACAGTTTGCGGCGGTGTTCGAGCAGGCGATGCGGGCGGCCGGGCGCGCCTGATCGGCGCGCGGAGTGCCGTCAGCGGGCGGGCCTGCCGCCGTCCGTCCGTCCGGACCCGTCGGTCCTGGATCGATTCCCGGATCCGGAAGCCCGCGTCCCACTCCGGCGCGCCGGTGCGGCCCGGATGCAGGGATTCCGCCGGGGTCGCACGGCCCGGGCCGGGCATGGGGCTTGCTCGGACGCGCAGCATGGGAGTCCTGCGCGATGCGCTGCGCGCCGCCCTGCGCGGCGCGATGGCACGGCCCGGCTTCGCCGTCCTGGTGGTGCTGACCTTCGCGGCCGGGATCGGGGTCAACACGGCCATCTTCACCGTGGCCGACGCGAGCCTGCGGCGCGGGTTGCCCTACCCGGAGCCCGATCGCCTGGTCGCGCTGTTCGAGACCCGCGCCCGGCGCGACTTCGACCGCACCGAGGCATCGTATCCCAACTACCTCGACTGGCGGGCCAGCCTGCGCTCGTACGACGGCATCGGCGCCTACAACACGCGGTCGCTCACGCTCGCCGGGGCCGACGGCGCCGAGCTCATCCAGGCCGGGCTGGCCCTGGGCGACTTCTTCCGCATGCTCGGCGCGCGCCCCGCGCTGGGCCGGCTCGTCGAGCCGCGCGACGAGCGCCCCGGCGCCGAGCGCGTCGCCGTGCTGACCTACGCGTCGTGGCGGAATCGATTCGACGGAGACGCGCGCGTGCTGGGCCGGCGGCTCTCGCTCGATGGCAAGCCGGCCACCATCGTCGGCGTGCTGGCCAGCGGCTTCGCGTTCGGGCCGGCCGGCACGGCGGAGCTGTGGATGGCCAACCGCCCCGAGGGCGGCATGCGCGAGCGGCGCAACCTGCACTGGAACCACGTCGTGGCCCGGCTCGCGCCGGGGGCGACGCGCGAGGGGGCGCAGGCAGAGGCGACCGCGCTGGCCGGCCGGCTGGCCGCCACCTATCCCGACGCCAACCAGGGCGCGGGCATCGTCCTGGTCCCGCTGGGCGACGAGATCCTGGGCAAGGTGCGCCCGATCCTCCTTCTCCTTCTGTGCGCGGCCGGTCTGGTCCTGCTCATCGCGTGCGCCAACATCGCCAACCT
>DATFRY010000545.1:0-25829 GCA_035262925.1 Kofleriaceae bacterium | reverse complement strand
GACCGCTACGCCAGCGCGTACGACATGGCCGACGAGCTCGAGGACTTCCTGCGCGAGAGCGGCAGC
This sequence comes from Kofleriaceae bacterium, assembly GCA_035262925.1. Classification (GTDB taxonomy): domain Bacteria; phylum Myxococcota_A; class Polyangia; order Haliangiales; family Haliangiaceae; genus DATFRY01. The sequence continues at coordinate 25,763 of DATFRY010000545.1, read as the reverse complement.
CGCTCCGGTCCGCTGCGCCTGGCCCGCTACCTGGACGATCTGGCGGTGTCGGTCGGCGGCGAGCGCCGCGCCGATCTGGTGTCGGAGCGCGAGCGGCGAGGCGACGAGGAGGCGCTCGACTTCGACCGCGGCGTCTTCGACGGCTATCGCGCCGGCGGCGGCGAGCCCCGCGCGCCGCTCGCCGAGTGGGACGAGTTCGAGGAGGACGAGCATGCGGTGGCCGCGGCGCTCGGCGTCGACACCGCGGTCGTGCGGGTCGCCGCCGCGGGGACGGCGGCCGATCACTCGGCCGCGCCGCGCCGCGATCCGGCCGCCGATCCCGGGGAGGAGCCGGGCGACGAGACGCAACCGGAAAGCGTCGCGGGCCGACTGGCAAGTTCGGGCACTCCGCTTCTGGCGGGCCGTCTGCCGCCGGCAGCGGAGGTCCCGGCCACCGTCCCCGATGCCCTGTCTCCCACGCGCCCGGTCATCGGCAGCCCCGGCCTCGACCCGCGCATCTGGGTGGTCCTGGCCCTCGTCTTCGCCCTCGTCATGGGCGCGGTCGCCGCCCTCCTGCTACGCTCCCTCGTGGGGTGACGTCCTGGGGCCGAACTGCGCTCTCGCTGCTTGTGCTCGCGGCGGCCTGTCGCGACCAGAGCGCGCCGGAGCGCGGTGCGGATGAGCGCATAGGCCAGCGCGTCTTCCAGGCGCCGGCGGGGGTCGTGCGGGCGGTTCCCCCGCATCTCATCCAGTCCAACGGCATCGGGCCCTATCTCCTCGGCACCGATTTCAAGACGATCCTCAGCACCCTGCCGCACGGCCCGCGGGTCGAGGTGATCCAGATCGAGCACGTGGTCGCCTACCGTCGCCTCGTGCGCGTGGCGCAGGACGCGATCCTGGTCGGCATCGGCCAGGCCGGCAAGGCCGCCTTCATCGCCGCGCTCGATCCGGACATCGCCAAGACCGCGGACGGGTGGAGCGTCGGCTCCGAGATCGACAGCCTGCGCGAGGCGCTGGGACCGGAGCGGCCGGTGGTGGGCGCGCGCGATCCGAGCCTGGTCGAGCTCAACCGCCTGCCCGACGCGCGCGTCATCGTCGCCGGACATCGAGTGGCCGCGATCGTGGTCGGCCCGGACGACTCGGCCGAGGAGGGCCGCGCCGGCGATCTCGGGCCGGCCGATGCGCTGTCGGGCGGCGGGACCGGGCGGCCCGCCGGCAACTCCGCTCGGCCGCGCGCGTCGGCGCCGGCCGCCGACACGGGCGGCTGCACGGTGGCGAGCGCGATCGATGCGCTGGCCGGCGAGCCGGTGGTCGAGACCGCGCGGGTCGAGGACGCGAAGGACGCGGCCGTGCACTACGGCTGCTTCACCGGGACCGACCCCGAGGCGGTGGTGGCCGACGAGGACCAGCTCATCCTGGTGGTGGGCGGGCCCGGTCATCTGCGCCGCGCCGCGACCGCCTCGGTCCCCGGCCTGCGCTACGCCAACGTGGCCGACGTCGACGGAGACGGCCGCCACGACCTGGTCGCGGTATCGGAGGACCGCAGCAGCGAGGCGATCGCCATCCGCGTCACGGTCCTGCGCGGCGACGGCGGGCGCCTGGTCGAGGCGGCCGACGAGGAGGTGTACCGGCTGACCGCCGACGCGGCCCTGCCGGTGGCCAAGCTCAAGGACATCCAGCTCCTCATCGACGCCGAGGCGGACCGCGACGGGCTCGCGGTCGGCGGCCTCTATCTTCAGTGGGACGGCGACGACGTCCGCAGCCTGGCCCCACTCATCCCGCAGACGATCGAGCTGGGGACCCGCAAGCGCAGCGGCAATGGCCCGGCCTCGGGCAGCGGCGGGGCCGCCGATGCCGATGGCGGGCGCGACGACGAGCACGGCGCCGCGGCCTCCACCCGCGGCGGCCCTCGTCCGCGCGCCCGTCCCTCGCAGTCGCGCCGGAGCACCTCCGAGTCGCGATGATGACCGGAGAGCGGTGACATGACGCGCCGTGGCGACGGCGGGTGCGGACATTCGCAGCGGGAGGCCGCGGCGGATGTACGGGAATGTCGTTTGAAGGCCGTGCTATAGCTCGAGACCCGTGGCCGACTTCCTCCCCCTCTCCCATCTGACGCGCTCCTGCCGAACGACGGCGGAGCCGAGCGACGCGGCAGCCACGGGCAGCGCCCATGCCCGGCCCGGAGCCGGCAGCGACAAGCTCGCCCGCCTGCTCCTCCGCAAGGTCGGCCAGGCGATCGCCGATTTCTCGATGATCGCGGACGGCGACCGCATCATGGTGTGCGTGTCCGGCGGCAAGGACTCCTACGCGCTGCTCGACCTCCTGGTCCGGCTGCAGCGGCGCGCGCCGGTCCGCTTCGAGATGGTGGCGGTCAACGTGGACCAGGGCTGGCCCGGGTATCGCACCGACCTCATCGCCGCCCACCTGGCCGGGATCGGCGTGCCGCACCGCATGGTGGCCGACGACTTCGCCTCGGTGGTGGAGGCGAACGTGCCGGCCGGCAAGACGCCGTGTTCGCTGTGCTCACGCCTGCGCCGCGGGCTGCTCTACAACCTCGCGGTCGAGCTCGGCTGCCACAAGATCGCCCTCGGCCACCACAGCGACGATCTCATCGAGACGCTCGTCCTCAACCTCTTCTATTCCGGCAAGCTGGCCAGCATGCCGGCCGTCCTGCACTCCGACGACGGGCGCAACACCGTGATCCGCCCGCTCTGCTACGTGCCCGAGCAGCTCCTGGTCGAGTACGCGGCCGAGCAGCGCTTTCCGCTCGTGTCCTGCGGCTGCCCCGCCTGCGGGCTGCCGGATCAGAAGCGACAGGTCATCAAGTCGCTCCTCCAGCAGATCGAGGCGCAGGAACCGGGCGTCAAGCAGAACATGCTCGCGGCATTGCGCAACGTAAAGGTCAGTCACTTGCTCGATCCAGGAGTGGCGCGACGCTAATCTGCTCGTTTTGACGCGTACCAAGAGACGGCATGAGATCATCGGGTTTCGGGGCTCCCGTGCAACCAAGCATTCTGAATGATATTTCGCACCTGCCGAGGCGTGCGCTGCGGTACGCTGCAGGGCTCACGTCGAGGTTCTGTGGCCGTCTGCTCTGGACCTGTGGGGCCGGCATCCGTCGGGTCAACGCCGCATGAAGTTTCACTGCGACCGCTGCAAGACCCGCTACTCGATCGCCGATGATCGAGTCCGCGGCAAGATCCTCAAGATTCGCTGCAAGAACTGCTCGTCGGTCATCACCCTCAAGGAGGGGGCCGCGAGCGCGAGCCCGCGCACGCCGCGTCAGCCGACCAGCGACGGCCGTGACGGGGTCTCGACCAGCGCCCGGCGAGGCGGAGGCCGCAGGGCCACATCCACCTCCGGTTCCGCGCTGCAGGGAGCGTTCGAGGAGGCGCTGCGCCAGCCCGGCTCTGGCGTGCACTCGCTGAGCCTCGCCGAGCCGCCGCCGCGGCTGGAGGCCGAGTGGTACGTGTCGCACGACGGCGAGCAGTTCGGTCCGTTCAGCCTGCAGCGCGCTCAGGACTGGGTGGCCGGGCGCCAGCCCGACGACGAGCTCTACTGCTGGAGCGAGGGCTTCGACGACTGGCTCCCGGTCGAGAAGGTCAGCCACTACCGCGGCCTGCGCGGGCCGATCGACGGGGCGCGCGCCGCGTCGGGCGCGTTCGCGATGCCGCAGGGCGGGCGCGCGCTCAGCCAGCACGACTACGCGGCCGGCCACGACAGCGGCCAGCCGCCGGTGCCCGTGCGCGACGAGACGCCGGTGCCGCTGTTCGCGGCCACGCTCGCCCAGGTCGTGGCCGACAGCCAGGCGGCCGATCGATCCGGCGCGGGCCAGAATTCCGGCCGGCGCAACGGGTCGACGCTCTCGCCGCTGGGCCTGCCCAGCTCGCGGCCGCCCACCGGCCCCGGTCAGTCGGGCGGGTCGCTGTTCGCCAGCGCGCTGGCGGCGGCGGCCGCCGCGCCGGCAACCGGGCGCGCGCACGGCGAGACGGCCGACGACGCGGCGCCCGACCTCGAGATCGGCGAGGCCTCGCGCGTGGTCAAGCTCCCGATGCTGGCGCGCAACATGGGCAACGCGGCGCCGCTCGGTGCGCCCGGCCTGCCCGGCGTCGGCGGCGCCAACAACGGGCTCGGCCGCGGCACCGGCAGCCACGATCAGCCGGGCAGCCCCCTGGCCGGGCTCCCGGTCATCCAGGCCGGTCCCGCCGTCGATGTGCCGCGGCCCGAGATCCTGCAGCCGCAGCTCCGCCGCCGGCCCGGGATGATGATGCCGATCGCGATCGGCCTGGCGGTGGTGGTCGCCCTGGTCAGCCTGCTCCTGTACGTGGCGCTGGCCGGCGGGGACGACGACTCGCTGCTGCGGCGCGGCGACGTGGGCGGCAGGGGCGGGCTGGCCTACCGGCTGGACGACCCCGAGGGGGCCAAGAAGGCCGCCGCGGACAAGGCCGCCGAGCGCTCGTCGTCCAGGCCGCGGCGGGTGTCGCACAAGTCGAGCCCCTCGCGGTCGAGCGGCGACGCGCCCGCGTTCACGCCCCCGTCACCGGCGGGCGCGGGGGCCGGCATGGACGAGGTCGACCTGTCGGGCCGTGGCGAGGCCGCGCGCGCGCTCGACGCCGACGACGTGTTCGAGGTGCTGAACGCGAACCGAATCGGCGTGCAGATGTGCTTCAACAGCGCGCTCAAGCGCGACCCGCTCATCAAGGTGCGCCGCGCCGACGTCTCGATCCAGGTGAGCCCGAGCGGCGCGGTCTCGAGCGTGTCCATCCCCGCGCTGAGCGGCACGCAGCTCGGCATGTGCCTGGAGAAGCGGATCCGCGCGTGGAAGTTCCCGAAGGCAACGGAGGTCTTCAACAGCCGCTTCCCGATCGTGTTCCAGACGAGCTGATAGCGCTTGCGTCGACGTGGTCGTGGACCCCGACGGCGCCGGCGCCGTGGGTCAGCGCACCAGAACACGCTCGGATCGATCGGCCAGCTCCTGGGCCAGCTGGCCGACGTCGAGGCCGGCCTCGGCGGAGGCGAGGTCCTGGACCCGCGCGTGGGTCGCGGGGTGGCGCGGCACGAACAGCGTGCAGCAGTCGTCGTAGGGCAGGATGGAGAGGTCGTAGGTCCCGATCGCCTGGGCGCGGGCGATGATCTCGCTCTTGTCGAACGTGAGCAGCGGGCGCAGGACCGGCAGCTCGGCCGCCTCCTCGATGACCCCGAGGTTATCGAGCGTCTGCGACGCGACCTGGCCCAGGTTCTCGCCGGTGACCAGCGCCTTGGCCCGCTGGGCGGCGGCGATGCGCGACGCCGCGCGCATCATCATGCGGCGGTAGAGCAGGACCGCCAGCTCGGCCGGGCCGTGCGCGCGCAGCGCCTTCTGCACCTCGGTGAAGTGGACGATGTGGACCGCGATGGGGCCGTGCCACGCCGACATGCGGCGGGCCAGGTCGAGCACCTTCTCGCGCGTGCGGTCCCCGGTGTACGGGAACGAGTGGAAGTAGACCGCCGACAGCGTGCAGCCGCGCCGCATCGCCGACCACCCGGCCACCGGCGAGTCGATGCCGCCCGACAGGAGCAGCGCCACGTGCCCGCCGGTGCCGACCGGCAGGCCGCCGGGCCCGGGCAGGAGCCGCCGGAACAGATAGCTCGCGTCCGACCCGACCTCGATGCGGAGTACCGACTGCGGGCCGTGCACGTCGACCGGCAGCCCGGTCGCCTGCACCACCCGGCCGCCGACGGCACGCGAGATCTCCTGCGAGGTCATCGCGAAGCGCTTGTCGCGGCGGTTGGTCTCGACCTTGAAGGTGGAGCCGGCGGGCAGGAGGCGCGCCTCGGCGATGGCCGCCTCGGCCATCGCGTCGAGCTCGCGCGGCACCGCCACGGCCGGCGCCATCGAGTGCAGGCCGAAGAGGTGTCCCAGCCGCTCGAGCACGCGCCGCTCCAGCTCGGGCGGGTGGTGGACCAGCACGCGCAGGTGCTGGGACTCGATGGTCACGCCGTCGAGCCCGCCCATCAGGCGCCTCGCGTTGTCCACCAGCGCGCGCACGAACACGCGGCGGTTGCGCCCCTTGAGGAAGATCTCGCCCAGCCGGAGGAGGACGAGGCCGCGCGCCGGAGGCGCCGCCCCCGGCGCCTCGCGGGGCGCGACGTCAGCTGACGGATCGAACGGCATCGACCAGGATGGCCGCCGCCTGCTCGACCTCGGCGGACGTGGTCTCGCGGCCGAACGAAAGCCGCACGGTGCCGTACTCCGGCCCCAGGCCGATCGCCTGCAGGACCGGGCTCGGCCGGCGGTCACGCTCCGAGCATGCCGAACCGGCAGAGACCAGCACGCCGCGGCTCTCGAGCACGTGCAGGAGCGGCTCGGCCGGCGCGTTGGCGAACGCGAGGCTGAGGACGTGCGGCGCGCGCTCCGCCGCGGCCCCGTTCTCGCGGAACGCGCACCCGGCCGCGCGAACCGACTCGCGCAGGATGCTCGCGAGCTGGTTCCAGTGCGCGCCGTGCGCCTCGCGCGCCGTCTCTGCCAGGCGCACGGCCTCGCCCATGCCGGCGATGCCGGGCACGTTGAGCGTGCCGGAGCGCAGGCCGCTCTGGTGGCCGCCGCCGCCCCACATGGCGTCGACGTGGACGCCGCGGCGCAGCCACAGCGCGCCCGAGCCCTTGGGGCCGTGGATCTTGTGGGCCGAGAAGGCGACCGAGTCGGCGCCCAGCGCGCCGACGTCGATGCGCAGCTTGCCCAGCGCCTGCACCGCGTCGCAGTGGAGGTGCGCCTCGGGGCAGCGGGCGCGCACCGCGCGGGCCGCCTCGGCCACCGGCTGGACCGTGCCGATCTCGTTGTTGACCAGCATGAGCGCGACGACCTGGGTGTCGTCGCGCAGGGCGGCGGCCAGCTCGTCGACCGAGACCACGCCGTCGCTCGAGACCGGCACCTCGGTGGCGTCCCAGCCGCCGCGGCACAGCAGCGCGATCGACTCTCGCACCGCCGAGTGCTCGATGGCCGAGTAGACCAGGTGGCGGCCGCGCCGGGTGTGCGCGCGCGCGGCGCCGATGACGCCCATCGCGTCGCTCTCGGTCCCGCCCGAGGTCCACACCACGTCGCCCAGCGCGGCGTCCGGATCGCCGAGCGCGGCCAGGAGGTGGTCGCGCGCCTGCTTCACCCGCTTCTCGGCCGAGATGCCGAGGTGGTGTGCCGACGCGGGATTGCCGTACTCTTCCTCCATGCACTCGACCACCACGGCGGACACCTCGCGGCAGACGCGCGTCGTGGCGGCATTGTCGAGGTAGATGCTGGGTGACCGGTTCATGCGCGACCTGGGCGTGTATATACATTATCCCTGGTGCCGCAGCCGATGCCCGTACTGCGACTTCCCGATCGCCGTCGCGCCCCTCGATGACATCCCGCATCGCCCCTACCTGACAGCGGTTCTCGAGGAGCTCGCGCTGCGCCGGGGGGAGTTCGCCGGCCGCCGGCTGGTGTCCATCTATCTGGGCGGCGGCACGCCTTCGCTGTGGCCCTCCGACTGCCTGGCCGAGGCGGTCTCCGCCGTGCGCGGCGCGTTCGAGGCCCCCGAGCCGGGGTCGCCGGTCGAGGCCGCGTCGGTCGAGGCCGCGTCGGTCGAGGCCGCGCCGGTCGAGGCCGCGTCGCTCGAGGCCGCGCCGGTCGAGGCAGCGCCGCTCGAGATCACCATCGAGGCCAACCCGGTCGACTGCACGGCCGAGCGCATGGCCGGGTGGCGCGCGGCCGGCATCGATCGGATCTCGATCGGAGTGCAGTCCCTGGCCCCCGGCGAGCTGGTGGCGCTCGGGCGCGACCACCGCATGGGTGACGGACCCGCCGCGGTCGACGCCGCGCTGGCGGCCGGCTTCCACCGCATGTCGGCCGATCTCATCCTGGGCGCGCCGCGCCGCCCGGGGATGGCCCGACCAGGCGACGAGCCGCTGGCCGGCGCCGCCGCGCTGTCCGCGCGCCGCGTCCCGCACCTCTCGGTCTACGAGCTGACCGTGGCCGAGGGCACGCCGCTCGCGCGCCAGGTCGCGCGCGGCGAGGTGGAGCCGGAGGACGAGGACCGGCTGGCCGATCTCTACCTCGCGGCGCACGAGCTCCTCGGCGCGGCCGGCTACGAGCACTACGAGGTGTCGTCCTATGCCCGGCCCGGCGCCCGCGCGGTGCACAACTCGCTCTACTGGCGGGCGGAGGAGTTTCTCGGCCTGGGCAGCGGCGCGTCGTCGTTCCGGCGCGAGCCGGACGGGGGCGGCGTGCGCTGGACCAACCACCGCTCGGTCGGGCGCTACCTGGCGGCGCCGGCCGGAGAGCGCGAGGGCAGCGCCGATCGGCTGGGCCCAGAGGCGCTGGCCGCCGATCGCGTGTGGCTCGGGCTGCGCACCAGGGACGGCATCGCGGCCGACTGGCTGGCCGGAAATCCCCACCTCGTCGACTGGCTGGGCGCGAGCGGCCTGGCCGAGATCGGGCCCGATCGCATCCAACCGACGTTACGGGGATTTCTCTACTCGGACCAGGTAGCGAGGCGCGTGCTGGACGAATTTCGCTATTCTTCGGTGACGCTGCCCCCGTCGCGATGACCTTCGACATCAACCACCGGTCGCGGAAGATCCTCTACGCGGTCGTCTCCGAGTTTCTCGCCACCGGCGAGGCCGTCGGATCGCGGACCGTGACCCGCCGCCACGGCATCGAGCTGTCGGCGGCGACGGTGCGCAACGTCATGGCCGATCTGGAGGAGATGGGCCTGCTCGAGCAGCCGCACACGTCGGCCGGGCGCGTGCCGACCGAGACCGGGCTGCGCTTCTTCATCGACTCGCTGCTCAAGGTGCGGAGCCTCTCGCCCAAGGAGAAGGACGAGATCCGCGAGCGCTACGGGGTCGGGCTCGACCTCGACGAGCTCCTGCAGCGCACCTCACGGGTGCTCTCGGACATCACCCACTACGCGGGCATCGTGCTGGTGCCCAACCCGGCCCGCCAGCGGCTCAAGCACATCGAGTTCGTCCCGCTGTCGAGCGGGCGCTTCCTGTGCATCCTGGTCACCCAGGACGGGCGAATCGAGAACAAGCTGGTCCACGTCGAGTTCGACGTCGACCGGTCGCAGCTCGAGCGCATCCACAACTATCTCAACCAGCTGCTCGAGGGCTTGACCCTGGAGGAGGTGCGCGAGCGCGTGCTGGTCGAGTTCGGGGAGGCGAAGAACCGCTACGACAACATGGTGTCGTCGGCGCTGCGCCTCAGCCAGGCGGCGCTCGATCGCGCCGAGCCGGGCCACGGGGTCATCGTCTCGGGGCAGGCCAACCTGCTCGATCCGGCCCGCCCGGCCGAGCCCGACGAGCTGGCCCGCATGCGCTCTCTCCTGCAGGCGCTGGAGGAGAAGGAGCTCATGGTCCGGCTTCTCGACCGGACGCTCGACAGCGACCGGATCCAGGTGTTCCTGGGGGCAGAGACGGCGCTCGAGGCGCTGGGCGAGAGCGCGGTGGTGGCGATGCCGTACGGTCCGGGTGAACGCCCGGTGGGCGCCATCGCCGTCATCGGGCCCACCCGAATGAACTACGGCAAGGTGATGTCCATCGTCGACTTCACCGCCGATCTCGTCTCCGAGATGATCTCCTCCAAGTGATCCGGTACATTTGCTCCCGGTCATGACGAAGAGTCCCGACAGGGGGGAGATGGACCCGATCATCGAATCCGCATCTGCCGGCGACCCCGAGTCCCGGGGCGACCAGGGCGACCACGCCGACCTGCGCGAGGACGCGCCCGGCGACCCGCCGGCCGGTGGTGAGGACGACGACCTGGCCCTCGACGTCGAGGTGGAGCCCCCCGAGGCCACCCTCGAGCAGCGCCTCGCCGAGCTGGAGGCCAAGCAGAAGGAGACGTTCGACCGGTATCTCCGGTCGGTGGCGGAGCTGGACAACTTCCGCAAGCGCACGCGCAAGGAGATCGAGGACGCGCGCATCGACGCGCAGAGCCGCGTCCTCCGCGAGATGCTGCCGGTCATCGACAACCTCGAGCGCGCCATGGCGGCGGCCGGCGGGGCCGAGGCCAGCAACGGTCACAGCATCGTCGAGGGTGTGCGGCTGGTGCTGCGCCAGTTTGCGCAGGCGCTCGAGCGCTGCGGCGTGACCCAGGTGGCCGCGCAGGGGGTGGCGTTCGACCCCACGCACCACGAGGCGGTCTCGCAGGTCGAGACCGACGAGTCCCCGCCCGGCACCGTGGTGGGTGTGTTGCAGAGCGGCTACCGGATCGGCGAACGCCTCCTGCGCCCGGCGCTGGTGGTGGTCGCCAAGGCATCGTCCCAGGCGGTCCCCCCCGACGGCGACGATGATGGCGATGAGGGTGATGGCGGCGATGGCGACGGCGATGGCGGCGGCGGCGGCGGAAACGGCCACGCCCGTGACGGCGACGGCGGCGCCGGGACCGCGGGGCAGGGCGACCGCGATCCGGAAGCCGCCTGAGCGGGGGGGAGCAGCCTGAATGCCCCGTGTGATCGGGATAGACCTGGGCACCACCAACTCGTGCGTGGCGGTCATGGAGGGCAAGAGCGTCGTCGTGATCGCAAACGCCGAGGGCTCGCGCACGACACCGTCGGTGGTCGGCTTCGCCGAGGGTGGTGAGCGTCTGGTCGGCCAGATCGCCAAGCGGCAGTCGGTGACCAACCCGGAGAACACGGTCCACGCGGTCAAGCGCCTCATGGGGCGCAAGTTCGACGATCCGCAGATCGAGCGCCTGGCCGCCATCAGCCCGTACGAGGTCGTGCGGTCGGAGAACGGCGACGCGCACGTGCTGGTGCGCGGGCGCGTCTACTCGCCGCCCGAGGTCTCGGCCATGGTGCTGACCAAGATGCGCGAGACGGCCGACGACTACCTGGGCGAGCGGGTGAGCCAGGCGGTCATCACGGTGCCGGCCTACTTCGACGACGCCCAGCGTCAGGCGACCAAGGACGCCGGCCGCATCGCCGGGCTCGACGTCCTGCGCATCATCAACGAGCCGACCGCGGCCGCGCTGGCCTACGGCCTGGACCAGGAGTCGGCCGAGCGGGTGGCGGTCTACGACCTGGGCGGCGGCACGTTCGACATCTCGATCCTCGAGCTGGCCGACGGCATCTTCCACGTGCGGTCGACCAACGGCGACACCTTCCTGGGCGGCGAGGACTTCGACAACGCGCTCATCTCGCACCTGGTCGAGGTGTTCTCGAGCGAGAGCGGCGGCATCGATCTGCGCAGCGACAAGATGGCGCTCCAGCGCCTGCGCGAGGCGGCCGAGAAGGCCAAGCACGAGCTGTCGAGCGCGATGGAGACCGACATCAACCTGCCCTTCATCGCGGCCGACGCGGGCGGGCCGCGGCATTTACAGATGACGCTCACCCGCGCGCAGCTGGAGGAGCTGGTCGAGCCGTTCCTGCAGCGCACGCTGGAGCCGTGCCGGCGGGCGCTCGGCGACGTCCACTTGAGACCCGCCGACATCGACGTGGTGATCCTGGTCGGCGGGCAGACCCGGATGCCGCGGGTGCAGGAGCTGGTGGCCGCGTTCTTCGGCAAGGAGGCGAGCCGCGGCGTGAATCCGGACGAGGTGGTCGCGGTCGGCGCCGCCATCCAGGGCGCGGTCTTGACCGGCGAGGTGCAGGAGGTGCTGCTGCTCGACGTGACGCCGCTCTCGCTGGGCGTCGAGACCTCGGGGGGCGTCTTCACGCGCCTCATCCCGCGCAACACGACCATCCCGACCCAGGCCACGGAGATCTTCTCGACCGCGATGGACAACCAGGATTTCGTCAACGTGCACGTCCTGCAGGGCGAGCGCGACATGGCGGTCGACAACAAGTCGCTCGCCTACTTCCAGCTGGTCGGCATCCCGCCGGCGCCGCGCGGCGTGCCGCGCATCGAGGTCGCCTTCGACATCGACGCCAACGGCATCCTGACCGTGTCGGCCAAGGACCTGGGCACCGAGCGCGCGCAGTCGGTCAACGTGGTGCCGACCAGCGGGCTGAGCGAGATCGAGATCCAGCGCCTCATCGACGACTCGGTCAACTCGGCGGAGCACGACCGCCAGCGGCGCGAGCTGGCCGAGGCCAGGAATCGGGCCGAGTCGCTGCTCTACACCTCGGAGCGGGCGCTCAGCGAGCTCGGCCACGTGCTGCCGGCCGAGGACCGGACCGAGCTGGAGCGCGACCTCGACGAGTGCCGCCGCGTGCTCGAGCTGGGCAGCCTGGACCAGGTGCTCGACGCGGTGGTCAAGCTGGAGTCGTCGGCCCAGCGCATCGGCGAGATCATCTACGCCCAGGTCGACGGCGGACAGGAGGGATAGTCGCGTGGTGCAGAAGCGCGGCAAGCGCGACTACTACGAGGTGCTGGGCGTCACTCGGGATGTGGAGGAGGCGGAGCTGAAGCGCGCGTTTCGCGAGCTGGCCCGCAAGTTCCACCCGGACATCAACCCGGGCCAGCACGCCGAGGACCGCTTCAAGGAGGCGAACGAGGCCTACGCGGTGCTGTCCGATCCGCGGGCGCGCGCGCGCTACGACCGCTACGGCTTCGCCGGGGTCGGGGCCGGCGGCGACGAGGCGGCCACCGGGCTGGGCAACGTGGCGCAGGCGTTCGACGACCTCCTGGGCGACATCTGGCGCCGGCGCAAGAACCGGCGGCGCGGGCGCGACCTGCGCTACACGCTGGAGGTGAGCTTCGCCGAGGCGGCGCTCGGCTGCCGCAAGACCATCGAGGTGGCCAGCCCGCGCGATCCGGCGCATCCGCCGGGCGAGCGCGAGGCGGCGCGCCAGTTCGAGGTGGTCATCCCGCCGGGCACCAAGGACGGCGCGGTGCGCATGATCCGCGCCGAGGGCGAGAAGGGGCTCGCGGGCGCGCCACCTGGCGACCTGCACGTCATCGTGCGCGTGGCGGTGCACCCGATGCTGCGGCGCGAGGGCTTCGACGTCTGGTGCGAGGTGCCGGTGACGTTTCCGCAGGCGGCGCTCGGCGCCATCATCGAGGTGCCGACGCTCGACGGTGTGGTCAAGATGCGCATCCCGCCGGGCGTGCAGTCGGGGCGCGTGTTCCGCATGGGCGGCCGCGGCATCCCGCGCACGCCCAACCTGTCCGGCCCGCGCGGCGACCAGCGCGTGCGCGTGGCGGTCGAGACGCCGACCAACCTGTCCTCGCGCCAGCGCGAGCTCATCGAGGAGCTGGCGCGCACCACGGGCGAGGAGCTGTCCCATCCGCGCAAGCAGGGCTTCCGCGACAAGCTGCGCGCCCTCTTCAAGGAGTGAGGGCAGGGACGTGGGATTCGGCCGGGTGGAGCGCGAGCCGCGAGGCCGGGGAGCGCCGTGGGTCTGCGCGATCGGCGCGTGAGGGCGTGCCCGGCCGCGGCGGTGGCGGGCAGGGGAGGTCGGGCGCGGCCGGGTGAAGCGCGTGGCGCGGGGCCGCGGGGCGCGGCGGGTCCGTGCGATCGCCGCGACGGCGTGAGCGCGGCCGCGGTGGTGGTCGGGCTGGTCGTGGTGGCCGGGCTGGCCGGGCTGGTCGGGCTGGCCGGGCTGGTCGGGCTGGCTGGATGCAGGGCCGGGGCGGGGGCGTCGGGGGCGTCGTCGGCGGCGGGTTCGTCGTCGGCGGGGCCGGCGCCCGGTGACAGACACGTGGCGAGCGAGGCGGGCGCCGATCCGGGCGAGGCTGCGGCCAGTGGTGCGGCCGGTGGTGGGGCGGGGCGTGGCGCGCGCGCTGGTTCGGGCCGCGAAGGGGAGAAGCGCGAAGGGGAGAGGCGAGGCGCGCCGGCGGCGAGCGCGGGCCGGCTCGGTCCGGCGGAGGCGGCGGCGATCGCCGCGCGCGTCGATCACATGGCGGCCGCCGATCTGGCGGCGGCGTGGCGGCGCATGGATGCCGGCGATGAGGCCGCGCACACCGTCGCGCTGCGGCTTGCCCTGCTCGCGCGCCACGCGGGCGATCTCGCGGGCGCGCGGCGCTGGCTGGCGCTGGCCGGCAGCGGAGCGCGCGCCGCGGCGGTTGGGCGCGCGCTCGACCTCGACGGCCGGCCCGCCCGGCCGGCGCGCGTCGCCGTGCTCCTGCCGCTCACCGGGCGATACGCGCGCATCGGGCGCGAGATGCGCCTCGCGATCGAGATCGCCGCGTCGGCCGGCGAGGGCGAGCAGGGCGAGGTGACCGGCGAGGAAGGCGAGGAGGGCGAGGAGAGCGAGGGAGGAGAGGACGGAGCGCGCGAGGGGCGCGGCTCGGCCGGCGACTCGGCGAGGCGACGGGCCTCGCGCGTGGAGCTGCGCTTCTACGACACGCGCGGCGATGCAGGCGAGGCGGCGCGGCAGGTCGATCGCGCCGCGTCCGACGGTGCGGTGGGCATTCTCGGGCCGGTGGGGCAGGCCGAAGCGCGCGCTGCGGCGGCGCGCTCGGTCGAGCGCGGCCTGGCCATCGGCCTGCTGGCGCCCGACGACGCCGGCGCCGCGCCCGAGGTCGGCGTCTTTCGCCTGTGGCCCTCGGCCTCGTGGGAGGCGACCGAGGCGGCGCGCCTGGCGGTCGCGCTCGGTCACGACAGCCTCGCGGTCCTCCACCCGCGCGACGCCCAGGGCGCGGCCCAGGCCGACGCGTTCCGGCGCGCCGCCGAGGCAGCCGGCGCGCGCGTGGTCGAGATCGGCGACTACGACCCCGGCGGCGCGCGCCTGGAGCCGGACATCAAGCGCTTCCTCGGCCTCGATCCCGCCACCAACGAGCGCCTCCGCCGCCACCTCGAGCGCCGCGGGCGCAAGAGCGGCTGGAAGAGCTTCTCTCCCGACCTGGACTTCGACCTCATCTACGTGCCCGACGAGCACCGCATCGCAGCGCTGGTCGCCTCCTTCCTGCCGTACTTCAACGTCGAGGTCCGGACCGCCGACGTCATGGACACCGAGGCTCTCCGCCGCAAGCACGGCGGTCGCGCACCGCCGGTGGTCCAGCTCATGGGCTCGTCCGGCTGGTACCACACGAGCCTCCCCTCCCGCGGCGGCGCCGCCGTCGACGGCGCCCTCATCGTCGTGCCCTGCGCCCCCGCCACCGACCCCGGCCAGTCCACCGACCTCGCCGACCGCTTCGCCGCCCGCGCCGGTCGCCCTCCAGGCCCCCTCGCCGCCCAGGCCCACGACGCCGCCCTCCTCTTCCTGGGCGCCCGCGCCACCGCCGCCGCCGCCCGCGACCCGCGCTCCGCCCTGACCCGCGCCCTCCGCACCGCCTCCCTCCCCGACGGCACCTGCGGCCCCTCCACCATGCGCCCCGACGGTCACCTCGACCGCTCCGCCACGCTGCTCCAGGTCGACGGCGACGACTTCACCCCCTTCGAACCCTGACCCGCCGCCGCCACCGCGACACCGCCGCGCACCTGCTCTGGCGCCCATCTCGATCTGGCAACCGCGGCGTCATGCGTTCGCGCCATGTCCGCCGTATCGCCGGTCTCGCGGCTCCCCGGTCCCGCACCGCGGAGTCGCGCATCCGCCGCTCGGGCCGCGACGCGAGGCCGGGCTCGAGATCTGGCCGACCACGACGCGGCGGGGAGGGCGCAGCGGATGTCGCGGCGCCCTCGGTCCGGCGCGTTGCGTGACGCATCCACAGCTCGGGCCGCGCCGCGGGCGCCATGCTCGAGGTCCGGCCGACCACGACGCGGCGGGGAGGGCGCTGCGGATCGCGCGCCGCCTTCGGTCCGGCGCGTCGGCGTGACGCATCCACAGCTCGGGCCGCGCCGCGGGCGCCGGGCTCGAAGTCTGGCCGACCGCGACGCGGCGGGGAGGGCGCTGCGGGTCGCGCGCCGCCCTCGGTCCGGCGCGTCGGCGTGACGCAGCCGCAGCTCGGGCCGCGCCGCGGGCGCCATGCTCGAGAGCTGGCCGACCACGACGGCGGAGTGGGCGCGTCGGGTCCCGCGGCGCCATCGTCCGGCGCGCCGGCGTGACGCAGCCGCAGCTCGGGCGGCGCCGCGAGCGCCATGCTCGAGATCTGGCCGACCACGACGGCAGAGCGCGTCGGGTTCCCGCGGCGCCTCGGTCGGCGCGTCGGCCCGACGCATCCACGGCTCCTGTGGCGCCGCGGGCGCCGGGCTCGAGATCTGGCCGAGCACGACGCGGCGGAGCGGACGCGTCGGATCTCGCGGACTCGGTCTCGCGCGTCGGCGCGACGCATCCACGGCCCGGGCGTCGCCGCGGGCGCCGGGCTCGAGATCCGGCCGACCACGGCGGCGGAGTGGGCGCCTCGGAGCTCGCGGCGCTTCGGTCGGCGCGTCGGCCCGACGCATCCGCGGCTCGGGTCGCGCCGCGGGCGGCGCGTCGGCCCCAGGCATCCGCGGCTCGGGCCGCGCCGCGGGCGCCGTGCTCATCTCGCCGATCGCGACGTGACTGCGGGCGCCGTGCGAATCGCGCCACACCGACTTGCGCAAGAAATATATATGCTGTATTCAAGTCGCCGATGGGTCGACGGCCGCGGAGGCGCTGGGAGCAGCTCGAGCTCACGGCTCGGACGTGGGGTGGGAAGCGAAGGCGCGCGGGGCGGAGGCGGCGGCCGGGTGCGGGGGTTCCGCATCTGCGGCGTCAGGCGATCGACCGGCACAAGGTCGCGCACGTGACGGTCCGCTTGCTCCCGGTCGTGAAGTCCCTGCGCAACGGGCGCTGCTTCCGCGTGGTGCGCGAGTGCTTTGCCGCCGGCCGCGAGCGGTTCGGGTTCCGGCTCGTTCACTTCAGCCTGCAGGGGCAGCACCTGCACCTGGTGTGCGAGGCAGATGACCGGCGTGCGCTCGCGCGCGGAATGCAGGGCCTGTCGATTCGCCTGGCCAGGCGGCTGAACCGGCACCTCCATCGCTCCGGCAAGGTGCTGCGGGATCGGTATCACAGCCGGGTCCTGACGACACCGACCGAGGTGAGGAACGTCCTGGCCTACGTGCTCTGCAACTACCGGCGGCACGCGTTCGAGCGCGGCGCGGTGGTCGACCGCGGCTGGATCGATCCCTTCTCGTCGGGGCCGCACTTCGACGGCTGGTGCGACCTCGTGCGACCCGCTCACGCCTTTGCGCGCGCGCCATGCTGCACCGCGCGCCCGGGATCCTGGCTGCTCGAGAAAGGCTGGCTCCGGCGAGGGCGCATCCCGGTCGCGACTGTGCCGTCTGGCGCATGAGGTCGCGGCGCCCGCGGGCCGCGAACCGCCTCTGGTGCGCGACGCTCCCTGGGGCAACGCAGGCCCTGACACGCCTCCGCCCCCGCACCGCGCGTCACCGCGATGCATCTCGTCGTGCCGCATCCCGCCTCGCGTCGCTCGCTCACCGCGCCTCGCGCCGGCCGCTCACCGCGCCTCGCGTTGGCCGCTCACCGCGCCTCGCATCGCGTCGCTCACCGCACCTCGGCCGCTCGCCTCGCCCACTGCCTCTCGCCTCGCTCCTGCGCGTCGCCTCGGTCACCGCACCTCGGACGCTCACCTCACCGTGCCTCGCCTGGGCAGCCGACCCTCGCTCCGCTCGTCGTGCCGGCGCGGCGCTGCTCGATCGGTTGCGCGGCCACCGCGATCACCTCTCGATGCGCGGGCGCCGCGCGCGCGGCTCGCCGGGCCATGCGCTACTCGTGGTGGAGGGCAGTCATCGGCTCGACTCGGGCTGCGCGCCAGGCGGGCAGGGAACAGGCGAGCAGGGCGACCGCGACGAGGAGGATGGTGATGGCGGCGAAGGTGACGGGGTCGCTGGCGCTCACGCCGTAGAGCAGGCCGGACAGGAGGCGCGTCGCCGCGGCGGCGAGGGGCAGGCCGAGGGCGACGCCGAGCGCGGTGAGGCGCAGGCCCTCGCCGACGATGAGGTGGAGGATGTCGCGGCGGCGTGCGCCGAGGGCGAGCCGGACGCCGATCTCGCGGGTTCGCTGCGAGACGGAGTAGGCGACCACGCCGTAGAGGCCGAGCGCGGCGAGGGCCAGGGCCACGAGGCCGAAGATGCCGAGGACCGCGCCGGCCATGCGGGCCGGGAGGAGCGACAGGGCGAGGTGGTCGGTCACGGTCTTCGCGTCGTAGACCGGCAGGTTCGGGTCCAGCTCGTGGACGGCGCTCTGCACCGACGAGATCGCGGCGCCGGCATCGCTCGCGGTCCTGACCACCAGGGTGGCGCTCGAAGCGTAGTCCTGGTCGAGCGGCAGGTAGAAGAAGGGCCGCGGGTCCTCGCCGAGGGTGACGTACTTGCCGTCTGCGGCCACGCCGACGACCTCGAGGGACGGCGTGCCGGGGTCGCCGCCGCCGCCCAGCTGGATGTGCTGGCCGAGCGCGTCCCGTCCCGGCCAGTAGCGGCGCGCGAACGCCTGGTTGACGATCACCGCGCCGGGGGCTCCGGGCGCGTCGCGCTTCCCGAAGGCACGCCCGCGCACGATCGGTATGCGCAGGGTCTCGAAGTAGTCGGGCCCGACCGTGGCGGTGTCGACCTCGGGGTCCTCGCCCGGAAGCGCGGCGTGGCCGGCGATGGTGATGCCGCGGCGCGTTCCCGAGAACAGGCCGAGCGGGAGCTGTGTGGCGAGGCTGGCCGAGGTGACGCCCGGCAGCGCGCGCACGCGCTCGAGCAGCTGGCGGTAGAAGTCCCGCCCGCGCGCCTCCTCGTAGCCCTGCAGCTGCAGGTCGACCGACATGGCCACGAGGTTCCGAGGATCGAAGCCGAGCGCGATGGCGCCGGCGCGCTGCAGGCTGCGCAGGAACAGCCCGGAGCCGATCAGGAGGACGAGCGAAAGGGTGACCTGCGCGACGACGAGCGCGCGGCGCAGGCGGACCCTGCGCCCTCCGGCGCCGACCGCGCCCGTGTCGTCCTTGAGCGCGGTGGCCAGATCGGGTCGCGAGGCGGCGAGCGCCGGCGTCGCGCCGATGAGCAGGGTGGAGAGGAGCGTCACGCCGGCGGTGAAGGCGATGACTCGCCAGCCGACGCCGAGATCGAGCGCCACCGGGACCGGCACGGGCGGCTTGAACGCCATGAGCAGGTCCAGGCCCCACATCGCCAGGCACAGCCCGGCGATTCCGCCCAGCGAGGCGAGGATCGAGCTCTCGGTGAGCAGCTGCCGCACCAGCCGCGCGCGCCTCGCGCCCAGCGCGAATCTGACCGCGAGCTCCTTCCGTCGCGCCGAGGCGCGGGCCAGGAGCAGGTTGGCGACGCTGGCGCACGCGATCAGGAGGACCAGCCCCACGGCCGTCATGAAGAGCGCCATGAAGGCGACGACGGGGCCGCGCGCCTGTGGAAAGATGCGCGCGTCGCTCTCGGCCACCAGCGTGATGGCGCGCGGCCGGCCGCGCACATCGGTCCAGCTGTCGCGATGGGCCCGGTGCAGCTCGGCCGCGATGGCCTGAAAGCGCGACCGCGCCTGCTCGATGGTCACGCCCGGCCGGAGCCGCCCCATGACGAGGAGCCCGCGCGCGCCGCGCTCGGTCAGGTCCTCGCTGCCGGGCACCGCCTGCCCTTGCATCATCATCGGCACCCACAGGTCGGCGGCGAACCCGCGCAACAGGCCGGAGAAGCCGCGCGGCGCCACCCCCACGACGGTGAAGGGGTGGCCGTTGAGCCGCACGCTCCGGCCGATCACGGTGGGGTCGCCGGCAAAGCGGCGCTGCCACAGCCCGTGGCTCAGGACCACGACCGGGTGAGTGCCGGGGGTCCGGTCCTCGTCGGGCAGGAAACCGCGCCCCGGCCGCGGGCGCACGCCGAGCATCGAGAAGTAGCTCCCGCTCACGATCTCCCCGAAGACGCGCTTGCTGGCGGCCGAGGGCGCGCCGGGACCGTCGGCGCCGAGGCTGAGCGGCGTGGGCCGGTAGGCGACCAGCCCGGCGAGGAGTTCGTTGCCGTCGCGAAAGTCGACGTAGTCCGGGTACGACGACCCTCCGTAGAGTGGGCCGCTGTAGTCGCTCGTGTAGATCGCGACCAGCTCGTCCGGCCTGTCGCCCGGCAGCGGCCGCAGGAGCGCCGCGTCGATCAGGCTGAAGATGGCAGCGGTGGCGCCGATGCCCAGCGCGAGGGTCAGGACCGCGACCGCCGTGAAGGCGGGACTGCGGCGCAGCCCGCGCATCCCGTAGCGGATGTCCTGCCAGACCGTCTCCGCGGTGGAGCCGGCGCGAACCTCTCGCACCTGCTCCACCACCTGCGGCACGCCGCCGAGCTCGAGCCGGGCGGCGCGCAGCGCCTCGGTCGGGCTCAACCCGGCGGCCTGCTTCTCCGCGATCAGCTGATCGAGGCATGCGTTGACCTCGGCCTCGAGCTCGCGATCGACGTGGCGGCGGCGAAACCAGTTGCGGAGGAGACTGCGGGCGCGGGACAGGGCGGGCATGCCGGCTCCTCGTGGGCTCAGGTCGCGGCCAGCACCAGCCGAATGGCGGTGGCGATCCGGTCCCAGCTGGCTTCCTCGGTCTCGAGCCGGCGGCGCCCGGCCCTGGTGAGCGTGTAGTACTTCGCGCGGCGGCGGTTCTCCGACGCGCCCCACTCGGAGGCGAGGAAGCCGCTCTCCTCCAGCCGATGGAGCGCCGGGAACAGCGAGCCGGGCAGCGGGTGAAAGGTGCCGCGCGTGAGCTCCTGGATGCGCCGGGCCACACCCAGCCCGTGGTTGGCGCCGAGGGCCAGCGCCTTGAGCACCATGAGATCCAGCGTCCCCTGCAGGAGTTCGGGGCTTTCGCGCGGCGCCAACACTCTCCTCCTATCGACCGTCGATGGGAATCTAGCCCGGTCTCCTATCGACCGTCAATAGGAAGCCGAGGTCGCCGCTCGTCTCGCAGGCTGCGATCGCGCCCACGTCCTCGCCGCCGTCTCCGCAGATCCGACAGTCGATCGACATGCCGGAATCGCGGCCGCGATCAGAGCAGGCCGAGCGCGCCGAGCTCGCGCCGCAGATCGCCCGCGCCGCGGAAGAGGAGGCCCGTCATGCCCAGCGCCCCCGCCGCGTCGACGTTGTGCGGCCGGTCGTCCACGAACACCGCTTCCTCGGGGTCGATACGGTGGCGGTCGAGCAGCAGGCGGTAGAAGCGCGGGTCGGGCTTGAGCAGCCGCTCTTCGCCCGACAGCAGGACGTCGCGGAAGCGGGCCAGGAAGCCGAAGCGCCGGCGCGCGTGGCGGAACATCTCGGCCGAGAAGTTGCTGAGCGCGAAGAGCGGCACGCCGCGCCGGTCGAGCTCGTCGAGCACGGCCACCGTGTCCTCGAACGCGCCCTGCATCATCTCGTCGAAGCGGCCGTAGTAGGCGGCGATGAGGTGTGCACACTCCGGGTGCTCGGCAGCGAGCGCCGCGGTCGCCTCGGCCACCGGGCGGCCGGCGTCCTGCAGCTCGTTCCAGGCCTGGGTGCAGACGCGACCCAGGAAGTCCTCCATCGCGGCCTCGTCCTCGATGAGCTGGCGGTAGAGGTAGCGCGGGTCCCAGTCGATGAGGACACCGCCGAGATCGAAGATGACGACGCGCGCCGATGCCACGGCTGGAAAGGGTAGCGGACGAAGGGCCCAGGGCCCACCCGGCGCCAGGCTCATCGCCCGACGACGCATGCCCCGGGCGAGCAGGGCGTCGAGCCGCTGTCACCCGGACGGGAGGCAGGGTCGAGCTCTCGGCGATCTGGTACGATCGATGGTCATGTCGCTCGACCAGGAGTCGCGGCCGGCTCGCGCGCGCGTGGCGCTGGTGCACGGGGGGCTCTTCCTCGCGACCTGCGCCACCACCTTCGTGGCCGGATCGCAGCTCACCGGCGCGTTCGACCCGGCCGGAGGGGCGGCGTTCGCCGGCACCCTCATGGCCATCCTGCTGTGCCACGAGATGGGCCACTACGTGGTCGCGCGCCGCCACCACGTCGACGTCTCGCTGCCCTACTTCATCCCGCTGCCGCCCTTCATCTCGCTCGGCACGATGGGCGCCGTCATCCGCATGCGCCGGCCCATCAGCGACCGCAATCAGCTCATCGACGTCGGCGCCGCCGGGCCGCTGGCCGGGCTGGTCGCCGCCATCCCGCTCCTCCTCATCGGGCTGTGGCTGTCGCCGGTCGAGATCAACCGGTCCCCCGACGCGGTGGTCGAGGGCAACTCGCTCGCCTACATCGCCCTCAAGTTCCTGGTCCACGGCCGCTACCTGCCCGCGGCCGACGGCACCGACGTCCAGCTCCACCCGATCGCGTTCGCCGCGTGGGTCGGGCTCCTCATCACCATGATCAACCTCATCCCGATCGGCCAGCTCGACGGCGGCCACATCGCGTCGGGCTACCTCGCCGACCGCCACGAGCGCTTCTCCGCCTGGCTGCACCGCCTGCTGCTCGTCATCGGCGCGGTCGCGCTGTGCCTGCTCACCGTCGAGGCGCGCGCGCAGGGCTGGTCGTGGGGCGACTCCCTCACGCGCGCCGGGTTCGCCTCGATGCCGTGGCTGGTGTGGGCGCTCCTCCTCGCCGTCCTGCGCCGCATCTCCGGCGGCATCTACCATCCGCGCGTCGAGGGCGCGTCGCCCACGCGCGGCCGCCGCCTGCTGGTGGCCGGCATGGCGGTCGTGTTCGTGCTCCTGTTCACGCCGGTGCCGCTGCGCCAGGTCATCCCGCCGTGAGCTCCGCGTCGGCCGCCAGCGCGCGCTGTCCCAAGTGCGACGCCGACGTGGCGGCCGGAGCCGGCTCCTGCCCCGCCTGCGGCCTCTCGGCCGATCGCTTCGACGACTACCAGCGCGACCCGGTCGACGCGTCCCCCGAGGTGGCGGCCGCGTGGGAGGCATGCGCCTCCTCATGGGACGACGATGCTGCGCACGAGAGGTTTCGCGCCGCCGCCGCGGCCAGCGGCGCGTTCGCGTTCGCGGCCGCGCGCTACCGACAGGCGGCGCGCGAGCGGGCAGGGGACGAGCGCGCGGCGGCCGGCGTCGCGCGCATCCGGCGCATGGCCGAGGCCGCGCTGCTCGCGCGTCCGCCGGCGGCCGAGCTCGCGCGCGCGGCGAGGGCGCCCGGCGAGCACGACGCCACCCGGCCGTTCCGCGGCGCGGCGATGCTCCTGGTCGCGCTGGTCCTCCTGGTCAGCCTGGGCCTCGTCGCGGCGTTCACGATCCGCGCGCTGCGCGGCGGCACCCACCGCGATGCGCGAGAGCCGGCCCCCAGCAGCACCCCCCGTCGTTCATGGTAGAGTCGAAAGTCTGTGAGCGGCCCAACGGCGCCGGGAACGTCCGTCCCGCCTGAGCCCGCATCGCCTCTCGACGCGGACGATCTGAACGAGCTCGTGTCGGCGCATGCCGATCTGTTCGGGGTCGGCGTCGTCATCCAGTCGCCGACCGGCGAGCGCCTGGCCGCCGCCGGACCCGGGGTGGACGCGCCCGCCCTCGGCCATCACCACATCCACCCGCTCTACTACGACGGCGCGCGCCTGTTCGACATCGTGATCGGCCCCTGCCTTCGCCCTCCCGACCCGGCGCATCCGGCGCCCGAACACTCCCCCGAGCTGGCCGCGGCGATTCCGGAGCTGGGCCAGGCCGACCTGGAGCGGCTGGCCCACCACATCGAGCGCGTCTTCCTGCTGGTCATCCGGCGCGGAGACACGCGCCGCGCCGCCCCGAGCCCGGTCGCGGCCAGCCCGTCCTCCGGCAACACGCCCCCGCCCATCGAGCTCGACCCGGTGGCGATCATGGGCGAGGTGGAGCGCGCCAAGTCCACCCTGCTGGCCACCGTGTCGCACGAGATGCGCACGCCGCTGACCAGCGTCATCGGCTACTCCGAGATGCTGCTCGAGGGCATGGCCGGCGCCATCAACGACGAGCAGCGCGAGTACCTGACGACCATCCTGGGCAAGGCCGATCACCTGCTGCGCCTCATCTCCAGCATGCTCGACCTCGCCCGCCTCGAGGCCAGTCCGCCCACCGTCGAGCAGCGTCCGGTCTCGATCGTCGACGTCATCGAGCGGGCGGCCGCGTCGCTCACCAGCGAGGCGGAGCGCCGCGCCATCGCGCTCAACCTCGAGTCGGGCGGCCGGCTGCCGCGGGTCCTGGCCGATTCGCGCCGCATCCGCCAGGTGCTCATGCACCTCATCGCCAACGCGATCAAGTTCACGCCGCGCGGGGGAGACGTGGTGGTGGCGGCCGAGGTCGGCCCGCTGTCGCCGTCCGATCTGCAGCCGGCGCCGGTCGCCGCGCCGCCGTCGGTGATGCCCGACGAGCTGGCCCGCCGCATCGGCGTGCGCGTCAGCGTGCGCGACACCGGCATCGGCATCTCGCCGCTCGCGCAGGCGCGCATCTTCGAGCCCTTCTTTCAGGCCGATCAGTCGTCCACCCGCGAGTACAGCGGCACCGGGCTCGGGCTGAGCCTGGCCAAGAGCTACGTCGAGGCCCACGGCGGCAGCATCTGGGTGCACAGCCAGCCGGGCGGAGGCTCCACCTTCACGCTGTCCCTGCCGGCGGTTCCCGAGGATCTCTACGACTACCTGACCCGCGGCGTCCCCGACGCGCCGCCGGCCTGACGGAGCGGAGGGGACCAGCGCGTGGCCACCTCGCTCGTGATCATCGCCCTCCTCCTGTGCTGCTCGATCTTCTTCTCGGGCACCGAGGTGGCGCTGTTCGGCCTGCGCCGGGTCGACCGCGAGCAGCTGACCCGCAGCGGCCGGCGCGCCGATCAGGTGCTGCTGCGCATGCTGTCGCGCCCGCGCCAGCTCATCGCCACCATCCTGGTCGGCAACGAGTCGGTCAACATCTCCATGTCGGCGGCGGTGGCCGGCGCCACCTCGCAGCTGTTCCCCGGGCGCAGCGAGGCGGAGCTGGCCATCCTGGCCACCGCCATCGCGCTGCCGCTCCTCCTCCTGCTCGGCGAGATCACGCCGAAGACGATCGCCTTCAAGAACCAGATCGTCTGGGCGCGGGTGGCCGCCCACCCGCTGCGCCTGTTCGCGCTGGTGGTCACGCCGGTGCGCGTGGTGGTGTCCGGGATCGCCGCGCTGCTCGTGCGCCCGCTGGCCGGCGCCAGCCAGCGCGCGGCCCCGCGCGCGCTCAGCGAGGCCGAGTTCCGCGCGCTGGTCGACGCGGGCAGCGCCGCCGGCGAGGTCGACCCGCGCGAGCGCCAGCTCATCCACAAGGTGTTCGAGTTCGGCGACAAGACGGTGGCCGAGGCGATGATCCCGCGCGACCAGGTCTTCGCCCTGTCCTACGACCTCCCGCTCGCCCGCCTGAACCAGGAGGTCGCGGCCAGGGGCTTCTCGCGCGTCCCCATCTACCAGAAGAGCCTGGACAACGTGCGCGGCGTGCTCCACGCCAAGGACCTGCTCATCCAGGCCGTGGGCGCGCCGCGCCGGCTGTCGCGCATCCTGCACGAGCCGCTGTTCGTGCCGCAGACCACGCCGCTCGAGCGCCTGTTTCGCCTGTTCAAGCAGCGCAAGATCCACATGGCGCTGGTGGTCAACGAGTACGGCAAGCTGGCCGGCCTGGTGACCATGGACGACCTCCTGGCCCAGCTGTTCGGCGACATCCGCGACGAGCGCGAGCACCGGCGCGCCGCCGAGAGCGCAGCGATGGTTCCGCCCCCGCCCCCGCCGCCGCCGGAGGAGGGCACCGCATGATCAGCGGCACCGTCGTGGTCGTGGTGGGCATCGTGTGCGTCTGCATCGAGGCCTTCTTCTCCGGCTCCGAGATCGCGATGGTGTCGACCAACCGGACCCGGCTGCGCCAGCGCGCCGCCGAGGGCGACCGAGGGGCCCGCATGGTCGAGGAGCTGCTGGCCAAGCCGCAGATGCTCCTGGCCACGACCCTGCTCGGCAACAACCTGGGCTCGGTGACCTTCTCGGTCACGGTCGCGCTCTACCTCATCGGCCAGCAGAGCGACAGCCCCGAGCTCCTGGCCATCGTCATGGTCACGCCCATCACGCTCATCCTGGGCGAGGTGGTGCCC
>DATFRY010000544.1:0-5377 GCA_035262925.1 Kofleriaceae bacterium | reverse complement strand
CGGGCGAGGAGATCACCTACGACTACTGCTTCTCGGCCCAGGTCGCCGAGCCGTGCAACTGCGGGGCGACCGGCTGCCGCGGGCTCATCGTCGACCCGGACGAGATCGACCTCGTGGCCCCCGCCCTGCGCCGCTTCCGCCGCACGCCCGGCGGCGACCGCTCGGCCGCCGCGCGGTAGCCTGCGCGTCACCCCCGGCGGGTGGAGGAGATCACGCCCTCGGCCAGGAGGTGCTCGGCGAGGAGGATGCATCCGCGCGCCGCGCCCATCTTGGTGTTGTGCGAGACGAGCATGTACTTCCATCCGTTGTCGACGTGGGGATCGCGCCGCAGGCGGCCGATCGCGGTGGTCATCCCGCCGCCCAGATCGCGGTCGAGCCTCACCTGCGGCCGGAACGGATCGTCGTGCACGTGGATGAGCGCGCGCGGCGCGCTGGGGTAGCCGCGGGACACGAAGTCGGCGCCGAACGAGCGCCAGGCCTCGGTCACCTCCTCCTCCTCGGCCGGGCGCGCCAGCTCGACGTGCACCGCCTCGGTGTGGCCGTCCATGACCGGCACCCGGGTGCAGGTGCAGCTGACCGTGAAGTCGGCCGGCGCGATGGTCTCGCCGCTGACCGTGCCGAGGATCTTCTGGGTCTCGACCGCGACCTTGTCCTCTTCGCCGGGGATGTAGGGGATGATGTTGTCGAGGATGTCGAGCGCGACGACGCCGGGCGATCGGCCGGCGCCCGACACCGCCTGCAGCGACACCATGTGGACGCGGCGCACGCCGAACCGGCGGTGGAGCGGCGCCAGCGAGATGGCCAGGCCGACCGCGGTGCAGTTCGGGTTGGGCGCGATGAATCCCTTCCAGCCGCGCTCGCGCTGGCGCTCGAGCAGCGCGACGTGGTCCATGTTGATGCCGGGCAGGAGCAGCGGCACGTCGCTCTCCATCCGGAAGGCCGACGCGGTCGAGATGACGGGCGCGTACCTGGCGTAGGCGGGCTCGAGCTCGCGCGCCGGCGTCGCCTCCATGCAGGAGAAGACCAGGTCGACCTCGCTGGCGTCGAACGCGTCCGCCTCGTCCACCTCGATGGCGCCGATGCGCGGGTCGAGCATGCCGTCGGCGTACCAGCTCACCTGTCCTCTGGAGGAGCCGCTCGACTGGCGGATCGCGTCGGCGTAGCGCTTGCCTGCGGATCGCGCCGACGCGGCCAGGTGCGTCACATGGAACAGCGGATGATCGGCGAGGGCGGCGAGAAACTGCTGGCCCGTGATGCCCGTCGCGCCCACCACCGCGACCCGGGCCTTTCGATCTGCTTGTGTTGCCATGACGTTCGCGTTGTCTCCCTGTTTCGCCAATAGATCATGCAGGCGACGCAGGGTCAAGCAACGCCTCTCGCGAGCGGCACAGCCTGCCGGAGAACGCTCTTGCGGGACCGGTCCGATTGCGGGATCGTTGCGCGCTATGGCCGGTGGCATCGAGCTAGATGCGGCCGTCTCCCCCGCCAGCGTCGATGCCGATCTGGTCGAGGAGCGCATGCTGGAGCTGGGCCGGAGACGGTTCGGTATCAGCTCGTTTCGGCCCGGCCAGAGCCTCACCATCCGCAACGTCATGGCCGCGGTCGACAGCCTGGCCATCATGCCGACCGGCGGAGGCAAGTCGCTGTGTTACCAGCTGCCGGCCCTCCAGCTGGACGGCATCACCCTCGTCGTGTCGCCGCTCATCGCGCTCATGAAGGACCAGCACGACAAGCTGGCCGAGCTCGGGCTGGAGGTCGTGCGCCTGGACTCGACCCTGTCGCCACGCGACGAGAGCGCGGCGCTCGAGCGCCTGAGCTGCGGTCGACCGTGCATCGCATACGTCACCCCCGAGCGCCTGGGCGATCCCGGGTTCCGCCAGCCGCTGTCGCGCGCCCGGGTGGCGCTGTTCGTGGTCGACGAGGCCCACTGCATCTCGCAGTGGGGGCACGACTTCCGCCCGGCCTACCTCGGGCTGGGCGACGCCGTGCTCGCGATGGGGCGGCCGCCGGTCCTCGCGCTGACCGCGACCGCGCCGCCCCGGGTCAAGGACGACATCCTGGCCCAGCTCGGCATCCCGGACGCGTCGGTGGTCGACGTCGGGCTCCGGCGCCCCAACCTCTGCTACCACGTGCTGACCGCGCGGGGCGAGCGCAAGAAGCAGGCGATGCTGCTGCGCATGCTCGCCCGCCAGAAGGGCTGCGGCATCATCTACGCCGCCACGGTCAAGACGGTGGATGCGCTGGCCGACTTCCTGGCCGACAGCGACATCGAGTGCGGGCGCTATCACGGTCGCATGCGCGCGCGCGAGCGCGACGAGGTGCAGACCGCGTTCATGGACCGCGGCGAGCCGCGCATCATGGTGGCGACCAACGCGTTCGGCCTCGGGGTGGACAAGCAGGACCTGCGCTTCGTCATCCACTACAACTTCCCCGGGTCGCTCGAGTCCTACTACCAGGAGGCGGGGCGCGCCGGCCGCGACGGGATGCCGGCCCACTGCGTGCTGCTCTACCAGCCGGAGGACAAGCGCATCCAGAGCTTCTTCCTGGGCGGGCGCTACCCCACACCGGAGCAGACCAAGTCGGTGGCCGATGCGCTCGTCGCGCTCCACAAGCAGAGCGGAGAGCCGCAGTCCCTGCGCGCGATCGCCGAGGCGGCCGACGCGCCGGGCAAGAAGACGCGGGTGGTGCTGTCGTTCCTCAAGGAGACCGGCTTCGCGCAGGAGATCGGTGGCGCCTCGTTCGCCCCGCTCAGCGCCGAGCCTCCTCAGCTCGACGAGCTGGCGCGCGCCGCTCACCGCTACGAGCAGAAGCGGGCCCAGGACCGCGCGCGCCTGCAGTCGATGCTGCGCTACGCGCAGTCGCATCTGTGCCGGACCCGCCTCCTGCTCACCTACTTCGGCTACGCCGAGGACGCGGCCGAGGCCTGCGGGCTGTGCGACAACTGCAAGCGCGCGGCGCGCGAGCGGGCCGATCGCGCGCCGGAGGTCCGTCGCCTGGGCGAACCGACCGACCCGCACGAGGAATCGGGGCCGCATCTGGTCAAGGAGCTGGCCCGGCAGCGCGCCCGGCGCAGCTCGACGCAGCCGCTCAAGGTCGAGCGCCGCCGGCGGCGGCCGAGCGGCAGTCCGTTCGACAAGGGGGACGTGGTCCGCCACCAGACCTGGGGCGAGGGCGAGGTCGTCCTGATCCAGGGCGACACGGTCGGCGCCTTCTTCCCCGGCTTCGGCGAGAAGCTGCTCAAGGCCAGCTTCCTCGAGAAGATCGAGAGGTAGCCATTCCACCTCAGCCTGGAGTGGAGAGCCGATGAACTGGCGATCCTCTGACATGCGATTCGAGGTCGACCCGTACCGCGCCGAGCCCCCTCCGCGCTGGCTCCGCCTGCTGGCGGTGCTCATCAACGTCCTCATCTGGCCGGGGGTGGGCCACTTCGTGCTCGGCCGCTTCGCGCGCGGCGCGTTCTGGATCCTGCTGACGGTGATCTGCGCGCTGGGCGGCCCGCTCGTCATCCCGCTCACGCCACCCATCATCCTGGCGGTGCTGATCGGCCCGCGCCTCCTGTCGGCGATCGACGCGGCGTTCGCGCGCTACTACATGGCGCCGACCGGCAACCAGCTGGTGCTCGGCATCCTGGCCTGCCTGGGCGGGATCGCGATCATCACGTTCCTGGCCGGGCGCTTCTACCTGGAGCCGTTCCAGATCGCGTCGACCGGGATGTCGCCGACCCTGACCGCCGGCGACTATCTCTACGTCAACAAGCTCGCCTACGAGATGGGCGACATCCAGCGCTCCGACATCGTGGTGTTCACTCACCCGTGCGACGTGCAGAGCACGCTCATCAACCGCGTGGTCGCCCTCGGCGGCGACACGGTCGAGGTGCGCTGCGACGTCCTCTACGTCGACGGCAAGCCGCTGCCGCACCACCAGGTCGAGGCGCGGACCGCCTACTGGAGCCTCGAGGAGCAGGGCTGGCGCGAGCAGTCGGCCAGCCGCCACGCCGAGAACCAGGGCGGGCGCTCGTACGAGATCTTCCTCCCGCCCGGCGCGGCGGCCGGCGAGGCGGCGGCCGCCGACCGCGGGGCCCACGACTTCCCCGAGGACGTCCGGCCCGACTGCAGCGCCTACGGCGACGGCGAGGCGGGCCGGGGCCGCGACCTGGGCCGCATCGAGGGCGCCGGCGGCGCGCCGCCGGGCGCGTGCGCGCCCTACCGGCACTACGTGGTGCCGGCCGGCCACGTCTTCGTCATGGGCGACAACCGCGGCACATCGGCCGACTCGCGCGTCTGGGGCCCGGTGCCGGTGGAGAACATCGTCGGCAAGGCGTTCGGCATCTGGTGGTCGATCGGCGCGCCGGTGGAGGGGATCCGCTGGCAGCGAATCGGGGCCATCCAGTAGGCGGCGCCCGCTGTCGCGCCGGCGCGCTGCCGAAAGAAAAAAAGGGAGCCCGCTCGGGGCTCCCTCCGCGCTTCAACGCCCGGTCGGCGCTCTTCAGTCCCGTCTCTCCTCCACGGCCGCCTCTCTCCTCTTGCTGGCGTTGTGGCGCCTCTCCTTGCGGTTCTGCTCGGCTCCGAACCGCTTCTCGCGGCGATCCTGCTGCCGGTCGAACTCCCTCCTCGCCTGCCGCTCCTTCGCCGGGCTCATGTCGCTGCGATCGACGCGGCGCTCGAAGGCGCGCTCGCGCGCGTCCTGCCTGCGGTCGAACTCGCGCTCGCTGACGCCCTGGCGGCGGCGCCATTCCCTGTCGCTGGGGACTGGCACCGCGGCGCTCGGTGCGCTGCGATACACGCGCACGCGCGCGCGCGGCTCGACCACCGGGCGGCTCCAGTAGCCTCCGCGCCAGACGGCGCGCCCGTCGCGATGCGTCCAGCGCCCCTCGACCCAGGTGTAGCCGTGGCGCCGCTCCGACCAGTGGCCTGGGTGCCAGACGTGGCGACCGCGGTCGCTGCCCCAGTAGCCCTGGACGAAGACGTAGTTCGGGCGCTCGCGTACCCAGTAGCCCCGCCGCCATCGCCACCCGCCGTCGCCGTGCACCCATCGGCCCGTGATCCACACATAGCCCGGGCGGTGGTAGACGATGGTCTCGCGCGGCGCAGGCGGCGACTCATCCACCACCACCGCCTCGCTCGTGTCAGGTGTGTACAGGCCGCCGCTCACCGTGCCGGCGCAGCCGCTCTGCACGGCGAGCAGGCCAGCGGGGGAAGCAGCGAGAACCAGCGCCAGTATGCGATCGATCCTCATGTGTTCCTCCTGCCATCCTGTCGGTGCAGCGCGCGTGCCAGGAGGTGCCCGCGGCACGGTCGATGCACCTCCGCCGGGGAGCGCCGGATCGGCCGGCCATGAATCGCGATCCAGAGGTTTCCTTCGCGGCGTGCTGCCACGG
>DATFRY010000543.1:0-26885 GCA_035262925.1 Kofleriaceae bacterium | reverse complement strand
ATCATCGACGCCGCCGAGCGCAGGGCTTTCTGGGTCTACATGGCGGGCACGGGCGTCTACGGCGACCTCGCCTCGGACGAGGTGGCGCGGTTCGGCCAGCTGGCCTACCTGTTCGACAGCAATCGCGACGGCCGGCTCATCGGTGTCGAGTGGCGCGGGATGGACAGGCTCATCGACTCGCTCCGCCTGTTCAAGACGCTCGACCGCAACGGCGACCGCGCGCTGAGCGCCTACGAGGTCGGCTTCTCGGCCCTGGCTCCCCGCTTCCGCCTGATCGACGTCAACCGCGACCGCGTGCTGTCGCAGCAGGAAGTGCGCGACGAGGTGCTGCGCGCCTACCGGAACGGCGAGTGCTGATCGCGGGCTGAACGCGACCTGAACGCGGCCACCGCGAGGCGGTGGAAGGTGGAGACGGGCCCTCCGGGGCCCGTCATTTTTTTTCGGCGCCCGGCTCCGCGTCGGCGCCCGGCCGGGCGCCCGGCCCGGCGTCGGAGTCGGCGTCGAAGCGCCACGGCCCGTGGCGAGTGGTCGGCTCGAGCGCCACCGCCAGCGCGTCCAGGAAGCGGCGGCGCGGCCACTCCTCGGCCCCGAAGCGGGCGAGGTGCTCGGTGTGGACCTGGCAGTCGATGAGGTCGATGCCCCACCGCCCGAGCTGCTCCACCAGCGCGACGAACGCCACCTTCGACGCGTCGCTGGCGCGCGCGAACATCGACTCGCCGAAGAAGACGCCGCCCAGGCTGACCCCGTAGAGGCCGCCGGCCAGCTCGCCGTCCAGCCAGGCCTCGGCCGAGTGCGCGTAGCCGAGCCGGTGGAGCTCGATGTACGCGTCGAGCATCTCGTCG
The DNA here is from genome assembly GCA_035262925.1 of Kofleriaceae bacterium. GTDB lineage: Bacteria > Myxococcota_A > Polyangia > Haliangiales > Haliangiaceae > DATFRY01. Next base: position 26,043 of record DATFRY010000543.1, on the reverse strand, counting down.
GTGATCCAGGTGCCGTTCTGGTCGGGGCGCGGCGTCAGCGCGCACGCGCGGATGACCTCGGCGAAGGCGGTGTCGAGCCGCACCTCGAAGCGCCCGCGCCGCATCTCCTTGCGCAGGCTGCGCGACACCGCGATCCGCGACGCCTGCAGCACCATGCGCGGATCGGGCGAGTGCCACAGGATCGGCAGCTCCTCGCTGTACCACGGGAAGATGCCGAGCGAGTAGGCGAGCAGGAGACGGCGGGGCGAGAGATCGCCGCCCACCGCCAGGAGGCCCGACTCGTCGGCCATCTCCGGGGGCGGAAACGCCAGCCGCGCTCCCAGTCGGAAGACCGGCATGTCAGCGGCGCCCCGCCGTCACGGTGCGCCGCGCCAGGGGTGGGCGCGGGCCAGATCGCGGGCGCGCGCGCGCAGCTCCTCCGACAGCCGGCCGTGCAGCGCGTCGTCGATGGCACGGGCCAGGTGGTGCGCGCTCGGGAAGCGATCGGCAGGGCTCTTGGCCATGGCGATCTGCAGGGCGTGGTCGACGTCGTCGTGCACGTCGCAGAGCGCGCTCGGCCGGGTCGGCATCTTGTACACCACATGGTACATGATGCTCGGCACGTCCTTGCCGCGGAACGGGAGGTGGCCGGTGACGCAGCGGTAGGCGATGGCGGCCAGCGCATAGAGATCGGCGCGCTGATCGACGTCGAGGCCCTGCGCCTGCTCCGGCGCCATGTAGACCGGCGTGCCGACGACCTGGCCCTGGGTGAGGGTGCCGCGCTCGCCCAGCAGCTTCGACACGCCGAAGTCGAGGATCTTCCAGATCGGCCGACCGGCCGGCTGCTCGGCGAAGAACAGGTTCTGCGGCTTGAGGTCGCGGTGCACGACGCCGGCCTCCGCCGCCGCCGTGATGCCGCGGCCGGCCTGATCGACCAGCTCGACGACCTGCGCGCTCTTGAGGCGGCGCTCCTCGCGGAGGATCTGGGCCAGGTCCTGGCCGCGCAGCCGCTCCATGGCCAGGTACGGCACCGGCGCCGATGCGTTGCCGATCTCGAGCACGCGCACCACGTGCTCGACGTCGACGGTGGCGGCCACCTCGACCTCGCGCAGGAAGCGCATCAGGTAGGACGGGTTGCCCATGCTGGCCGGCTGGAGGAGCTTGACGGCGGCCGGCTCGCCGGTCGAGACCCGCACCGCCTCGTAGACCTCGCCCATCGAGCCGCGGCCGAGGATCGGGCCCAGCCGGAACGAGCCCAGGGTCTGGCCGGTGAAGCGGCCGACCCCGCCGAGCTGGAGCGCGCGCTCCAGGTCCTGTCGCGCCTCGGTCAGGAGCGCCTCGCGCTGGGCCAGCGCGCGCACCACGCGCTCGTAGTCGGTGACCGCGGACAGCGTGGCGCGGCGCGACGCGCGCGCCATCACGAAGGCGGCGATCAGGACCAGCTGGATCAGGCCCTCGAGGAGGAGGAGCACGTCGCGGCTGAGGTCGTTACTGTGGACCAGGCCAGGATCCTGGACCACGCCGAAGATGATGAGGGCGGCCCACGCGCCCTGGATCCCGGCACAGGCGAGGTAAACGATTACCGCGAGGCACAGGCTCTCCCCGAGCGCGAGGAAGTAGATGCCGAGCAGGACCACGATCGAGCCGGCCGAGAAGATGCCGAAGTAGAGGACCCCGGCCGAGACCGCGACCGAGTTCATGACCCACACGATGGCCAGGTAGCGGCCGACGAAGCGATCGACCCGCGACGACAGGTAGTACAGCCATAGATTTCCGATCGAGGCGACCGCGATCGCGCCGAAGGTGAAGCGCTTCATCGCCCAGTCGCCGGGCAGGAAGAGGAGCGCCACCGCCACCGCGGCGCCCATCAGGAGGCCGAAGCGGGCCAGGAGCTTGCTGCGGCGGATCTCGTCGTGGCGCAGCGCGTCCAGGGCGGACGAGAAGCGCGACTCGTCGGCCAGCGAGATGGCGGCCACGCCGGGCCCGGACCCGGACGACGAGGTCGAGCCGGGCGGGTGGGCGCTGGAGGTGGCGCGTCGGCCGCGGGCGTGCCCGCCGTCGAACGCGCGCCGCGCCGGGGGGGCGGCGCGGTCGGTCGGGGCGCGCTCGGCCGAGCTGTTTTCCTGGCCTCCGCCGCCGGTGTCGCGCGTGGCGCCGTCATCATCGCCGCCGTCTTGCGCTGCGGGTGGCAGCGCGGCGGTGCTGTCCTCGTTCTCGAAGAGGAGCGTCGACGAGCGGCCGGGCAGCACCAAGGTCGTCGCCGCCTCGGGCGACGCTGGTCGCTGCGGTTCCTCGGCCGGCGGCAGGACATCGCGGTCCCGGCGATCGGATGGCGGTAGAGCGGCCATGGGGGCGTGGACCCGCGCCTAGCATACCTCTTTGTCCCGCCAGATCCGCAGCCGGCGACTCTTGCGCCAGTCGGCCGCGCTTCAGGCGAAGGCGCTTCGAGCGAACGGCGCGGGCTCGGCTCGGGCCACGCCGCGCGCGGTGCGGCGCGCGTCACTCCTGCGAAGGTCGGTCGGCCTCGCGCTCGACGATCCGGTCGCTGATGAGGCCGTGAAAGCGCCGGTCAGGCGACGTGAACAGCCAGCCAAGGTGCGTGCGGCAGCCGCCGCAGTGCACGATCTGCCAGGTCGTGCCGGCAAACCAGGCGAACTCGCGGCTCGGCGCTCCCACCGGAACGCACCCGGGCGCATGCGCGAAGCAGCCAAACGTCCAGATGAAGCCGTGTGGGTTGATCTGGGTGTGCTCGTGCGTGCCATCCACCTCGATGCGTTCGCCGGCGGTGGTGATGGGTCGGCCGCACCGAACGCAGACCAGGATGCGATCGCCTCCGCCGCTGGTCGCGCTCTCACGGCCGGGACGCTCGCGCGCCGCTGCGTCGGTGCCGGCCTTGTCGGCCCTCGCCTCGTCGGTGCCGGCCCTGTCGGCCCGGCGCACCGTGCGCGATTCCGGGCGCGTCGGGCGCGTCGGGCGCGTCGGGCAGAGCGGCTCCACGCTCCGGATCCTATCGTGTAGAGTGGGCGCCGCATGCCCTCCGCTCGATCCGCCACCCACGGGCCCGGGCGACTGCGACTGCTCCCGGTCCTCGCCGCCACCCTCGGCGCTCTCGCCTGTGGAGGGGGCGGCGGCGGCGCGGGAGCGGGCGGCCCGCCGGCCGGCGGCGGCGGCGGCGCGGCGCCGGCGCGCGCGAGCTTCGGTCCCGCGGCGGACGCCTTCTACCAGCGCTACCTCGAGCTCTCGCCCACCTTCGCCGTCTCGCTCGGCTTCCACCAGTACGACGGCAAGCTGCCCGACGTGTCGGCGAAGGCGCTCGGCGAGCGGGCGGCGTGGCTCGAGCGCGAGCGCGCCGCCTTCGAGGCCTTCCCGGCCGGCCAGCTCGACGCGCAGGCGGCCATCGAGCGCGACGTCGTCCTGAACGCGATCCGCAGCGAGCTGTTCGACCTCCAGGTCGCGCGCTGGCCGATGGTCAACCCGCGCTACTACATCGAAGCGCTGGAGCTGACCGACTACATCTCGCGCGACTACGCGCCGCTGGCCCAGCGGGCGCGCGGGGTGATCGGCATCTGCAACGGCGCCAAGGCCTACCTCGAGGCGGCCCAGGCCAACCTGCCCGAGGCCATGCCCCGCACCTGGATCGACACCGCGCTCCTCCAGGTCAACGGCATGGTCGACTTTGCCTACAAGGACGTGGTCGAGGCGCTGGCGACCCTCGACGACAGCGACCTGTCGACCCAGGTGGGCGAGGCGCTCCTGGCCTACGCGGCCGCGCTCACGGGATTTCGCGACTACCTGACCGCGCACGTCGCGAAGGCGACCGACGACTTCGCGCTCGGCGGCGAGCGATTCGCGCGCATGCTGGCCGACAAGGAGGGCCTGTCGGTCGATCTGGCGCGCCTGGCGAAGGTGGGCGAGGCCGACCTCGAGCGCAACCTGGCGGCGATCGAGAAGGTCGCCCGCCAGATCGATCCCAGGCGCCCCGTCGCCAAGGTGGTGGAGCGCGCCGCGCAGGACAAGCCGGCGGCCGGCAAGGTGCTCGCCGAGGCCACGGCCCAGGCCGGTGCCATGCGCAAGCTCATCGCCGACGCGGGCCTGGTGACCATCCCGAGCGAGGACGTGGCCGAGCCGCGGCCGTCGCCGCCCTTCATGCGCTGGAACTTCGCCTTCCTGAACGCGCCGGGCGTGTTCGAGGAGAAGGCGCTGCCCGCCTTCTACTACATCAGCCCGCCGGATCCGAAGTGGCCGAAGAAGGAGCAGCGCGACTACATCCCCGCGCGCGGCGACCTCCTCTACACCACGGTCCACGAGGTCTGGCCCGGCCACTTTCTCCACTACCTCCACCGCAAGCGCAACCCGTCGCGCATCCTGCGCTCGTTCTGCACCTACTCGATGGTCGAGGGCTGGGCTCACTACGCCGAGGAGATGATGCACGAGGCGGGCGCCAGCGGCCGCGACCCGGCGCTGGCGATCGGCCAGCTGACCAACGCGCTCCTGCGCGACGTGCGCTTCGTGTCGGCGATCGGGCTCCACACGCGCGGCATGGCGGTCGACGAGTCGATGGCGCTCTTCGAGGGCAAGGCGTTCGCCGACAGGCCGACCGCCCGCCAGCAGGCCGTGCGCGGCACATTCGACCCCGGCTACCTCAACTACACGCTGGGCAAGCTGATGATCATGAAGCTGCGCGAGGACTGGAAGGCGCGCGCCGGCCGCGAGTACTCGCTCAAGGCCTTCCACGACCGCCTGCTGTCGTACGGCTGCGCGCCGCTGCCGGTCATCCGGCGGGCGATGCTGGGTCCTGACGCGGGCCCGGCGCTGTAGCGGCGGCCGAGCGGCGGACCGGCACGCGCAAGGTGCAGCCCTCGATGGTGGCGATGAAGCCGGCCCCGAACGCCGTCGACGGCGTGTGCGCGCCCGGCGCCACGCCGCCGGCCATGATGCGCTGGATGCTGGCCAGCGCGGTCAGCACGGTGAGGCGATACCCCTCGGGCGTCGTGAGCGTGCCCTCGACCTCGGCGCCGGCGGCGCTGCGCGCGCGCCCCCAGATCTCGGACTGACCCGAGGCGCGCGCGTCGGCATCGGGCCCCTTCACCCGCGCCTCGATGCGCCGCGCGAGCATGTTCTGGACCGGGCCCAGGCCGATCAGCTTGCGGAACGGCCGCACCATCTTCATGGCGCGGATGAGGCGCGGCGGCTGCGCCAGGTACACCTCGATGTTGGGGATGCCGGTCGAGTGGTATGCCGTCGACACGTCGCCCCACGGGATGGTGACCGCGAGCCGCGTCTTGTCGTGAAACGGAATGTTCGCCGTCTTCCACCCGAGCGGCACGCGCGTGATGACGCCGTCCTTGCGGATCGCGCCGCCGGCCGGGATGCCCTCGAGCATCGTCTTGGCCGTGCCCTTGCTGGCCGACCCCATCCCGTACCACGCGAGGGCGAGCTCGTGCGCGTCGGGCAGGAGCAGCGCCAGCGACGCGGCCAGACAGTCGGTCGGCACCACGTCGAAGCCGACCCCCGGCAGGAGCACGCAGCCGGCCGCGCGCGCCTCGTCGCCGCGCCGCTGGCACTCCTCGAACACGACGATCTCGCCGGTGATGTCGAGATAGTGCACGTGCGCGGCCAGACAGCCGTCGACCGCCGGCCGGCTGGTGCGCGAGAACGGGCCCGCGCAGTGGAGGAGCGCCTTCACCCCCTCGAGCTGGCGCGCCACGTCGGCGGCCTCGCCGAGCTCGAACGCGCGCCACGGGCATCCCAGCCGCTCCGCGATGGGGCGCACCGCCTCCTCCCGCCGCCCCGCCAGCACGGGCCGCCAGCCGCGCGCCACCGCCTCGGCGGCGATGAGCTCGCCCGTGTAGCCGTTCGCGCCGTAGATCATCCACTCCGTCGAGGTCGCCTGGGCGGGTTCCATGGCCGGGACCTTACACCGCGACCCGCCGACCGGCAGGGAAGTCGCGCGTTGCGCGGGGCGGCGATGGATCGGGCGGCGCGGTGGGGGTAGCATCGCGCGCCATGGGCCTGGTCGAGGACTTCGAAGCCGCGGTGAAGCGGGTGAACGGGCTGCCCAGGGCGCCGTCGAACGACGTGCTGTTGCGGCTCTACGGGCTGTACAAGCAGGCCACGGCGGGAGACGTGAGCGGCTCGCGCCCGGGCTTGACCGATTTCAAGGGCCGCGCGAAGTACGACTCATGGTCGTCCCGCAAGGGGATGTCGCGCGACGAGGCCATGCAGGCGTACATCGACGCCGCGGGAGCGCTGTGATGGGCGAGGTGGCCGGCGGGAGCGCCGGCGGCGGCGTCGTCGACAGCGACGTCGACGAGATCGCCGACCTCGACGTCGAGGCGGTGCGGGCTCAGTTCCCGGCGCTCGGGCGCCGCCACGAGGGGGCGCCGGTCGTCCACCTCGACGGCGCGGCCGGCAGCCAGGTCCCGGTGCGCGTCATCGACGCGGTGGCCGGCTACATGGCGGCGCACAACGCCAACACCGAGGGGGCGTTCGCCACGTCGCGGGAGACCGACGCGATCCTGGCCGAGGGGCGGCGCGCGATGGCCGATTTTCTGGCCGCCGACGATCCGGACAGCGTCGTGTTCGGGGCCAGCGCGACCGCGCTCCTGCTGGCGCTCAGCCGCTCCATGGCCCGCACGTGGCGGAGCGGCGACGAGGTGGTGGTCACGCAGCTCGATCACGACGCCAACGTGGCGCCGTGGCTGCTGGCCGCGCGCGACGCCGGCGTCGCAGTGCGGCAGGTGCGGCTGCGCCCCGAGGACTGCTCGCTGGACATGGGCGACATGGCGGCCGCGATCGGGCCGCGCACGCGGCTGGTCGCCTTCACCTCGGCGTCCAACGCGACCGGCACGATGCCGCCGGTCGCCGAGATCACCGCGATGGCGCACGCGGCCGGCGCCGAGGTGGTGGTGGACGCGGTCCACTGCGCGCCTCATCGCGCGGTCGATGTGGCCGCGTGGGGCTGCGACTACACCGTGTGCTCGGCGTACAAGTTCTTCGGGCCGCACGTGGGCGTCCTGTGGGGGCGGCGCGAGCTGCTCGAGGCGCTGCCGCTCTATCAGGTGCGCCCGGCCGGCGAGCGGCTGCCCCACAGCTGGATGTTCGGCACGCTCAACCACGAGGGGATCGCCGGCGTGACGGCGGCGGTGGACTACCTGGCCGCGCTCGGGCTCAGCGCGGCGGGCGCCGGCTCGGCGTCTCCCCGCCGCGGCGCCCTCGAGGCCGCCTATCGCCGCATCGAGCGCCACGAGCAGGCGCTGTGTCGGAGGCTCCTGGCCGGGCTGGCCGGCCTGCCCGCCATCCGGGTGTGGGGCCTGGCCGATCCGGTGCGCGCGGCCGAGCGCGCGCCCACGGTGTCGTTCACGCACGCGCGGCTCAAGCCCGCCGAGGTGGCGACATTCCTCGCCGACCATGGCGTCTTCGCGTGGCACGGCAACTACTTCGCCTACGAGGTGTCGCGCGCGCTCGGGCGCGAGCCGGACGGCATGGTGCGCGTCAGCCTGCTCCACTACAACACCGCCGACGAGGTCGACCGGCTGCTATCGCTGCTCGCCGATCTCTGACCTGTCAGCGGCGTCCGCCCGATCCGCGGGCCGGGGCGGGGGCCGCGACGAGCGCGAAGAAGACGCGCGTCACGCCGCGAAACAGCCAGCCGGCGTGGACGCCGCACCGGCGGCAGAACGCGCGCTGCCAGGTGTGGCCGGCGAACCAGGTGTCCTCGTCGGTCGCCGGCCCGCCGGCGGCGCAGCCGGGCGCGTGGCCGAAGCAGCGCACGTCGAAGACCAGCCCGCCGCGGTTGGCGAGGCGGTGCTGGCCGGCCCCGTCGACGTCGATCGCCTCGTCGCCGGCGGCCAGCTCCGCGCCGCAGCGGTGGCAGCGGGCCGCCGCGCTCGCGCTCACATCACCACGAGTCCTGCACCGGCGGGCGCAGCCGGCCGAGCACGATCGAGGCCGCGAGGCAGGCGGCCGCCCCGACGCCGGCCAGGTAGCTCGAGGACCCCGTCCCCCACCCGATCTCCTTCCACGGGTTGATGGACAGCGTCGCCCCGGTCAGGAGCAGCGTCATGGTGCTGAGCATGATGGCGACGGTCGACGGCGCGATGGCGGTGTTGGGGAACCGGCCGAGCAGCGCCAGCAGCATGACCAGCAGCACGACCGCGACCGCGATGAGGCCGGTGTAGAACGTGAGGTGCGAGACCAGGCTGAACGTGTCGAAGCCGTCGTACTTGGACGCGCTGCGCGCGATGTCGCCGTGGCTGAAGGTGCTGCACACCTTCTGGTCGGGCGCGTCGGCCCGCGGCTGCACGGTCTGACACTGCTCCATCACGCGCAGCCCCACGTGCGTCTCGATGCCGAAGTCGGTGCCGATCACCCATTGCGTCGAATGGAGGCCCCAGAGGAGCGCCGCGATGCCCAGGATCCCGGCGCTGACGCCCACGACGACGCGCCTGTTCATCGCGCGAGTATGGCCGCGGGCGCGCAGGCGGACAAGCCGTCACCCCGTGCCGGCTCCCCGGCGGGCTGCCCGACGCTACTCGCCGGCGCCGCGAAAGGTCAGGAGATAGACCGCGAAGCTGCCCAGCCAGTGGGTGCCGGCGTAGTGGCGGCTCTCCACGCCCTCCAGCCCGGCCGCCGCGTGCTGCGCGGCCGCGGACAGGAGCGCGGCTCGCCGGGGGTGATCGGGCGGCAACGCGTGCGCGATCCCGCGCATCATCCACGCCCGGCTGAGGTTCAGGCCGTCGAAGTGGGCCAGCTTCCCGTTCTCGCGATCCACCGGCACCACCGGCTCCCATCGCGCGGCCTCGGGCATGAAGCCGGCCAGCCAGCTGGCCAGCTCGGCCGCGTCGAGCACGCGCCGCATGAGGTCCGCCTCGGCCAGGACGGGCGACAGGAAGTCGTGGGCCGACGGCTCGTAGGCCACCGGCGCGTCGCGGTCGCCGAGATAGAAGCTGCGGGCCCGCTCGCCGATCACGTCGGCCAGGGCCGCCCCCTGCGGATGATCGGTCGCGCGCGCCCAGTCGAGGGCCAGCCCCATGGCGAAGGCGCTCTGGCTGTGCTCGCCGCCGCGGATCGGGTGGCGGATCACCTCCAGCCAGCCCCCGATGCGCCGCGCGGCGAGCGCGACGATCGGGGCCAGGACGGCGCGCCACCCTGCCATCTCTCCATCGCCCGCGGCGGCCTCGCCCAGCTCCGCGTCGAGCTGGAGCAGCCAGGCCAGCCCGTAGGGCAGCTCGAACCCGGGCCGGTCCACGAGGTAGGCGAGCTCGCCGGCGGCGCGCTCCGCGGTGAAGCTCTCGGCCAGGGCCGCGCGCACGCCGGCGACCCACGGCGCGGCGGGATGCGCGCGCGAGAGGCGCACCAGCGCCCAGTGGCTGTGCACGGCCGAGTGCCAGTCGAAGCAGCCGTAGAACATCGGCGTCAGGAGGCGCGGCGGCCGCGCGTCGCGCTCGCTCAGGAGGACGTGCAGGATGCCCGCCGGGTACTCGCGCCGCAGGGACGGCGCGATGAGGGCGGCCAGCGCCGCCGCCCGCGCCGCGTCGAGGCGCGGAAACGCAGGGTCGGCCGCGTTCGTCGCCACGCCTCGCCTCGCCTCAGCCGGCCCGCTGGAAGCCGGCGCGCAGCCGCCGCCGCGCCGCCAGCTCGCCCAGGATGACGCCGACGATCCACTCGGTGTCGGGCTCCGGATCGACGCGCAGGTCGGTCGCCTCGGGCATGCCCTCCGCCTCGGGGCCCAGGTGGACCACGAACGTCGGGAAGGGCGAGACCTGGGTGACGATGGCCTGGTGGTCGCGAACGCCGATGAAGTTCGTGGTCGACACCACGATGAGCCCGGCGTCGAGCAGGAGGTGCCCGACCTCGCCGAAGCGGCGCACCAGCTCCTCCACGTCGTCGAAGTCGATGTCGGCGTCCACGCCGAGGACGAGGTTCTTGCCGTTGAGGAGATAGGCGCGGTGGCCCGACTCGACCAGGCGGCGCTCCAGCGCGCGGGCGACGGTCATCTTTCCGCTGCCGGCCGCGCCGGTCATCATGATCATGCTGGCCGGGTGACCCGCGAGCTCGGCGCGCCGGTCGGTGCCGACGTCGCCGCGCACCCAGTCGCGGTCGCGCAGGCGGCTCTCCAGCCGGCGCTGGCTCAGGTTGTCGGGCACCAGCTCGCGCACGATGCCGCCGCCGGCGATGTCGTAGCCGTCCACGATCACGAAGCGCCCGGTCTGCTCGAGGTCGGCGGCGGCGTCGAACGCGACCGGCTGGCGGGTGCGCAGGACCAGGTCGGCCACGTCGTGGCGGCCCACCTCCTGCTTGGCCTCCGACGAGTCCAGGTTGCTGGCGTCCAGCACCCGGTGGATCCGATCGATGGTGACCTCGGTGGCCGCCGTGCCCAGCTTGAGCCGGTAGCGCCGCCCCGGGCTCATCGGCTCGCGCCCGAGCCAGAAGAGGTTGACCCGCATCTTGGTCGACACCGACGGCAGCGCGTCCGGCCGACACGCGACCTCGCCGCGCGACACGTAGATCTGCTCGTCGAGGGTGATGCCGATCGACTCGCCGGCGCTGGCCTCGTCCTGCGGCGGCGCGCTGAACGCCTCGATGCTGCGCACCGTGGCCGCCTTGCCGGATGGCAGGAACACCAGGCGCTCGCCGACCGCGACCCGCCCGGTCTCCACCCGCCCGGCGATGATGCGCCGGTCGTCGCCGCCCTCGTTGAACTTGTAGACGTCCTGCACCGGCAGGCGCAGGGGCAGGTCGCGGCTGGGGGCCTGCTTGCCCAGCCGGTCGAGCGCCTCCAGCACGGTCGGTCCGTCGTACCAGGACAGCCGCGCGCTGCGCTCGGCCACCTGGGCCCCCTCGCGCGCCGAGATGGGGATGAACTCGCGCGGCGCGATGCCGACGTCGGCCAGGAACGCGCGGTACTCGGCCTGGATGCGGTCGAACACGCCGCGGTCCCAGCCGACCAGATCGATCTTGTTGACCGCGACCACCACCTGGCGGATGCCGAGCATCGAGAGGAGATAGCCGTGCCGCCGGCTGTTCTCGCGCACGCCCTCGTTGGCGTCGATGAGGAGGACCGCGGCCTCGGCGCGCGCCGCGCCGGTCACCATGTTCTTCAGGAACTCGATGTGCCCGGGCGCGTCGATGATGATGTAGTCGCGCAGCGAGGTGCGGAAGAAGACGCGGGCGGCGTCGATGGTGATGCCCTGGCCCTGCTCCTCCTCCAGCGCGTCGAGCAGGAAGGCGTACTCGAACTGCTTGCCCTGGCGCCGGCAGGTCTCCTGCACCTTCTCCAGCTTGCCCTCGCCCAGCGTGCCGGTGTCGGCGAGCAGCCGCCCGACCAGGGTCGACTTCCCGTGATCGACGTGGCCGACGATGACCACGTTCATGGTGTCGCGGCCGATCGAGTCGGCCGTGCGCTCCGGCGCCGTCACATGTACCCCTCGCGACGGAGCTTCTCCATCGCGTACGTGTCCTCCTGGTCCTGCGCGCGCCCGGCCCGCTCCGGGATGTTCGTCCGCCTGAGCTCGGTGATGATCTGCCCCGGCGTGCACGCGGTCGACCGGACCGAGCCGGTGCACGGCTCGCAGCCGAGCGAGCGGTAGCGCCGCCCGCTCCCCTTGTCGAAGTAGAGGTCGATGATCGGGACCCGCTCGCGCTCGATGTACTCCCAGATGTTGATCTCGGTCCAGTCGAGCAGCGGGTGGACGCGCACGTGCGTGCCCGGCGCGAAGTCGGTCTTGAACTGATTCCACAGCTCGGGCGGCTGATCGGCGATCGCCCAGTCGCTGTTCTGGTCGCGCGGCGAGAAGTAGCGCTCCTTGGACCGGCTGCCCTCCTCGTCGGCGCGCGCGCCCACGATGACGCCCGTGAAGGGCTCGCCATCGCGCTCCTCGTGGTACTCGCCGTCGGGCCCCATGCGCATGCGCGGCCACGAGCCGTCGAGGGTGTGCTTGAGCGCCTCGGTCTTGAGCGCGCCGCAGCAGACCAGCCGGCCGCGCGTGTGGTTCATGCCCTCGGCCAGCGCCTGGCGGTTCTGCCCCACCACCATCTGCAGCTTCCACTCGCGGGCCAGCTTGTCGCGGTACGCGACCATCGACGGGATCTTGTACGAGGTGTCGATGTGGACCAGCGGGAAGGGCACGTGGCCGAAGAACGCCTTCCGCGTCAGCCACAGCATGACGGTCGAGTCCTTGCCGATCGACCAGAGCATGCAGAGGCTGCGGAAGTGCTTGTAGGCCTCACGCAGGATGTAGACGCTCTGCGCTTCGAGCTCTTCGAGGCGATTCATGGGTAGTTCTCCCATGAATCAGTATACTAATAACCCTAATGTCCACCAGGGAATAGCATACGAAACGAAGATTGTACGGTGATTGACTGGTATATCTGCCCTACGTACCCGGAAGCAGACGGCTTCGCTCGGCCGCCCCGCCTCAGCCGCCGGCCTTCTTCTTGTCGCCGCCGGTGACGCGGTAGATGTCGGCCCGCTTGAAGTACTTCTTGATGACCGCGTTCACCTGGTCCGGCTCGAGCGCCTGCACCGCGTCCTCCTGCTTGCCGTAGAAGTCCATGGTGCGGCCGACGAACAGGCCGTCGTGCAGGCGGCCGAGGACGAAGCCGTCGTCGGCCAGCGAGCGCGACCAGTCCTTGGCCATGCCCTGCTTGGCGGCGGTGAGCTCGTCGGCCGGGACCCCCTGGCTGGTCAGGCGATCGAACTCCTCGAGCGCGGCGGTCATGCCCTTGGCCGCGTTCTGCGGCGCGAGGATGGCGCCGGCGCCGAGCACCGCCCACTCGTCGAGCGCGCTGGCCTGGTAGAACGAGAACGCCCCGTAGGACAGGCCGTCCTTCTGGCGCAGCCGGGTGAGCAGGCGCGAGACGAAGCCCCCACCGCCGAGGACGTAGTTGGCCGCCGTCATCGTCGGGTAGTCGGGGTTGTCGTCGCGCATCGGCACGGCGTAGCCCATGACGATGAGCGCGTTCTCCTTGTCGGGCGTGTCGACGAAGAGCTCGCCCGGCTTGGTCTGCACGTAGTGGGCGGCGATGCGCTCGAACGGATGGGTCGACTTCCAGCTGCCCCATCCGCTCTCCAGCCACGGCCGCACCGCCGCCGGATCGAAGTCGCCGACGATGGTGAAGGTGGCGTTGCTCATGCCCAGCCAGCCGTGCAGGCGCTTGACCTGGGCCAGGGTGAGGGCCTTGGTGCCGGCGATCTGCTCGGCGAAGGTCGGCACGTAGGACGGGTGGTTGACCGGGTAGGGCGCGACGGCGCGCTGGAACGCATTGAACGACTGCGACTCGGGCCGCGCGCTCTGCTCCTCGATCTGGGCCAGCCGCTCCTTGACCGCGACCGCGAACTGGTCGCCCGGGAAGCTCGGCGTGCGCAGCACCTCGTCGACCAGGGCGAGCACCTCGGGCAGGCTGTCGTGCGTGGTCGCGATGTCGACGGTGAGCTCGCCGGGCTCGGAGTTGAAGACGACCTGCGCCTCCAGCCGGTCCCACTCGTCCTTGAGCTGCTGGAAGTCGTGCTTGCGGGTGCCGCGCCGCATGAGGTCGCCCAGGAAGTCCGCCGCCACCCGCTTGCCGGTCAGGTCCTTCTCGGTGCCGTAGCGGACGGTCAGGCGGGCGTGGACCACGTCGCCGCGCGTCTCCTTGGCCAGGAGTGCCACCTTCAGGCCCGACTTCAGCGTCGCGCGCACCGTCCGCTTCTCGATGTTGGCGACCGTCGCCTCGAACGCCTCGCCCTCGGAGACGGCCTTGCCGCCCTTGTAGTCCCTGAGCAGCGCCACGACGTCGGGCGCCTCGACCAGCGGCGCGCGCGCGGGCTGCTTGGTGGGCAGGAACATGCCGAGCGTCCGGTTGGACGACATGAGATAGGTGGCCGCGACCTTGCGCACCTTGTCGGCCGTGAGCTGGTCGACCTGATCGCGCTGCAGGAACAGGAGCCGCCAGTCACCGGTGGCCATCGCCTCCGACAGCTGGGTCGCCACCCGCTGGCTGTTGGTGAAGGAGAGCTTGAACGCGCGGCGGTACTTGGCGCGGAAGCGGGCCACCTCCTCGTCGGTCACCTTGCTGGTGGCCAGGCCCTCGACGATCGAGATCATCTTGTCGCGCACGCGCTCGGCCGACTTGTCGGCGCGCACCTTGGCGTTGAGCTCGAGGACGCCGGGGTCGTGGAGCGAGAGCGTCTGGGCCGACACCTCGGCCGCCATCCCGGTCTTGACCAGCGCCTTGTACAGGCGCCCCGACGGCTCGGAGGTGAGGATGTCGGCGATGGCCTGGGTGGCGGCGAACTGCTCGTCGGAGCCGGCCGGCCCGTGGTAAACGAGGCCGACCATCTGCACGTCGCCGGTCCGCCGCAGGGTGACCTCGCGCTCGCCGTCCTGGGCCGGCTCGACCGTGTAGGTGGGCGGCAGCGCGACGGCGGGCCGCGGGATGGCGCCGAAGCTCTTGCCGATGGTCTCGAGCGCGCGCGCCGGGTCGAACTTGCCGGCCACGACGAGGATCGCGTTGTCGGGCCGGTAGTACTTCTTGTAGAACGCCTTGAGCCGGGGGGCCGGCACGCGCTCGATGTCGGCGCGCGAGCCGATGGTCGACTTGCCGTAGTTGTGCCAGAGATACGCCGTCGACCACATGCGCTCGGACAGGATCTCTCCGGGGTCGTTCTCGCCCAGCTCGAACTCGTTGCGCACGACCGAGAACTCGGCCGACAGGTCCTTCTGCGCGATGTTGGAGTTGACCATGCGGTCCGCCTCCATCTCGAGCGCCCAGGACAGGCCGTCTCCGGCGGCGGGCAGGGTCTCGAAGTAGTTCGTGCGGTCGTACCAGGTCGACGCGTTGTTGGAGGCGCCGCGCTGCTTGAGCTCCTCCCACACCTTCGGGTGGCGCGGCGAGCCCTTGAACATCATGTGCTCGAGCAGGTGGGCCATGCCGGTCTCGCCGTAGCCCTCGTGGCGCGAGCCGACCAGGTAGGTCACGTTGACCGTGACGGTGTCCTTGCTCGCGTCCGGGAACAGGAGGACGTGCATGCCGTTGGCGAGGGCGTACTCGGTGATGCCCTCGATGCTGGTGACCTGCCTGGGCGCGCCGGGGCTGGTCGCGGCCGCGCCCGGTGCGGCGGTGCCCGACGCGGCCGCGGCGGCCGCGCCGGCGGGCGCGCCCCCGGGCGTCTTCGGGGTCGCGCACGCCGAGAGCGCCAGGACGGCCGCGCAGGCCGTGGAGACCACGGAAACGGCGGAAACGGCGGAAACGGCGGTGACCGGGAGGTGCGTGGAGCGAGACATGGCTCGCCTTTTAGCACGCTCGATCGCGAGAGGCCCGCCGGGCTGCCTTGCAATCGCTGGCGGTCGCCCGCGGCGGGCTACTTCCCCGGCATGAGGCGGTCCCGCACCTCGACGAAGGCGGCGACGGCCCGGTCGATCTCGTCGGTGGTGTGGGCGGCCGACAGCTGCACGCGGATGCGGGCCTGCCCCTTGGGCACCACCGGGTAGGAGAAGCCGATCACGTAGATGCCGTGGTCGAGGAGCGCGCGCGCGAAGTCGACCGCGAGCTTCGCGTCCCCGAGCATGATGGGGACGATCGGGTGGACCCCCGGCCGGATGGCGAAGCCGGCGTCGGTCATGGCGCGGCGGAAGCGCCGGGTGCTGGCCTCGAGCCGGTCGCGGAGCTCGGTCGAGCCCGAGAGCAGCGACAGGACCGCCAGGCTGCCCGCCACGATGGGCGGCGCCAGGGTGTTGGAGAAGAGGTAGGGCCGGCTGCGGTTGCGGAGCAGATCGACGATCTCGCGGCGCGCGGCGGTGAAGCCGCCCGAGGCGCCGCCCAGCGCCTTGCCCAGGGTCGACGTGATGATGTCGATGCGGCCCGTGACGCCGCGGTGCTCGTGGGTGCCGCGCCCGGTCGCGCCCATGAAGCCGGTCGCGTGGCTGTCGTCGACCATGACCAGCGCGCCGTACCGCTCGGCCAGGTCGCAGATGGCGTCGAGCCTCGCCACGTCGCCGTCCATGCTGAAGACGCCGTCGGTGGCGATGAGGCGCACGCGCGCCTTCTGCGTCGCTTTGAGCTGGTCCTCGAGCTGATCGAGGTCGTCGTGGTCGAAGCGGTGGCGCGCGGCCTTGCACAGGCGCACGCCGTCGATCACCGACGCGTGGTTGAGCGCGTCGGACAGGACCGCGTCCTCCTCGCCCAGCAGGGTCTCGAACAGGCCCCCGTTGGCGTCGAAGCAGGAGCCGTACAGGATGGCGTCGTCGGTGCCGACGAAGCCGGCCAGCGCCGCCTCCAGCTCCTTGTGCCGGTCCTGCGTGCCGCAGATGAAGCGCACGCTCGACAGGCCGTAGCCGCGCTCGTCGAGCGACGCGCGCGCGGCCGCGATCACGGCCGGGTGGCTGGACAGGCCGAGGTAGTTGTTGGCGCAGAAGTTGATGACGGTGCGCCCGCCGACGCGGATCTCGGCCGCCTGCGGCGACTCGATGATGCGCTCGTCCTTCCACAGGCCGCTCTGGCGGATCTCGTCGAGGATGGCCGCATAGTGCGATCTGGCTTGCTCGAACATGGCTCCCTCTACTTGCCTTTGCCCTGGCCGTCGTTGTGGTTGTGGTCGCTGTCGTTGCCGCCGGTGCCCAGCATCTCGCGGATGCGCGGCACCAGGTCGTCCGACATCTGCTCCAGGTCGAACTCCGGCACCCAGCCCCAGTCGCGCCGCGCGTTGGAGTCATCGAGCACGCGCGGCCACGAGTCGAGGATGGCCTGGCGCCGCGCATCGGGCCGGAAGGTGATCTTGGCCCGCGGCACGCGCCGGCTCACGCTGGCCGCGATCTCGTCGGCGCGCGGGCTGAACGCCGCGATGTTGTAGACCCGGCGGCTCAGCCGCGCCGTGTCGGCGTCGGACAGCTCGACCAGCGCGCGCAGCGCGTCCGGCATGTACATGAGCGGGATGACGGTGTCGGGCCGGCAGAACGCCTCGTAGGCGCCGATGCGGACCGCGTCGACGTACATGAAGAGGGCGTAGTCGCTGGTGCCGCCGCCGGGCAGGGCCGCGCTGATGAGGCCGGGGAAGCGCACCGCGCGGAAGTCGAAGCCGTAGCGCCTGTGATAGTAGGAGCCGAGCAGCTCGCCCGACGCCTTGTTGACCCCGTACATCGTGGTCGGGTGGCGCGGCGCCTCGTCGGCGGTCGGCGTCTCGGTGTGGGTGTCGGGCCCGAACACCGCGATGCTGGAGGTGAAGACCAGCTGGCCGACGCCGGACTCGCGGCAGGCCTCCAGCACGTTGTAGGTGCCGAGCTCGTTCACCCGGTAGGTCGTCTGCGGGATCTCCTCGCCGCGCGCGCTCAGGACCGCGGCCAGGTGGAAGACGCGGTCGGGCACGACCTGGCGCATGAGCGCGAGCACCGCGCTGGCATCGGTGACGTCCAGGTGATGCCAGGCGACCTTCGCCGACGGTGGCACGCGGTCGGGGCGGACCGCCACGTCGGTGGCGATCACGTCGTGGCCGCGGCGCTGGAAGGCGTGGATCAGATCGCCGCCGATCTGGCCGCCGGCCCCGGTGATGAGGATGCGCATGGCCCGCGCATCATCGGCGAAACCCGCGGGCGACTCAACTCAAGCGCGCGTGCGCCACGCGGCGGCCGCCTCCAGCCCGAGCCGGCCGAAGCGGGGCAGGTAGTCGCGCTCGACGGTGCGGCGCAGGATGCCGGCGTAGTCGCTGGCCGGGGCCAGGCCCCACTCGCGCTCCTGGTCGGTGGGCGGCCGCTCCGGGGCGGACGGCGCCCCGACCTCGCCGTAGGTGCGCTCGAGTCGTGCGAACATGGCGGGCAGCTCCAGCTCGACGGCGCGGCGGCGATGGCCGTGCGCGTCGGTCTCGAGCAGCCACTCGAGCAGGGTCCAGCCGAAGTCGCGGTGGCGCACCTCGTCGCGCAGGATGCGCTCGAGCGCGCGGCGCGCCGCCGGCTGCGACGCCATCTGGTGGAGGTGGCTGAACAGGGCGACCGCCACGGTCTCGCCCAGGCAGAAGAGCTCGGCCGTCACGCAGACGACATCGATGTCGAGCGAGTCGCCGCGGATCGGCAGCGCGAGGCGGTCGAGGTCGATCGTGGGCGGCTCGAGCCCGCCGGCGGCGCCGTAGACGTCGTAGCTCAGCTCCGAGTGGGTGAGCTCGTCGTCGGCGATGCGCAGCCCCTCGCGGATGAGGTCGGGCGACGCCGCCACGTGGGTGAGCCACAGCGTCAGGTGCTGCGTGAACGCGGCGGAGCGGTACTCGGCCTCCACCCGGCGTCGCCACTCGTCCAGGACGCGCGCGGAGGCGACCATGCCGGACCCTACGACGGGCGCTCGGGGTCATGCCAGAGGTGAGGAGCGACCACAGAGGAGCACCCAGGAAAGCGGAGACGCGTCGAGAGTCAGTGGTGGCCCGACTTACGCTCGCCTCCGCCGTGTTTCATCGAAGTGACTCGCGGGCGCGCGGATGCTTCGGATCGGTAGCAGTCGGTCATCCGATGCATGCCAACTGCTCGATCGCACGGCGCCCCGGTGGCACGCAACTTGATGAGCCTGGATGGTCGGGGTGGGACCAGGAGCGCGACTCCGCGGTGGCGGCGGCTCTGCCGAAATCGCCGACGGGATGGGGCCGATATCGGTGCCGGCATCGTCGCTGATGGTGGTGCCGATGTCGGTGCCAGGTGGCGGTGCCGGGTATCGGTGCCGGGTATCGGTGCCGGGCGGCGATCCCGGAAAGAGGCGCGAACCGGGGTCCAGTTTTGGCGGGCGATGAGACATCATGAGAGCCTTCTCGATGAGAACCCGTCGCCGCGGCGATGAACCGGCGGGGTGGCGAAGAGAGTCGCAGCGAGTGGATCAGGGAATCGCGCAGATCATGACCGCCGAGGTCACGTGCGTGGACGAGGGCGCCTCGCTGGACGATCTGCGCGAGCTCCTGCTGGAGCGCGGGCTGCACTGCGTGCCCGTGGTCGCGCCCGAGGGGCGGCCGGTCGGCGTCGTCACGCAGACGGATCTTCTCCGGACGATCAGTCAGATCGAGGAGGGCGAGGGCACCGAGGGCGGTGCGGCCGGTGAGGCCGGAGCGCGGCTCGGCGTGTCGCCGCGATCGACGGGTCGGATGGCGGCCGTGCGCGAGCGGACGGCGGGCGACATCATGACGGCGCTGGTCTTCGCGCTGCCGGTCACGGCGTCGGTCGAGCAGGCCGCCGCGCTGATGGCCTACGAGGGCGTCGAGCAGCTCGTGGTGACCAGCCTGGACGGCGAGGTGGCGGGGCTGGTTCGCGCGCTGGACGTGGCTCGAAGCTGCGCTCGATCTGCCGGATACCTGGTTGATCGCGAGGAGTAGCGACAGCCGGGAGCGATAGCAGGGGCGGCCCGCGGCGCGGGCGGGCTATCATGTACTGCGGTCGCCCACGCGGCCGGCGATCCAGTGCATGCAGGAGTTCTTCCTCGGCTGGGGTTTCACGGCGGCGAAGGTGGGGTTCATCACCCTGGTCTTCCTGATCGGCCTCCTGCACCTCTCGCGTGAGCTCCGCTACGTGCGCGAGCTGACCGACTACCTCGGATACGACCTGGTCGCGTCGCAGGCGCAGGAGCACGGCGCGCGCCACAAGCTGCCGGCCGCCACGCTCCGGCTCGACGAGATCCGCGACCAGGTGAACGCCGTGGTCGAGGCCAGCGATCCGGTGTGGTCGCTCAAGCAGGTCCGCGGCTGGCAGATGCGGGCGGGGCGCCTGGAGTCGGGCCTCGCGTTCTGGGTCGATCTCCTGCGCCAGCTGGGCCTGCTGGGCACGGTCACCGGGCTCGCGCTGTCGATGCTCATGGAGCGCACCGACGTCAACCGCATGCTGGGCCCGCTCGGCCTGGCGGTGTGGACCACGGTCGCCGGGCTCGCCTACAGCATCTGGCTGAGCATGCTGTTCGGCATGAAGGTCGCGTCGTGGGCCGACGCGTGCGAGAAGAACATCGAGGCGTGGGAGGTGCGCCGGCGGCCGGGTCGCGAGGAGGGGCGGTGAGGCGGCGGCGTCCGGTGGTGCAGTACGCGTCGATGACCTCGCTCGCCGACGTGATGTTCATCCTCGTGTTCGCGACGCTGGTCTACAGCGCGGGGCTCGAGCAGAAGGCGCGCGAGGCGGCCGCGCGGCCGCCGGTGGCGGTCAAGGTGAAGGTGCCGGCGAGCTTGCCGGCGAGGGTACCGGCGCCGCGCGCGGCGGCGGAGCAGATCGATCCGGCGGTGCTCGCCGCGCGCGATGCGGAGGCGCTGCGCCGCGAGGCGCTGGCGCAGGTCATGACAGGGCTCGAGGGCCGGAGCCCGGTGGTCGCGCGCATCGGGCGCGACGGGCGGCTGCGCTCGCTCGAGCGCACGCGGGACGGGCGGGTGGTGGCGACGCCGCTGGGGCTGCCGCTGGTCGAGCGCGTGCCGGACCCGGACGTCGCGCTCGTCTATCTCGGCGAGCGGCGCGACGGACCGAGCCTGTGCAGCCTGCTCCGGCTGCACCTCGGGACGCACGACCTGTCCGGCGCGCTGGTCATCGTGGCGCCCGAGGTGCCGCTCGCGCAGCTCTCGGTCGCGCTCGCGCGCGGGCTGGAGCGCGACGCGGAGCGCTGCCTCGCGGATCAGCGCGGCGTCGCGGTGATCGTGGATCCGCGCGCGGCCGGAGCCGCGCGCCAGCCAGGAGGTACTCGATGAGACAGCAGCGAGGCACGCGGCGGCGGTTCAGGACCCTCCCCATGCTGCTCTTGCTCGCGATGGTGGCGATCGTGGTCGGATACCTGCGCTGCGGCGACGGGCTGGGGCTGGGCGGCGGCGGCCGCGGCGAGGGTGGGCGCGGGGACGGGTCGGGCGCGAAGGACGGGAAGGACGCCTCGCGGAAGGACTCCGAGGTACGCCCGGCCGTCGGTGGCGGCGGCGGTGGCGAGGGGCGGGTCTCGCGCTGCAAGCTGCGGCTCGACTCGAAGGGTCTGAGCCTGGATGGGCGGCCGAGCGCGACCGACGAGGCGGTGGCGGAGTGCAAGAAGGCCGGCGCCGAGCTGACCGTGACCGGCGACGCGGTGGTGGGAGAGAGCGATGAGCTCCAGCAGGCGCTCACCCGCGCGGGAGTCGAGGTCTTCGTTCGCGAACGTGTGGTGCCCGAGAAGTGAGGGGACGGTGATGCACGCGTCATGGGCCCGGAAGCGAAGTATTTGTTGTAGTGTCGGCTCAACGCGTCGGCAGCGACGTAGTCAAAATTACCAAAAAATCTGCTGGTAATGGTACGGATGGGCTCTTATAGTGGCCAGGTGGGGGGGTCGCGCCAGCGCAGGGAATCGCGCCGCAACCAGCGTCGACCCACGTGCTGGGTGGCCCAGTGTCGAGTGGGCGGCCGGCTGGTGCCGGGCGCGGTTCTCGACATCACCCGGCGTGGGGCATTCTTCTGCCCCGAGGACGGACACCCGCTCGCGCTGGCGGTCGGGCAGATCGTGATGATCGAGTTCGAGAGCGAGCCGACCCTCGCCGGCATCGAGGTCCCCTGCCGCGTGCGCTGGGTCGGCATCAGCGCCGAGCACGGCCGCCACGGCTTCGGCCTCGAGTTCGGCGGCACGCCGGCCGACGACTAGACCGCGCGGCGTGTCCCAGTGGGCGCCTGCGGCGCGGCGCGGGCGCGGCGCGGTGCGTGCAGTGCGGGCGTGGCGATCAGGGCGGCGGGTGGAGGTGGGCCTTGACCAGGTCGCCGGTCGGCGAGATGCGGAAGGTATAGGTGACGAGGGTGCCGCGCTGAGGCGCCGCGCCGGCGGACAGGCCCATCAACGCGTTCTCCAGGCAGGTGCGCTCGGGCCGGCTCAGCTGCTCGACTCCGCCGAAGAAGATGCGGCGCGAGAGGCCGGAGCGGACATCGTAGAGGAGGGAGGCGCCGAACTGCAGGGAGCGATCACCGACCACGCAGGTGCGGACAGCCGCGAGCGCCGCGCGCCCGCCGGCCGTGGGATCGAATTCGCCGGCCTGCGGGCTCGCCGGGGTCCTGGGTGGCGTGCCAGGCGTCGCCTTCGACGGCGCGGCCGACGCGTTCGACTTGCTGGACGATGACGGCGAGTCCGCCTGGCCCCGTGAGGTCGAGGACGTCGCCGTGGCGGCCGGCGCGGTCGCCGCGGTCGTCGTGGTCGTCGCTGCGCGCGTCCGGGCCGAGCTCGCCGTGTCGGGCGACTTCGCCGCCGCGGCCGACGTCGCTGCCGCCGCCCGCGTGGGCGATGGCGACGCGGCCGGTGGCGCCGACTCGTCCGATGTCGAGGCCGGCATCGGTGCCTCGATCGGCGGGCGCGTCTGCGCCGGCTCGGCGAGCGTGCCGCCTGCGCTCGCCGGAGCGACGGCGCGGTGGCGGTCGGGCCAGGCGGCGAGAAACACCGTCGATGTCGTCAGGACCCCGAGCACGACGCCGCCAAAGGCCCAGGCGCCGGGCGGCAGCCGCCGCCGCGGTCTGCTCGGCGACAGCGCAGGCGCCGCCGGCGTGGTCTCGTCGTGGATCACGGCGAAGCTGCCCGACATGCTGACCATCCGCATCAGATCCGCCTGCGGCTCCGGAACGCGCCGGCTGGGCGGCTCCGCCGGCGGACCGGGCAGCGCCGGGAGGGGCCGCGTCTGCATCGGCACGCCGCGGCGGTCCGGATCTCGCACAAGACCGACGAAGGCGGACAGGTGCGCGCGCAGCTCGGCGAGGCTGCTCCAGCGCTCCTCGGGGAA
Source organism: Kofleriaceae bacterium (assembly GCA_035262925.1). Taxonomy (GTDB): domain Bacteria; phylum Myxococcota_A; class Polyangia; order Haliangiales; family Haliangiaceae; genus DATFRY01. The sequence goes on along the minus strand of DATFRY010000543.1, from coordinate 3,377 downwards.
CGGCCCCATCGCCTTGAGCAGGACGACGCGCAGCTCGGCCGGAACGCGCGGGAAGTAGTTCACCCCGGAGCCCATCTCGCCGCGCCGGATGCGCGCGAGCCGCTGCGGGCTGCCCTCGGCGCCGAACGGGTGGCGCCCGGTCAGCTTCTCGAACAGCAGCACGCCGACCGAGAAGACCAGCGAGCGCTCGTCCACCTGCTCGCCGCGCGCCTGCTCGGGCGACGCGTAGAGCAGGTCGCCCTTCACCTCGTGCTGGCGAAGGAGGGTCAGGAAGTTCATGGTGCTCGCCGACAGGTCGCGGCCGAGCTTGCCGGCCTCGAGCGAATCGAGCACACCGAGGACGTGCTCGACCACGTCGACCGGCTCTGTCGAGTCGGTCGCCCCCTCCATCCCTCGCGCCAGGCTCCAGAACCGCTCGGCCAGCGACTCGGGCGGCTTGCTCTCGCCCTCCACCATCCCCGCGCCTGAATCAGACGACGACCTGCATCGTACGCTGCTTTCGCCCGCCGGGTCGAGTCGACTGGCGGTCGCCGCGCCGCGGCGCACGCGCCGGGTGCACGCCGTGATCGAAGCGTGTGCCAGTCGTGTGGGCTTACGCGCCGAGGGGGCGACTGGGTCCTACATGATCGCGATCGATGTCGTCGACGGCGAGATCATCGCGCAGGTTCCGTCGGCCGCGGCGGAGGGCTCGCGCGTGCGTGTTATGCTGGCGACCCTCAGCGCTCTGCGGGGCGAGCGTTTCGCTGCTCCGCGCGCACCGTTTTCGGTCCGCCAGGCCGACACCGACACCGACACGCACGCCAGATGCTCGATCAGGGGCAGAAGTCCGCCACGACCACGCCGCCGCGCGGACCCGAGCGCCTTGGCCGCTACGAGCTGGTCGCGCGCATCGGCGAGGGCGCTCTGGCCGAGGTGTACCTGGCTCGCCGGCTCCCGGCGATCGCGGCACCGACGGCCGAGCGCCCGCTCGCCGTGGTCAAGAAGATCCACGCGCAGCTCGCTCGCCAGAGGGCATTCATCACCGCGCTGCTCGACGAGGCTCGCATCTCGGCGCTCATCAAGCACCCGCGCGTGATCGACACCTACGACGTCGGCCTGTCGCGCGGCGTGTACTTCATCGCGATGGAGCACCTGGCCGGCGAGCCGCTGGAGGCGCTCATCGCGCGCCGCGCGAACACCGGGTCGCCGGCGCGGGGGCCGGCGGCCGAGCTCGACGTCTACTCGACCGCGCGCATCATCGCCGACGCCGCCGCCGGCCTGCACGCGGCGCACGATCTGCGCAGCCTGACCGGGCGCCCCCTCAACCTCCTGCACCGCGACGTCAGTCCCCGGAACGTGGTCGTCCTCCACGACGGCGGCGTGAAGCTGGTCGGCATCGGCGTGGCGCGCGCGTGGGAGCAGCTGCCCGACTCGCACCGGGCGGTCGGCTACCGGGCGCCCGAGCTGCTCGCCGGCGACGAGGTCGACCGCCGCTCGGACGTCTTCTCGCTCGGCGCGGTGCTGTGGGAGGCGCTGGCCGGTCGGCGTCTGTTCGACGGCGACAGCGGCCGGGCGGTGCTCGACCAGATCCGGCGCGGCTCGCCGCCGGCGCCGTCGACCCACCGCGCCGGTGTGCCGTACGAGCTCGACCAGATCTGCCTGCGCGCGCTCGCGCTCTCTCCCGACGAGCGATTCCAGACCGCGGGCGACATGCAGACCGCGATCGAGTCGTTCCTGCTCGATGCCAGCTTCCGGCGCGAGGCGGGTTCCATCGCCAGGTTCATGAGCGCAGCGTTCGGGGCGGAGCGCGACGCCCAGCAGGCGCTTCTCCGTCGCGCCAGCGAGGCCGAACCCGCGCGCGCCGGCGAGCGCAAGCGTCCGCCGCTCGTCGGCGAGGACCCCGAGGGCGACACCAAGGTGAACCCGGTCGTCGGCCCACCCACCGAGCCGAGCGTCCCGATGGCCCGGGGCAGCCAGCACATCCCGCTCTCGATGGTGCCGCCGCCCGAGGCCGTCACGAAGGCGGTCGTCCCGCCCCCCGGGCCGCCCGGACCCCGCAAGCGAAGCCCGGCCGGCACCGGCGCGGGCCCTCTCGGCGGCGCGAGCGGCGCTGTCCGGGTGGGCGTCGCGGCCGGTGCTCCGGGCGCTGGAGGGGCGGCCGGAGCTGGAGGCGCTGCGGGTGCGGCCGGAGCTGGAGGCGCTGCGGGTGCGGCCGGTGGTGTGAGCGCGTCCGGCGCCGCCGGCGTTGCTGGCGCTCCGGGCGCAGCGGGCGCACGGGGCGCGGGAGGCGCGGGAGGCGCGGGAGGCGCGCCCGGCGCTGCGGGTCTCGCGGGCCCCGGCGGCGCGGCCAGCACCGTGCGGAGTGCTCGCGCGACCGGTGCTGTGGGCACCGCGAGCGCTGTAAACGTTGCCGGCGCGGCGGTGGCCGCGGGCTCCGCGGGTGCGGCCGGAGCTGGCGCTGCTGCTTCTTCGGGCGCCGCTGGCTCTGCCGGCGCGGCCGGAGCTGGCGCTGCTGGTTTTCCGGGCGCTGCTGGCGCTGCCGGCGCGGCGGGAGCTGGCGCTGCGGGCGCGGCTGGAGCTGGCGCTGCGGGCGCGGTCGTGCCGGGGCCGCCCCGGGCGGGGCGCGAGGGAGTGCCGGAGCCGATCGCGGTGAGCCCGAGCCAGGCGTCGCAATCCGGTGGGAGGCCGCGGGGCAAGGGCCGCACCGGACGCATCGAGTCGATCGCGGATGCGTGGAGCGACCGGCTCAAGAATCCGTCGAGCCGGGCATTGCCGCTGCCCGCGCCGGTCCGCGCGGACAGCGCCCCGGTCCCGGACGACCCGCTCGCCAGCGCGATGGGCGCAGCCGCGGAGATCGAGGAGGACGACGACGACTTCACGGTCGTGGATCCGGAGAAATCGCCGCGCTCGTTCGAGACGACCGCCTCGCACGCGGCGGCGGCGCCGATGGGCCGAAGTGACAGGCACACGACGTTCCGGCCCGACCCGCTCGAGGACTCGATGCCGCTCCTGACCGGCAATCGCTCGCGCCGCATCTGGATGGCGGGTCTGGTCGCGCTGGTCGCCACCGCGCTGGTCGGCGCGCTCCTGTTCGCCGCGCTCGGCACCGGCGGCAAGCGCCGCGTCCCGCGCAGGAGCGCGGACCGCGGGGCTGCCGTCACGTCGCCGTCATCCGCGGCAGCTGCCATGATTGCCGCCGCCACCGACGATGGTGACGGCGCGAGCTCGACGCCCGGGCGCGCGCCGGCGAAGGCATCGCCGGCCGGAGCGGCGCCCGCGGCCGCGCCCGCGAGGCCAGTCGCTGCGCCAGCCCTGGCGACCGCCGCGTCGGGCGCCGCCGCCGCGCCAGCCACGTCGGCCCGGAATGCGCCCGCGCCCGGCCCGGCGGCCGCCGGCCC
>DATFRY010000542.1:0-5402 GCA_035262925.1 Kofleriaceae bacterium | reverse complement strand
TGGCCGGCGGCGCGCTGCTGCTGGCGCTGGCCGGCGCCAGGGGCGAGTTTCCGCGGCTCAGCCTGGCGGCGATCTCGCTGCGCTCGGCGATCGGGCTGGCGTGGATCATCTTCGCCGGCGCGATGGTCGGCTTCACCGCGTACATCTACGCGAACAGCAAGCTCCCCAGCGAGACGGTCGGAACGTACGCGTACGTCAATCCGGTCGTCGCCGTCGCGCTGGGCGCGTTCGTCGACCACGAGCCGGTGACGTTCAACGTCTTCCTCGGCGGCGCCATCATCGTCTCGTCGGTGGCGATCATCGTGCGCTGGCGAGCGCGCCATCATTGACCAGCTCGCCGCCGGTGCCGCGCGACGCACATGAAGGAAGAATCACTGAGAGCCAGTCGCCGAGTAGCAGATGAAATGACACTCGGCAGTCGCTTGAGGGATGTTTCGAATTGCTGCTCGCGGATGATCGGGTTAGCCCACTCGGATGAAGAAGCCACTTGCTCTCAGTTTCGTTCTTCTTGCCGCGCCGCTGATCGGGTGCGGCGGTGCCGACGAGGGTGCGGACACGACGCCGGCCGCCAACCAGATGCAGCCGGCCTCTCCCGACAGCGCCCAGCCCGGATCGGCCACGCCCGCTCCGGCCCAGCCCGGCTCGCCCACCGAGCCGGTCCCCGGATCGCCGGATCAGTCGTCGCCGACCGATCCGAACGCCCCGCCGAGCACGACGACGCCGCCCAGCTCGCCCTCGCCCGGAGCGACCACGCCCGGTTCGCCCAGCAGCCCGAGCAGCCCGAGCTCGCCGAGCGGCCCCGGCACCGGCACCGATACGGGGAGCCCGAGCGGCCAGTCGCCGACGGGCGGATCGCCCAAGCCGGCTCCGTGATCACCGCGCAGGGTGGCGCCGCGGCGGGCAGCGGACGGGAGGTGTCCGACCGCCGCGCGCGCCCATCGCGCGCCCATCGCGCGCCCCCGTCGGGCGCACCCTCGCATGCACGAGGCGCTCGCCCGCATGACCCCGCCGGGGCGATGGCGCCCTGGATCCATGAAATGATCCGGCCGGCGTCGCCGCACCCGCCGCGGAGGGCGGTGTGGCCGCCTGGCCGGCCAGGTCGGCCGGCACCTCCCTGAAGTTTTCGCGGAGGCGGCCGATCTACGAGACGTGGCCTCACCGCCTGGCCCACCGAGACGCATCCTCTTCGTCGATGACGAGCCATCGGTCCTGCAGGCCATGCAGCGCTGGTTGCGGCGTCGACGCGGCGACTGGGAGATGGTCTTCGCGACCGGGGGGCAGGCGGCGCTGGCGGAGCTGACCGCGAAGCCGTTCGACGTCGTGGTCACCGACGGCCGCATGCCGGACGTGGACGGCATCGCGCTCCTCAAGTGGCTGAGGGCCGAGCAGCCGCTCACCGTCAGGATCATGCTGTCGGGCTACGCCGACGACGAGGCGATGATCCCGATCCTCCCGGCCATCTACCAGTTCCTGTCCAAGCCGTGCGAGCCGCGCGTGCTCGAGTCGGTGCTCGACGCGGCGCTCGAGACCTCGTGCATCGAGAGCGAGGCGGTCAGGCACGCGCTGCTGAGCTCGGACTGGCTGCCGCCGGGGCCCAGGCTGTACCGGCAGCTCACCCAGGCGCTCAACAATCCCGACACGCCGATGCGCAGCATCCACGCGCTCATCGAGCGCGACGCGTCGCTCACGGCGGTGCTGCTCAAGACCGTCAACTCGGCCTACTTCGGGTTGCGGCGGGAGGTGGCCAGCGTGGCCGAGGCCGCCCGGATGCTCGGCGTGATCACGATCCGCTGCCTGGCGCTGTTCGTCGAGGCGTTCGCCCACCTCGACTGCGAATCGCGCCTCGGCCGCGCCTACACCGACTGGTTTCACGCTCACTCGTTCACCACCGCCCGCATCACCCAGGCCCTGACCCAGGGCGCGATGTCGACCGAGAAGTCGTTCACGGCCGGGCTGCTCCACGACATGGGCGCGCTCCTGGTCGCGACCCGCATGCCGGAGCAGCACGAGCGCACGCGGGCCGCGGTCGTCGAGCGGGGCGCGCGCACGGTCCACGAGGTGGAGGAGAGGGGGCGCACCCACGCCGAGATCGGCGGCTGGCTGCTCTCGCACTGGGGCCTGCCCCCCTTCCTGGTCGAAGCGGCGGCGCGCCACCACGGCCCGCTGTCGGGCGACGGCTCGGCGCTGGATCTCGCCGCGGCGGTCCACGTCGCCGACTGCCTGGCGGTCGAGCTGGTGCCCGGCCCCGAGGGGGCCGCTCACGCGCAGCTCGATCCGGCGCTGCTCGAGATCGAGGGCGGCGCCGATCGCGTCGACGAGTGGCGCGAGCTGGCCGCGCGCGTGGTCGGCAAGTCGAGCTGACGCCGGTCCGCGGGCGCCCGACTCCGCCAGCGAGGCAGAACTCCCCGCCCGTGCGGGTGCGCCACAGGGGCTGGCATCCCGGGGCTGACAAGCGCGCGAAAAGCACTCGGCCCGCGGATTGAATGAGCTGGGCGGGGCCCCCCGAGATGCTCGGCATGAATGGAAGCAGCGATCCGGCCGGCCGGCCGCCCCAATCGCCGCCGGCGGAAGAGCTCCATCGAGAGACGCTCACCGTGCGTCTCGAGGGCGAGGTCGGCGCGGCGGAGGCCCGCGAGCTCGACAGGCGGCTGGCCGCGGCTGCGCCGGACGAGCGCGTGCGCGCCGTGGTGGTCGACCTCGCCGGCGCCGGCCGCATCGGCTCGGCCGCGGTGGCGGCGCTCACCCTGGCGGCCCGCCGGCTGCGCGAGCGGGGCAAGCACCTCCGCCTGCGCGGGGTGGCCGACCACCACCGCTCCGCCCTCGCGTTGGCCGCCGCCGGACCGCAGCTCGAGGCGGACCGCCGCCGGCCGCTGCTCGAGGCGCTGGGCGGCGGCGCCCTCGACGTCGCGCAGCGCGGCCGGCGGCTCCTCGCGTTCGTGGCCGGGACCGGGCGCGCGTGCCGCGACGTCGTCGCGCGCCGGCGCCGGGCGCCGCTGGGGGCCTTCGTCCAGCAGGCCTCCACCATCGGGGCCGATGCGCTGCCGATCGTCACCGTGCTCAGCTTGCTGCTCGGCCTCACCATCGCGTTCCAGTCGGCCCTCGAGCTGCAGCAGTTCGGGGCGGGCGTCTACCTGGCCGACATCGTCTGTCTCTCGATGGTGCGCGAGCTGGGGCCGATGATGACGGCGATCCTGGTGTCGGCGCGCAGCGGCTCGGCCATCACCTCCGAGCTGAGCGCGATGAACGTGCGCGAGGAGATCGACGCCATGCGCACGATGGGGCTCGATCCGCAGGCTCACCTGGTGCTGCCGCGGCTGGCCGCCCTGACCGTGGTCCTGCCCGCGCTGACCCTGATCTCGACGCTGCTCGGCATCCTGGGCGGGCTGTTCATCTCGCAGTCCATGCTCCAGCTCACCGCGCACACCTACGCCGAGGAGGCGCTCGGCGCGATCACGCTCGGCGACTTCGCCCACGGGCTGGGCAAGAGCGTGCTGTTCGCCTGGATCATCGGCGTCACCGCCTGCTCGGTCGGGCTGTCCAGCCGCGGCGGGGCGCAGGACATCGGGCGCGCGACCACGCGCACGGTGGTGACGAGCCTCTTCCTCATCATCGTGGCCGACAGCGCGATCGCCACGCTCCTGGCGGTGACCCGGTGAGCGCGCCGGTCCTGGACCTGCGCCGTGTCTCGGTCGGCCACCGCGGGCAGCCGGTCCTGGAGGGCGTCGACCTCGAGGTCGAGCGCGGCGAGATCGTCGCGCTCATCGGTCCGTCGGGCTGCGGCAAGACCACGCTGCTCCGCACCATCGTGGGCCTCATCCCGCCGCTGGCCGGGCAGGTGCGGCTCCTCGGCGCCGACCTCCACGGCGTGACGGCCGAGAGGCGCGCCGAGCTCCTCGCCCGCACCGGCCTGGTGTTCCAGAAGAACGCGCTGTTCGACTCGCTGTCGGTGTTCGACAACGTGTGCCTGCCCGCGCGCGAGCTCACCTCTCTGCCCGACCCGCTCGTGCGCGAGATGGCCTGGCACCGGCTGCGCCTGTTCGGGCTCGGCGAGCTGGCCCACCGCCGCCCGCCTGACCTCTCGGGCGGGCAGCAGAAGCGAGTCGCGCTGGCCCGGGCGTCGCTGCTCGATCCGGAGATCGTCTTCTGCGACGAGCCGACCTCGGGGCTCGACCCGCTGGTGGCCGCCGTCATCGACTCGGCGCTGCGCAGCTTCTGCGACGCGCTCGGCAGCACCGTGGTCGCGGTGACCCACGACCTGGCCTCGGTGGAGACCATCGCCGACCGCGTGCTCCTGCTCGCGGGCGGGCGGGTGCGCGCCAGCGGACGGCCCGACGAGCTGGCCGCCAGCCGGGACCCGGAGGTGCACGCGTTCTGGCACCGCGAGCCGCCTCGCGGCGGCGGCCCGGCCAGCGCGCTCGACGAGCTCGAGGTGACCTGAGGAGCCATGTTCCAGGCGACGTCGGCGCAGAAGATGAAGCTCGGCCTGTTCCTGCTCGCCGCGGGAGGGTTGCTGACCGTCCTCCTGGTCCTGTTCGCGGGGCTCAGCCTCACCAGCGACGTCGATCGCTACCGCGTCGCGACCGCCGACAGCGTGAGCGGCCTGCGCGTCGGCGCCACGGTCGAGCTGCGCGGCGTGAGCGTGGGGCAGGTGGCGGATGTGGAGCTCGAGTGGCGGCGGCCCGACCCGGTCGTGATGACGATCGAGGTCGCCGCCGGCACGCCCATCCCGGCCGGCGCGCGCGCGGTGCTGCGCATGAAGGGGGTGACCGGCCTCAAGGTCGTCGATATCGAGGGCGGCGACTTTCACGGCCCTCTGCGCAGGCCGGGCGACGCCATCCCGGTCGGGCCGTCGGCGCTGAGCGACATCACCGACCAGGGGCTGGCGCTGGTCCAGGAGTCGCGCGCGCTGGTGAAGAGCGGCGCGCGGGCGGCGGACCGGGCCGGCGACCTCCTCGGCGACGAGAACCGGGGGCGCGTGGAGCAGATCCTCCTGCGCGGCGAGCGCGCGACGGCGGACCTGGAGCGCGCCGCGGCCCAGCTGGTCGAGACCGGCGCCCGCCTCCAGCAGGTGATGGGCGGCGACGGGGCGCGGGCGGTGGCCGACGCCAGCGCGCTGCTGGGCGACGCGCGCCGCCTGATGCAGGCCAACCGCCACTCCATCACCGCGACGGTCGACGATCTGCGCGAGGCGGCGCGCAGCCTGCGCCACACGGCCGAGCTGCTCGAGCGCGACCCGTCGCGCCTGCTGTTCCGCCGCAAGGGCGAGGAGCGCGACCGGCGATGAGCGGCCGCGCCATCGGTCCGGCCGCTGCCGCCCTCGCTCTCGCGGCGGTCCTCCCGGCGGGACTCCTCGGGGGCGGCTGTCTGGGCGGTCTGGGCGGCGACGGCGCGCCCGCGGTGCG
>DATFRY010000541.1:0-7526 GCA_035262925.1 Kofleriaceae bacterium | reverse complement strand
ACATCACCGAGCGCCGCCGGGCAGACGAGCAGCTCCTGGCCGCCTCCCTCCACGCGCGCAGCATGATCGAAGCGTCGCTCGACCCGCTCATCACCATCTCGCCCGAGGGCAAGATCACCGACGTCAACGAGGCCACCGTCGAGGCGACCGGCGTGGCGCGCAAGCGCATGATCGGGACCGACTTCTCGATCTACTTCACCGAGCCGGACCGGGCCCGCGAGGGCTGCGAGCAGGTCTTCTCGGCCGGATCGGTCACTGACTACCCGCTCACCATCCGCCACCGCAGCGGAAAGCTCATCGACGTGCTCTACAACGCGTCGGTCTACCGCGACGCCCGCGGCGCGGTGCTGGGCGTGTTCGCCGCCGCGCGCGACGTCACCGCCCTCATGCAGGCGTCGCAGTACGCGCGCAGCCTCATCGAGGCGTCGCTCGATCCGCTGGTCACGATCTCGGCGGAGGGGAAGATCACCGACGCCAACGAGGCCACCATCCGGGCCACCGGGGTGCCGCGCGAGAACCTCGTCGGCACCGACTTCTGCGACTACTTCACCGAGCCGGATCGCGCCCGCGAGGGCTACCGGCAGGTGTTCTCGCGCGGATTCGTCACCGACTACCCGCTCACCATCCGCCACCGGGCCGGCGCGCACATCGACGTCCTCTACAACGCGTCGGTGTACCGCGATGTGCGCGGCCACGTGCTTGGCGTGTTCGCCGCCGCGCGCGACGTCACCGCGCAGAAGCGCGCCGAGGCCGAGGTCACCGAGCAGCGGGCCAAGGAGCTGGACCGGCTGATCGAGCTGGAGCGGTTCCAGAAGCTGACCGTCGGCCGCGAGCTCAAGATGATCGAGCTCAAGAAGGAGATCGCCGAGCTCAGGCACCGCCTGGACGGCGAGCGGGGCGAGCCGTGACCCGGACCTCGACCACCGGCAGGCACGAGCTCATCGGCGCCGACGAGTACGCCCGCGCCATGCTCAACATCCTCGAGGACGCGGCCGCCGAGAAGGACCACCTGCGCGACGCGCAGAAGGCGGTGCTCAACATCCTCGACGATCTCGAGGTGGAGAAGGCGCGCCTGGTCGACGTCCAGCAGGAGATGCTCCGCTCCGAGCACGCCGCCCGCGCGTCGCTGGGCGAGAAGGAGCTCCTGCTGCGCGAGATCCACCACCGGGTCAAGAACAACCTCCAGGTCATCTCCAGCCTGCTCAGCCTGCAGGCCCGCCACCTGCCCGACGCCGCGGCGCGCGCGATCTTCGCCCAGAGCCAGAACCGGGTGCAGTCGATCGCGCTGGTCCACGAGCAGCTGTACCTGTCGGGCGACCTGGCCCACGTCGACTTCGAGCGCTACGTCGAGTCGCTCATCGACAACCTGTTCTACACCTACGACGCGGACGAGCGCGGCATCGGGCGCGAGATCGACGTCGGCGGCGTCCAGCTGCCCATCGACCTGGCCATCCCGTGCGGTCTCCTGGTCAACGAGCTGGTCACCAACTCGCTCAAGCACGGGTTCCCCGGCGGCAGGCGCGGCGCGATCCGCGTGCTCCTGCGCGTCGACGGGCCCGGGATGGTCTGCCTGACCGTCGCCGACGACGGGGTGGGCGTCCCGCCCGGCCTCGATCTGCGCCGCACCCGCTCGCTCGGCCTCGACCTCGTCTTCACCTTCGCCGAGCAGCTCGACGCCACCATCGAGGTGCGCCGGCAGGGCGGCACCGCCTTCGATGTGCGCTTTCCGGCGCGCCAGGGCGATCGAGCGACGCCGACCCAGTCATCGAGCCGAGCGACACGAGACGTGCGAGAAGAGAAGGACCCGTCACCACCATGAAGTTGCAGTCGATGTCGAACGAACCGCGGCGCGCCCGCATCCTCGTGGTCGAGGACGAGCGCCTGGTCGCGCTGGACATCCAGCGCACCCTGATGGAGCTGGGATACACGCTGGCCGGCGGCGCGTCCCGCGGCGAGGACGCGGTGCGCAAGGCGCGCTCGTCGCACCCCGACCTGGTGTTGATGGACATCTGCCTGCAGGGCGAGATGGACGGCATCGACGCGGCGTCGCAGATCCAGCGCGAGCTGGACATCCCCATCATCTACCTGAGCGGGTTCTCCGACACCGAGACCCTGCGCCGGGCGCACAAGTCGTCGCCCAGCGGCTTCCTGGCCAAGCCGTTCAAGCAGGCCGAGCTGGCCCGCGCGGTCGAGGTCGCGCTGGAGCGCTGGCGCCTGGGCGGGAAGCCGCACGCGGGCGACGTGGTGGGCCGCCCGACCGCCGAGATGCCGATGTCGCGCATGCAGGAGCTGCTCGACTCGCCGCTCTTGCACCCGGCGTCGCTCCTGGCCGAGAGCTCGCTCGACATGGTCATGGCCGCGCCCACGACCCCCAGCGCCACCCTGCCGGCCGATTCCGACGAGGAGCGCGCGGCCCACCACCACTCCGCGTCTCTCATCGACGTCAACGCGGTCGTGCGCTCGATGGAGGAGAGGCTGCACCGACTGGTCGGCGGCGACATCGAGCTCTCGCTTCGCCTGGCCAGCGGCCTCGGCCTGGTCCAGGTCGAGCGCGACCACCTCGAGAAGGTGATCGGCAACCTGGTGGCCGACGCGCGCCAGGCGTCGCCCGCCAGCGGACGCATCGCGCTGGAGACCGCCGCCCTGGAGGTCGCGGACCACTCGCAAGCGGGGCCGGTTCGGCTGCCTCACGGCAGCTACGTCGTGCTCGCGGTCGGCGACGCGGGCTACGAGCCCGACGGAGGGGCGCGCGCCGCGTTCGGACCCGGTCCGGTGCTGGCCATCCACCTGCCGCGCGCCCTGGCCGAGACCATCCTGGTGGTCGACCACGACGAGAGCGTGCGCGGCGCGATCGCCAGGATCCTGGCCGCGCGCGGCTATCGCGTGCTGGCGGCGCGCAGCGGCGAGCAGGCGCTCGAGCTGGCCGCCAGCCACGACGGCCCGATCGACCTCATCGTGGACGACCTCATGGTGCCGGGCCCGGGCGGCCCGGCGATCGCGGCGGAGGTGGCCGCCCGCGAGGCAGAGCCCGGCGTCGTCTTCACCGCCAGCTACCCCGAGCAGGAGGTGCGCGGCAAGGGGATGATCTGCGCCGCCGCGCCCTACGTGCAGAAGCCGTTCGCGCCCGAGACCCTCCTGCGCGCCGTGCACGAGCTCCTGGACCGCAGGAAGTGACCGGCCGCCCGGCCGCCGCGGCCGCCGCGCCCGCGCCTCAAGCGAGCCGGTAGTAGATCGGCATGGCGGCCGCCCGGTTCGCCTCCAGGTTGGCGAGGACGTAGCTCCTGAAGCTCTTCGCCGACAGCTGGCTCCAGAAGTGGCGCAGCGGGCTGACGCCCCAGCGCGCCCAGTTGACGATGGCGTAGTCGGACTGCCGGCTGTCGACCGGCACGAGCGCGACCGAGTTGTCGAGCCCGGTCTCGACCTCGTACCACCCGGCCAGGTACTCCCACAGCTCGAGCATGACGCGCTGGTCGTCGGCGGCGAAGTGGTTGAACAGGAACAGCCCCTTCCGCGTGGTGTCGACGTCGCCGATGCGCCGGGCGTTGCGCGCCTCGATGATGCGGACCGCCTGCGCCTGCTTGCGGATCGCGCCGACCAGGGCGACGAAGGCGGGCGCGCCCTGCACCTGGTGGGCGGCCGCCGGCGAGCTGGTCTCGACCAGGACCGCGACGTCGAAGTTGGCGATGTGCAGCGAGTCCTTCCGCCCGGCGAGGTACGAGCTGAAACGGAAGGTCGGCGGGATCACGACCGCGCGAAAGACGGTCGCCTTGACCACACCCTCGGTCGTCTCGAGGTCGGCGGCGAGGTGCTTGACCTCGTCGATGAGCGTCTGGCGCTCCTTGCTGGGCAGGACCAGCGGGAGCCGACCCGGCCGCACGGCGGCCGCGATGTAGAGGTAGCCGCGCGTGGTGGGCTCGATGGTGTGCGCCTTCTCGTATCTGGGATCGGGGTTCACGATGTTGAGCTCCATGCCCCACAGCAATCCACGCTGAGGCCCAGACGTCGAGGATGTCGAGCGTCGAGCGCGCGTCGCGGCGGGCACGACCGGCGCCGGTCCCGAGCCGGTTGAGCCGGTTCAGCCGAGGAGCGGCCGCGTGCGAAAGCGAAGGCGCGCAGCGGCCGCGCGAAGCGACGCCACCACCTCCTCGGGAGAGTCGCCGGCGGCGAACAGGAAGCCGGCGTAGCTGTGGCCCTCGGGTAGCGGCACCAGCGATTCACCGACCCGGACGGTGACGACCAGATCGCGCACGCCGGCCACCGCGCGCGCCTTGTCGGCGCCGGCGACCTCGACCAGCACGCCGGGCTCGTGAACCGGCAGCATCATGACGCCGCTGGCCGGCTCGCCGGCGCGGACCAGCTCTCCCGGGTCGAGCCCGACCGCATGGGCGACGATGACCTCCTCGAGCGCGATCCCGGCGCCGAAGCGCAGGACTCGCCCGCACAGCCCGCCGATCGATCGGGCCGCCAGCTCGAGCACGATCGGCGGGCGATCGCGCGGCGCCCGCAGCTCGGCGTGCACCGGCCCCTCGTCGAGCCCGATGGCCTCGGCGGCGCGCGCCACCGCCTCGACCACCTGCGCCTGCTCGCGCGCCGACAGGCGCGACGGCGTGACGTAGATCGTCTCGGCGAAGAACGGGCCGTCCAGCGGATCCGGCTTGTCGAACAGGGCGAGGGTGTGGAGCTGACCGTGGGCGAGCAGGCCCTCGAAGGCCAGCTCCGGTCCGGGCACGAACTGCTCGACGATGATGTGCCCGGCCGCGTCCGGGTCGATGGCCGCCACCGCCGGATCGGCGAGGAGCTGCGCGAGCCGCTCGGCCCGCGCCGCCAGCTCGCGCGGCCCGTCGGCGCGCATGACGCCGCGGCTGGCCGACAGGTGGAGGGGCTTGATCACGACCGGGTAGCCGGCGCGCTCCGCCGCCGGGCCCGGATCGCCGCCGGCCGGCACGACCTCGCCCGCCGGCTGCGGCAGGCCCGCGGCGCGCAGAGCGGCGCGGAAGCGGGCCTTGTTCGAGGCCACGCGCGCGGCCGCGACCGAGGCGTGCGGCAGGCGCAGGCGGCCGGCCACCAGCGCGGCGATGAGCGCGGTCTTCTCGTCGGTGGCGACCACGCCGTCGATCGGATGGGTGGCCGCGGTCTGCAGCACCTGCTCGGCCGCGCGCTCCGGCTGGCGAAAATCGAGCGCCAGCGCGCCGGCAGGCCACACGTCGGCCAGCACGTGGCAGCGATCGCTGCCGAACAGCGCGTCGACCCCGAGCCGGCGCGCCGCGGCGGCGATGTCATCCACCTGGTAGGCGGTGGTGGCGGCCAGGATCAGGACGCGGCGGGCCATGCGCCGTCAGTTGGCGGACTTCTCGGCGGCCTCGTCGCGGGCGGGGGCCGCCGGCACCGTCTTCGCCGGCTCGGCGCCCGCCTTCGAGGCGGCCGCCGGCGGCGACTTCGCGCGCATCGCGGCTCGCCGGCGCTGCTCGCCGTTGACGTAGGAGCGGCACGGCGCGACCAGCTTGGAGTCGCGCACGCGGCGGGCATAGAAGTCCGGGTTGCGATCGAGGATGTCGTTGGCGATCGCCGCCGCCGCGCGGCAGCGCTTGTCGCGTGCCAGCGCGGCGAGCTTCTGCTCCTGCAGGTCGAGCCAGCCCCGCTCCTCCTTGGTCAGCGCGCGCTCGCCGCTCGGCTTTGCCTTGGCGTCCGCCGGCGGCGGCGAGGTCTTCTTGGCCCGGGACAGGCGTCCGCGATCCTCGCTGGCGATCGTGGTGCTGGGGCTGGCCGCGCCGGGGCCGGCCGCGCCCGCACCGCCCACCGCGCCCTCCTGCACTGTCGGTGCGCTGTCCGGCTTGGCGGGCTCGAGGCCGCGCTGCTTGACCTGGTCGCCATCCGCCAGGCCCTTGTCGCCGCCGAGATCATCGGCCGGCTCCTTCATCTTCTCGCCGGCTGACGGCTGGCGCCGCGCGATCTTCTTGCGGGCGTCCTTCGCGCCGGTCGCGGCTCGCAGCTGGGCCTCGCCGTCACCCTCGAGGAGCGCCGCGGCTGGTGCGTCGCCGCGGTGGGCGAACTGATCGACCGTGTTGTCGGGCGTGTTGTCGGGCGTCTTCGCGGGCGGCGCATTCTCGGCCTCGATCCGGCCCTCGCCGGCGCCGGTGGCCGCGGCGACGCTCATGTCGTACTGCGGCGCGCCGGGCGGTGGCGGCTCGGGCGCATCGGGGGCCGGTGTCGCCGCAGCGGAGCTGCGCGCGCTGCTGTTTCCATCGCTGGCGGCGGGGACCTGCATCGGCGAGCCGATGTTCCAGCCGCGCCGGACGTAGAGCGCGCCGGCCACGCCGGCGACCAGGAGCAGAGTGGCCATGGCGGTCGCGGCCGGGTGCAGCGCGAGCGGCCGCAACCAGTCGCGCAGCCGGATCCAGATGGGCGGCGAGTCGGCGGCTCTCGGCGGTGCGGCGGCCGCGGTGGCAGGCGAGCGCAGCGCGGCCTCGTGCAGGAGGATCGCGCTCACCGCCGGCGGGGGCTCCACGTCGGAGAGATCCCGGAAGGCAGCGCGCGTGCGGCGCAGCGCACCGACCTCGGCCGAGCAGCGCGCACAGCCATCGACGTGCTCTGCCACGCGCGCCGAGCTCGATGGGTCCAGCTCGTCGTAGAGCCAGTCCATCATCAGCTCGTCCATGTCTCGGCATTCCAACATCGCGTGTTTCCGGGAGATCGTTCGACGTCACCCTATACTACCGTCCGCCGACCGGGCCTGCAGTCGCGCGGGCCTGTGGCCCGCTGGCCGGTCGGTGAGCCCGTGAATCCGCCTAGTTCGGGGATTCGGGGCTCCGCGGCGTAAGGTGCTCGTCGCTCGGTTCGTTCCTTGGCTACCTGGTCTCTGTCTGTTCCTGCTGGCTTGAGACGCAGGGAGCCTGGAAAGGTTTTACCGCGCGGCGCCTCCGCGGAGGGGACGTCTGCGAGTCACCGTCGGACCGCGCGCCGCGGCCCGCCAAGGCGCGCGCGCTACGGCCCGCGGACCGGGTCGCACGACCAGCGGACGTTCGCGACTTCCCAGTCGCCGTCGCAGGCTGCCGCCGACGCGTGCACCGACCCGGCCTCGCCGCCGCCGAGCTCCAGGCTGGCCGACTCCGACGCCGACTTGTGGCCGGCGCAGCGCACGGCCCACTGGATCGAGCAGGTCACCGCGAAGCGGCAGCGATTGTCGAGGCGCAGGTCGGCGCCGCTGTCGCCGCCATCCATCTTCTGGCTGTAGCGCACGCAGCGCGCGGCCGAGCGGCGCTTGACACCGGCGGCGGCGGCCGAGACCGCGCCGGCGGCGACGAGAACACAGAGCACCCAGGACGCGACGCGCGCCAGCCGGACCATGCGGACCTCCGAGAGAGAGGCGCGCGGCGCGACGGGCCGGCGCGCGAACGACGTGATCGAGCCTGAGACAGCGCGGCTTGGCGCCGGTTCCGGCTTTCTCTATTCTCGCCGCGTGAGCATCTTCCAGCGCGACATCCTGGCCGGCCGCGTGGCGCTCGTCACCGGCGGCGGAACCGGCATCT
>DATFRY010000540.1:0-32035 GCA_035262925.1 Kofleriaceae bacterium | reverse complement strand
GCGCGCCCGTTCGGCATCGAGTTCGATCCCGACGGCAACCTGTTCGTCATGGACACGATCAACAGCCGTATCGTGAAGGTGGCGCGGTGATGTGCGCGACTCGATTCCTGGCGCTGGCGGCGGCGGCACCGCTCTGCGCCCTCGCGTGCGGCGGCGGCTCCGGTGGCGAGAAGGCGTGCGACCTGAGCGAGCCGGGCACCCTCTGCACCATCGCCGGCGACGGCCAGAACGGCTACTCCGGCGACGACGGTCCGGCGCTCGAGGCCGAGATGTCGCTGCCGCAGGACACGCTCCTGTCCCCGAGCGGCGATCTCCTGATCCTGGACTGGAACAATCACCGCATCCGCAAGGTCACGCCCGACGGCGAGATGGTGCACGTGGCCGGGCGCGGCGAGCTGGGCGGCACGCTGGATGATCCGGCCAACTCCGACTTCAACCACCCGACCGGGATGATCTTCGACCGGACCGGCGAGTCCCTCATCATCGCCGCCTGGCACAACAGCCAGGTCACCACGCTCAACCTGGCCAGCGGCGACATCGTCGACATCTGCGGCGACGGCCGGCGCGCGTACTTCGGCGACGAGGGCCCGGCCAGCAAGGCCAGCCTGGACCTGCCGGCCAGCATCGTCTTCGATCCGGAGGGGAACCTGGTCATCATGGATCAGGCCAACCAGGTCATCCGCAAGATCGACGGCGAGGGCGTCATCCATCGCGTCGCGGGTCGGTGCGTGATCGATCAGCCGACACCGGGCGGCCCGGGACCGTGCGGCGACCGAGAGCCGCTCGAGTGCCCGGGCGGCTCCGGCAAGCTGACCTGCGGCGATCCGGCGTCCACCTGCGGCACGGCGTGCAACCCGGGCTACGCGGGAGACGACGGCGACGCGCTCGAGCTCCGCATGGCGCAGCCGTTCGGGCAGTCGGCCGACCCGGCCGGCCGCATCGCCTACGACCAGGAGGGCCGCCTCCTGTTCGCGGACACCACCAACGCGCTCATCCGCCGCATCGACACCGACGGGATCGTCACGCGCATCGCCGGGCTCGAGCCGGTGGACGGAAAGGCGCAGAACGGATACTCGGGCGACGGCGGGCCGGCCACCGAGGCGAAGCTGAACCAGCCGGTCGACATCGCGATCGCCGACGACGGAACCATCTACTTCACCGACGTGAGCAACAACTGCGTGCGCGCGATCGACGGCGACGGCAACATCAGCACCGTCGTGGGCCGCTGCGGCGAGCGCGGCTACGAGGGAGACGGCGGACCCGCGACCGACGCGCTGCTCAAGCTGCCCTACGGCGTGCAGTGGGCCAACGGCACGCTTTACGTCGCCGACAGCGGCAACAGCGTGGTCCGCGCGGTCGAGGTCGAATGATGCGAGCTGCAAGCGCGCGCCTCCCCCGGTGGAGCGCGGCGCTCCTGGTCGTGGCGACGGCGGCGGGCCTGATCGCCGGCTGCGGCGGCGGGGACGACGACGATGGGGGCGTGGAGACGACCCTGTTTGCGGCCGACTACGCGGACAGCTATCAGGAGGTCCGCAACTGCAGGAAGAGCGGCGACCACGACCTCAACTACGTGCGCGTGCTGGCCGACCCGGCCGCGCTCACGCCCTACCAGAACCGCGTGGACCCCTTCCCCGAGGGAGCGGTGGTGATCAAGGAGGAGTACGACTTCGCCGACGACACCTGCTCCGGGGACCTGGTCCAGTGGACGGTGATGAGCAAGCTGGCCGAGGGGGCCGCGCCCGACTTTCTCGACTGGCACTGGCAGACGGTGGACCCCGAGCGGAAGGTGGTCGACGACAACGCGGTCAGCTGCGCGGGATGCCACACCGACTGCGGCGTGCCGCCGGTCGGCTACGCCGGGACCTGCGCCCAGCCACCCTGAGCTGGACACTGCAAATCCCCTGGGTTAGGCTTTCGGAACGCTCGATCCGCCGGGCGAGCGATGAGGTGGGACTGGTCATGCTCATCCATCGCCGCGTGATGGTGCGCGCGCTCGCCGTCGCAGGCGCGCTGGCTTGCGGGGCTTGCACCAACGCCCGCCTCGGTGACGTCGGAGACGACGCCAATGGATCGCGCTCCGACGGCGGAGGAGGTGGGGGTGGCGGCGGGCTCGGCGGCTCGCCGGACGCAGGCGGCGGAGGGGCGGACTCCACGCCCGACGCAGCGCCGCCCCAGCCGGACGCCGCGCCGTCCCAGGCCGTCACGCTGACCCAGTCGGGCAGCCTGAACATCGTCGGCGACAACTCGGTCGCCTGCGGCCCCGACCCCGACACCTTCGCGGCCAACAGCTACTACCGGGTCTTCGACCTGGCGGCGCTGGGTGTGAGCGGGCCGCTCGACGTCTCGAAGGTGACCTTCGGGGTCCAGGAGTCCACCTCGAACGACGGGAACGGTCTGGCGGCAAAGGTGACCATTCACACGCTGGTCGGCGCCCTCCAGCTCGCGAACCTGACCGAGGTGGCGCACAAGAACATCACCATCCAGGAGCTGGCCCCCGATCCGCCGGGCACGATCGGCGGGCGGCTCAACGAGGTGAGTCTCACCGGCGCCACCGTGCCGGCCGGTTCGGTCATGGTCGTCGAGGTCTCGCACGACGCGCTCGGGAACAACGAGTTCCTGCTCATGGGCTCGAACCGCGCGGGCCAGACCGGCGCCACCTTCGTGCGCGGCGCAGCATGCGGCGTCGGCGAGCCGATCGACGTCGATAGCCTGACCGACGACAACGGCGACCCCATCGTGATGCACTGGGTCCTCGAGGTCGATGGCCAGGCGGGCGGCGGCTGACGCGGCGCGCGGCGCGCGCCGCCCGGTCGCCGAGCAGCGACCGGCACCGACGACGGGGACCGGCGTGCGCGCGCGGCCCGCGATTCTCTCAGCCGCCGCCGGCGTCAGGTGACAGCCCGGGCAGGTTGGGCGGGGGCAGCGTGATCGGGGCCGCCCCCGCCGCCGGCTGGGCCGTGCCGCGCGCGGCCGAGCCCGCCCCGCGCTCGGGCTTGAGCACGGCGTTCACCTTCGTCAGCGGCTCACGCGCGTAGAGCCTTCGCGACCAGTCCTCGAAGCCGGGGCGCTCGATGCGGACGCGGATCTGCTGGTAGCCCTTCACGGTCATCACCAGCGGCGTGATCCCGGCCGGCTTGCCGTTCACCGTCACGGTGGCGCCCAGCGGGGCGGAGACGATGCGCACCTTGTGGTCGGGGCGCTCGAGCTTCACCTCGATCCGGTCCGGCTTGCCGGGGCGCAGGCGCACGCGCCGCTGGGCGTCGACGTAGCGCGACCGGCGCACCGCGATCTCCTGCGGGCCGCACGGCAGCTCGATGCGGGCCGGCGTGCTGCCCACCACCTGGCCCGCGACCGCCACATCGGCGCCGTCCGGATCGCTCCGCACGTCGACGCCGCAGTGATCGCGGCGCAGCCAGTGCTTGCCCTTGTGGGCGTCGCTGTCGCCGTCGGCGCGCGTACCCTCGTCGTCCGCTTGCTCGTCCGACCCGCTCGAGTCGTCGGCGGCGGCCTGGTCCTTGTCGTCGTCCTGATCGGCGGCCGCGACGGCGCCGGCCACACCTCCCGGCGCGCTCGCCGGCGAGCCCGGCGGCTGCGCGGCGCCGCCGCCGGCGCTGCCCGCGCGGGCCGGCGCGGTCCAGGTCGCCTTCGCGCCCTCGGTCGGCACGGCGGCGGCCCCCTCCCCCTCGTCGGCGGCCAGGCCAGGCACGGCGCCGGCCCCGATCGCGTAGCCGGCCGCCAGCCCGATGAGGCCGCTCAGCGCGGCGGCGCCGAGAGCGAGCGGCCAGCGGCGACGAGGAAACGCGAAGTAGCGCTCCTCGCCGCGCGGTCGTGGCAGCTCGCCCGACACCGCCGCCAGCGCCTCGCGCTCGAACGAGCTCGAGATGGCGACAGAGGGCGAGTGCGCCAGCGGCTCGGCCGGCGCACCGCGAGGCTCCGCCGCTTCGGTGATCCCGGCGACCGGGGCCTGCGGCTGGAGCTCGGTCTCGATCGCGCCGGTGGGCGCATCGATCTCGTCGTCCGGCGCGGGGCCTCGCAACCAGGGAGGTAGGGTCTCGTCGTCTTCCCAGGCATCGTTGGGCATAGTCGATCGTCGGCTCGCGAGCCCCGGCAGGCCGCGCGCATCGAACTGAAGGGCGGGTCCACTCTCCTCGTACACCGCACACTCGGCCAGCGCCTCGGGCGAGGATCTGTCCTCGTGCCCCAGCGCATCGGTGCGCAGCCCACCCTCACCGCCGAAAACATCGCTGGGACCCTCGTCCCAGCCCGCCTCGTCCTCGAAGTCGTGGGCGTCGTCCGCGGCGCGGCGCCCGCGCGCCCCCGCCACCACCGCCTGCATCGACTTGACCCCGGTCGGCCCCTCGTCGTCGGGCACGCGGCCGGTCGACGGATCGATCAGCACCGGTGGCGGCGTGGCCGCGGGCGTGACCAGGAGCGGGCTCGAGGGCCGGGGCACCACGACCGGCGGCGCCGTGATGGTCGGGCGCGACGCGCCGGGTCCGATGAGCGATCGCGGCAGCCCCGAGGGCCGGGTCTCGCTGTCCGGCTCGGCGACATCGACGGCGCCGCCGTCGCCGCTCCCGTGCCCGGCCGGCCGCGCGGCCAGCTCCAGGACCAGCGCGCGGCTCGCCGGATCGATCTCGACGAAGCGGATGAGCATGCCGGCGCGGCGGTGCGGACCTTCTCCGTCGAGGAAGCACTCCTCGACCCGACCGGTGGCCGCGAGGATCTGCTCGCCGCCGGCCAGGGTCATGCGGAAGTCGATGTCCTCGCCGCTCGATCGCGGAGTGGGCGTGGCCACGAAGATCACCTCGCCGTCGCACAAGCGGCCGAACACCGACACGAACGCCGCGCGCGTCGCGCAGCTCGAGGCGATGCGGAGCACGCGCCTCCGGGCCGGCGGTGGTTGCGCTCCAGACACCGGACCCATTCTAGCCGGAACGCGCGGCTCGCTGTCACAGACTGTCAATCGCACTCGAGGGTGGGGCGGTGTGGCAGAGTAGGCCTGGCAACGCCGCATCGTCGTCATGCTCGTCCTCGCTCATGATCACCGATAACGCTGTAAGCCGCGCTTCACTGGTTTCACTCGTCGCCGCGCTGTGGAGCTGTGCGGGCTGCGATCCGCCCGACGGCGGCGATGGGCGGTCACGTTCGGCGACGGAGCCTGCCGGCGCCGCGCGCGCGGAGGCGGGACCGTCGTCGAAGGCGAGCCCGATCGCCGGCGCCATCTCGCAGCGGCTCTCGTTCGGCCAGGCGCGCAACCACTACGTCGCCGTCGACGCGACGTTCCCCACCGGCGGTCGCGCGTCGATCGAGCTCATGATGGCGGTGTGGACGCCGGGCTCGTATCTGGTGCGCGAGTTCAGCCGCCACCTCGAGGGGCTCGAGGCGTTCGCGCCCGGCGGCGCGCATCTACAGATCGCGAAGACGCGCAAGAACCGCTGGCGCATCGCCGCCGGCGGAGCGCCGCGCGTCACGGTGCGCTACCGCGTCTACTCGGCCGAGCTGAGCGTGCGCACCAACTGGGTCAGCGACGACTGGGCGGCGCTGAACGGCGCGCCCACGTTCCTGGTCCCGGTCGGCGAGCTGGGCCGGCCGCACGATGTCTCGATCGAGCTGCCGCCCGGCTGGCAGGCGAGCGTCACGCAGCTTCCTCCCCACCCGAGCGGCGAGCGCAACCGCTACCTCGCGCCCTGCTACGACGCGCTGGTCGACTCGCCGATCCTGCTCGGCAACCCGGTCGTCCGCGCCTTCGACGTCGGCGGCGTCCGCCACCAGCTGGTCGAGCTGGGCGACACGGGGCTGTGGGACACCGATCGCGCGGCCCGCGACGCGGCCCGCATCGCCGGGGCGCAGCGCGCGTTCTGGAGGCAGATCCCGTACCGGTCGTACGACTTCCTGACCCTCCTGGTCGACGGCGGGTCGTCGGGCGGGCTCGAGCACCTCGACTCGACCCTGATCGTGGCCAGCCCGTGGTCGATGCGGCGCCGCAAGGACTACGCCGGCTGGCTCGGGGTGGTCAGCCACGAGCTGTTCCACGCCTGGAACGTCAAGCGACTGCGGCCGGTCGAGCTGGGCCCGTTCGACTACGAGAACGAGGTCTACACCGAGTCGCTGTGGCTGGCCGAGGGCGTGACGTCGTACTACGGCGACCTCCTGGTCCTGCGCGCCGGCCTCATCGACCGCGATGAGTACCTGGCCGCGCTGTCGGAGCACATCCGCGAGGTCCAGCTCGCGCCCGGCGGGGCGGTGCGCTCGGTGGCGGGCAGCTCGTTCGACGCCTGGATCAAGTACTACCGGCCGGACGAGAACTCCACCAACTCGTCGGTCGACTACTACGCGAAGGGCGCCGTGCTCGGCTTCCTGCTCGACGCCGAGATCCGGCGCGCGACCAGCGGCCGGCGCAGCCTCGACGACGTCATGCGCCTGGCCTATCAGCGGCATGCCGGCGCGCGCGGCTACCGGCCCGAGGACGTGCGCCGCGCCGCGGAGGAGGTCGCCGGAGTCGACCTGGCCGGCTTCTGGCGCGACTTCGTGGACGGGGTCGCGCCGCTCGACTACCGCCCTGCCCTCGACTATTTCGGGCTCCGCTTCACCGCCGGCGCCAGCGACAAGGCGGAGGGCGGGGACGGCGACGGCGAGGGCCACGGCGACGGCGACGGTTACCTGGGCGCGGAGACACGCTCCGACGGCGGCAAGCTGCGCGTCTCGCGCGTCGTGCGCGACGGACCGGCCTGGCGCGCCGGGCTGCAGCCCGGCGACGAGATCATCGCGCTCGACGATCGCCGCGTCCCGCCCGACCGGCCGGGCGGCGACGATCGCCGCGCGCCCGGCGACAGCCTCGCGGTCGCCGTGTCGGCCTACTCGAGCGGGGCGCGCGTGACCCTGCTGGTCTCGCGCCTCAACCTCTTGCGCCGCATCCCGGTCGTCCTCGGGGCGGCGCCGGGCTACCAGCTCGAGCTCGAGGCCGCCAGCGACGTCACCGAGGCGCAGCGCGCCCACCTGGCCGCCTGGCTCGCTCCCACATCCGACTGACATCCGACTGACGACGGCGCCGGATGACGAGGAGGCTTGCCGCGGGCGGCGGGCGAGGCAATGCTGCGGCCAGTGGCTGCCCTGCGCACCGTGACCGCCGTCCGCTACGTGACGCCCCTGCGCGAGGGAGGATCGCTGCCCGCCATCGTCGAGGCCGACGACCTGGGCACGTACGTGCTCAAGTTCCGCGGGGCCGGCCAGGGCATCAAGGCGCTGGTCGCCGAGATCCTGGCCGGCGGCATCGCCCGCGCGCTCGGCCTCGACATGCCGGAGATCGTCTTCGTCGAGCTCGACGGCGCCCTGGGGCGCAACGAGCCCGACTACGAGATCCGCTCGCTCATCAACGCCAGCGTCGGCACCAACCTCGGCTTCGACTACCTGCCGGGCGCGATCGGCTACGAGCCGGCCCTGCTGGCGCCCGACCCCGACCTGGCCTCGCGCGTCGTCTGGTTCGACGCGCTGGTCACCAACCTCGATCGGACGGCGCGCAACACCAACCTGCTCGTGTGGCACCGCCGGCCCTACCTCATCGATCACGGCGCCGCGCTCTACTTTCACCACACCTGGCCCGCCGGCCTGAGCCGGAGCCGCGCCCCGTTCCCGCAGATCCGCGAGCACGTGCTCCTGCCCCGGGCCGGCCGCCTGCGCGAGGTCGACCAGGAGCTGGCCTCGCGCCTGGGCGAGGACGTCCTCGGCGGGATCGCCGCGCAGGTGCCGGACGCCTGGCTGCCGGAGCCGGCGGCCGACAGCCGCGCCGCCTACGTGCGCTTCCTGGCCGAGCGCCTGGCCGCCCCGCGCGACTTCGTGGAGGAGGCGATCGATGCCCGCCCATAGCTTCGACTACGCGGTCCTGCGCGTGGTCCCGCGCGTCGACCGCGACGAGTTCATCAACGCCGGCGTCATCCTCTACTGCCGCGGGCTCGACTTCCTGGCCGCCCGCGTCGCGCTCGACCGCGCCCGCCTCACCGCGCTGTGGCCCGCCGCCGCCGGCGACCTCGACACCATCGAGGCCGCGCTGCGGCTGGTCCCGCGCATCTGCGACGGGGATCCGGCCGCCGGGCCGATCGCCGCGCTGGGCCGCGCCGAGCGCTTCCACTGGCTGGTCTCGCCCCGGAGCACGATCAGCCAGGTCTCGCCCGTCCACTCCGGCCTGTGCGATGACCCGGGCGCCATGCTGGACCACCTGTTCGACACCGCGGTTCGCGTCGATCGAGACGCGCGGTGACACGCGCGGGAGACGTGCAGTATCTTCTGTCGCGGATGACGCGGCGCTGGATGGCTCTGGTCGCCCTGCTCGCGCCGGCGTGCGCCTCCGACGCGGCCCCGCAGCCGGGGGCAGACGATCCGACCGCGCGAGCGTGGGAGAAGGCCGGGTCCTGGTATCCCGAGGATCCGGACGAGCTCGACGACGAGGTGGCGGGCCTGCTCGACGCGGTCGGCGCCGACCAGCCGAGGAGCGCGCTCGCCATCCTGGCGCCGCACGCCAGCCTGACCAGCTCGGGGCCGACGGCGGCGGAGGTCTACGCCCGCACGCTCCTGCCCGATCACATCATCATCCTCGCGCCCGACCACTTCGGCGACGGCGCGCGGGCGGCGATCTGGACCGACGGCCCGTGGCTGGTGCCGGGGCACGCGATCGCGATCGACCACGATCTGGTCGCCGAGCTCCAGGCCGCGCTGCCGGACCTCGAGCCCGACCGCGTCCCGTTCGGCAACCACGAGGAGGAGATGCAGCTCCCCTTCATCCAGTGGCTGCGCCCGGAGGCCAGCATCGCCGGCATCGCGCTGTTCGACAACTCGCGGCACTTCTTCGACGGGTTCGACCCGGACCGCATCGCCGCGTGGGGCGAGGCGCTGGCCGGCGTGCTGCGCGCCCACGCCGAGGCCGGCGAGCCGGTCCTCTTGCTCACCACGACCGATCTCACCCACCACCAGACGCTCGCGGTCAGCGACGCCGAGGACCCGATGCTGCTCGACCACGTGGAGACGCTCGACGTCGAGGGGCTGCACGCCTACGTCACCGGCGAGCGCATCAGCATGTGTGGCGAGATCCCGACCGCGATCATGATGGCGACCCTGCGCGCGCTCGGCCGCGACCGCATGGACTTCGTGTCGCGCGGCAGCAACTTCTCCAGCAGCGGCGACGAGGGCGACGTGGTCGGCTATCCGGCCGCGGCGGCGTGGGAGTAGCGCGCGTGGGGGTTCGCCCCGGCTCGCGCGCGCCGATCGCGGCCGCCCTGGTGGCCGCCGCCGCCGCCGCGGCCTGTTCCGCCTGCGGCGAGGAGACGTGGGACGTCGACACGCCGCCCCGACAGGTCTACGACGACGGCCGCCCGCCGCTGGTCGAGGTCCCGGACGGCGACGCCGCGCAGGACGCGATGCCGGCGCCGTTCGAGCAGGTCGGCGGCGACGACGGCGGCCCCGGCCTGGTCTACAGCGCGGCGCTGGCCGGCTACTACATCATGCGCGTCCAGGACGACGGCCTCGGCTTCCACTACCTGTACGATCCGGTGGCCGGCGCCTTCGACGAGGACGACAACCTCCACCGCAAGGCGGGCGCCACCTTCACGCAGACGTGGCTCTACCGGTTCACGGGGCGGCCCGAGTTCCGCATGTCGGCGCGGCGCGCGATCGCCTACCTCCTGTCGCGCGCCGACTGGCAGGACGACGGCACCCTGCGCCTGCGCGACCTGGGCGCCACCGCGCTGGTCAGCCTCGGCGTGACCGAGTACGCCCGGCTGGTCCCGACCGGCGAGTGGGACGCCGAGATCGCGGGTCTCGGCGAGCACCTGCTCTCGCGCGTCCAGGCCGACGGATCGTTCAGCGAGGGCACGCCGCTCCAGTGGGCGCAGGCCCACCAGGCGCTGTGGCGGCTCTACGGCCACACCGGCGACCAGCGCTACCTCGACGCCCTCGCCGCGGTGGCGCGCTACTTCTACGATCACCGCGGCGACGACGACATCATCGGCCCCTACTACCTGTACGGCCTGTGGGCCAACGAGCCCTTGACCTCGCTCTACCAGCTCCGCCCCGAGCCGTGGATCCGCGACCTGGTGTTCGCGGTCGGCGACGACGTGGCCGGGCGGCAGTACACACCGGTCGACGACGTCGCCGAGGACTGGATCGGCGGCTATCACCCGGGCGGCGATGACGACGAGCCCGGCTGGAACAGCACGCTCAAGCTCGAGGCGGTGATCGACGCCTACCGCATGGCCGAGACCGCCGGCGACGCCGGGCGGGCCGCGCGCTACCGCAAGAGCGCGCTCATCGGCGCGGCCTTCCTCCAGCGCCTGCAGCACCGCGTGGGCGAGCGCGACGACTTCGCCGACGAGGCCTTCGCGGCCGGCGGGACCCCGTTCGCGCCGTCCGATCCGGTCGTCCGCGTCGACGTCCCCCATCACATGGCCAACGCGATCCTCAAGGTGGTCGAGTACCTCGACCTCGAGGACTACCCGGGCCGCGAGGCGGAGGCGCGGTAGGGACGAGGGCCGGTTCCGGTTGCGGGACGGGCGTCCCGGCGGCGGGCAAGGCACCGATGGCAACTGCGCGGAAAGGCACACTGGCGGCGTGCATGGCGGTTGCAGAATTCCTGGCCATGCGCGGCTTCGCCACCGATCTCAGGCAGGCGGCTCGCGGGCTCGCCCGCGCGCCCTGGGTGACCGGGATGATCGTCGTGACCCTCGCGCTCGGCATCGGCGCGCCGACCGCGGTCTTCAGCGTGGTCAACGCGGTCCTGCTCCGGCCGCTGTCGTATCCCGGCGCCGACCGCCTGGTGATGGTGCGGCGGGTCGACGAGCGGGGCCAGATCGCCGACGAGACCGCGGGGGCCGCTTTCCTGGCCTGGCGCGACCAGGCCCGCAGCCTGGCCGGCATGGCCGCCTGGCGCGGCGCCAACCTCGACCTGCGCACCGGAGACGGGCCGCGGCGCATCCGCGGGGCGATCGTGACGAGCTCGTTCTTCCCGGTCATGGGCAGCGCCGCGCTCCTCGGCCGCGCGCAGTCGGTCGAGCGCGGCACTCGCCAGGTCGTCCTCGGCGAGCGGCTGTGGCGGCGGCAGTTCAGCGGCGACCGCGACGTCGTGGGCCGCCCGATCGTGCTGGGCGGCGAGTCGTTCACGGTCGCCGGCGTCATGCCGGCCAGCTTCGAGTTCCCCGGCGGCGCCGAGCTGTGGCTGGGCGCGGCCGGGCCGGTGCCCGAGCACAGCGCGCGGCCGTTCCAGGACCAGAGCACGCGCTGGGACAGCAACTACTTCCAGGTCGTGGGCCGGCTGGCCGGCGGCGCCTCGCTGGCCAGCGCGCAGGCGGAGATGGACGGCATCGGTGCACGCCTGGCCCGCGACAACCCCGGCTACACGCCGCACCTGGTGCCGCTGCGCGACGCGCTGGCCAGCTCCTCGCGCGCGCCGCTCCTCATCGTGCTGGGCGCGGTGTCGCTCATCCTGCTCATCGCGTGCGTCAACGTCTCGCACCTCCTGCTCGCGCGCGCCATGCAGCGGCACCACGAGATCGCGGTGCGCATGGCGCTCGGGGCCAACCGGGCCCGGGTCGCGCGCCTGTTCTTCGCCGAGAGCGTGGTCCTGGCCGCGGTGGGCGGCGTGCTCGGCACGCTGGTCGCCCTGTGGGGCGCGCCGCCCCTGGTCGCGCTCGGACCGCGATGGTTCCACGCCGAGTCGATCTCGGCCGATCCGCGCGTGCTCGTCTTCGCCGGCCTGCTCTCGTTCGCCGCCGCCCTGGTGTCGAGCCTCATCCCGGCCCTGTCGGGGCAGCTCCCCGCCGAGGCGCTCAAGCAGGCGGGGCGCTCCGTGTCGCTGGGCAGCGGCGGGCGGTGGACGCGCTCGCTCCTGGTCGGGCTCGAGGTCGGGCTGGCGGTCGTGCTGCTGGCCACCGCCGGGCTGCTGGGCAGGAGCTACCTGCGCCTCCAGTCGGTCGACACCGGGTTTCGCCCGGCCGGCGTGCTCACCGCGGAGCTGCTGCTGCCGCCCGCTCGCTACCGCAGCACCGCCGATCAGACCCGGTTCGTCGAGCGGGTCCTCGGCGCGCTGCGCGCGCGCGGCGAGGTCAAGCTGGCCGGCGTGGTGTCGCAGCTGCCCATGTCGGCCAGCAGCAGCTCGCGCGACGTCGACATCGACCCGGGCGCGGACAGCGGGCAGATCCAGGCCGACCTGCGCAGCACGGCGCCCGATTACCTGGGCGCGCTCGGCATCCCGCTCCTGGCCGGCCGCGCCATCGACGCGCGCGACACCGCCGGATCGGAGCACGTCGCGGTGGTCAACGAGCTGTTCGCGCGGCGCGCGTGGCCGGGTGAGAACCCGCTCGGCAAGCGCATCGGCGTCCAGCTCGACCAGAAGCCGTCCGTCGTGGTCGGGGTGGTGGGCAACATCCTCCACTCCGGCCTGGACAGCGAGAAGCGGCCCGAGGTCTACATCCCGTACGCCGCCGAGCCGAGGCCGTCCATGAGCCTGGTGGTGCGCGGCGCGGTCGCGCCGGAGGCGCTGGCGCCCATGGTGCGCGAGGTGGTCGCGTCGATCGATCCCGATCTGGCGCTGGCGCGGGTCGAGACCATGGAGCAGCGGATCGCGACGTCGCTCGGGCCCACTCGCTTCCGCACGCTCTTGTTCGTGGTCGCGGCCGGGCTCGCGCTCGTCCTCGCGCTGACCGGCATCTACGGGGTCATCGCCTACGCCGTCGGTCACCGGCGGCGCGAGCTCGGCATCCGCCTCGCGCTCGGTGCGAAGCCGGGCCGGCTGGTCGCCGCGGTCATGGCCCAGTCGCTGCGCCCGGTGGCCGCCGGGGTCGTGGCCGGGGTCGCGGCGTCGCTCGTCCTGGCCCGGCTGCTGGTCGGCCTGCTGTTCGGCGTGGCGCCGACCGATCCGGTGACCTACGCGGCCATCGCGCTGGTCGCCGCCGCCACCGCCTGCCTGGCCAGCTTCGCCGCCGCGCGCAGGGCGACGCTGGCCGATCCGATGAGCGCGATCCGCGCCGATTGATCGACCGGCGCCGGCGGAGCGGGGCTGCTACTTGCAGCGCCCGGCGATCCAGCCGCCGGTGAAGCCGGCCCGGCACAGACCGCGCACCACGTGCGGGTTCTTCTTCATGAGGCGCCACACCAGGCCGCTGCGGTGGTTCTCGGCCATGAGGAGGATCGGCCCCTGGTCGATGCCGAGGTAGTCGTCCTCGAACCAGCCCACGCCGGGGACGATGCTGCCCTGCTTGAGCGGGACCTGGCGGTCGAGGGTGGGGTTGAAGGCGTCGACGAAGCCGTGGCTGCGGAAGACGTGATCGCCGTAGCGGGCGCGCATGGCCTGGAGCGCGGCGATGGTCTCGCGCGGCGCGAACGGGATCGAGCCGCCCGCCGCCGTCGGCGCGATGGTGCCGTCGTCGCGGACGTCGCCCCTGGCCGCGCCGCGCGCGGCGTAGGTGTGGAACGTGCGCTGGACTCCGTCGACCGTGAGGACGGCGTCGGTCGGGCCGGAGCACGCGCTCAGCCCCCACACCTGGCCGTCGTAGCCCTTCCATCGCATCGGGTTCTCGACGGCGTAGGCGCGCTGCGCCAGCGTCGCGCGCCGCGAGTTCTCGAAGTAGTCGATGCCCTTGCCGCGCATGTACTCGTCCTGGATGCCGCGGAAGTCGATCCAGATGTGCGAATACTGGTGGCCGAACAGCGGCGCGAAGTTGACGTGCTCCTGGCCGTAGAAGTCGCCCCAGGCGTACGTGCTGGTGAAGGCGGGCCACGCCTCGGCGCCGATCGGGTGGGTGGGCGACCCGAGCGCCAGCACGTAGAGCAGCATCGCCTCGTCGAAGCCGCCGTAGCGGTAGTCGCCGTACCCCTTCTCCGGATGCCAGCCCATGGTGATGAGGGGCGAGCCGCGCAGGAACCAGTCCCACTCGACGCGGCGGTAGAGCGCGTCGGCCAGCCGGCGGATCTCCTGCTCGTCGGGGCTGGCGCCGTCGAAGTACTCGCCGGCGGTGAGCACACCGGCGATGAGCAGCGCCGTGTCGATGGTCGACAGCTCGACCGCGGGCTCGAAGCGCTGGCCCTTGTCCATGTCGAGGAAGTGGTAGAAGAAGCCGCGGTACCCGGTCATGCCGGCCGGCGCGGTCCCCTGCGGGGCGCTCCAGAAGAAGCGCAGCGTGGTCAGCGTGCGCGCCCGCGCCTCCTCCCTGGTCACGTAGCCGCGCTCGACGCCGACCGGATAGGCGGCCAGGCCGAAGCCGACGGCGGCGATGCTGGAGAACGACTTGCTCGGCCAGCGATCGGGCACCAGCCCGTTCTTCGGGTTGGTCGAGTCCCAGAAGAAGCGGAAGGTGCGCTGCTCGACCTCGTCGAGGAACCGCTGGTCGCCGCTCGCCGGCGCGGCGGAGGCGGCGGCGCGCGGCGAGGCGGGCGCGTCGCGCGCCGCCTCCGCGCAGGCGGAGGCGAGCAGAGCGGCGGCCAGGAGGGTGGAGAGCGAGAGGTGGAGGGGGCGCACGGCGCGCCCAGCGTACCGCAACCGCGGCGCGCGACCGAGCCTGGCGGCCGCTCAGCCGCGGCGCCGGCGGCGCAGCCGCAGGACCAGCACCAGGACCAGCGGCAAGACGCCGGTGAGCGGGCCGGAGCGGGCCCCGTGAGTCGCGGAGGCGCAGCCGCCGCCGTCGGAGGCGGCCGGCCCGCCGTCGCCGTCGGGGCCGCCCTCGTCGCCGGGGCCGGCGCCGGGGCCGGTGTCGTCGTCGCCTTCGCCGCCGCCGGTCGCGCCGCTCGGCGAGAGCTCGATCTCGGTCTCGCCGCGCGCGCCGATGCCCACGTCGATATCGACCGAGACGTCCTGGTAGCCCCTGGCCGAGACGGTGAGGGTGTGCGGACCGACCGGGACCTGGGCGAAGGCGAAGCGGCCGTCCTCGGGGGTCGTCACCGGCTCGCCGTCGTCGAGTCTGACCTCGGCGCCGGCGATCGGGCCGTCCTGGCCGACCACGCGTCCGCTGACCGCGCCGGTCTCCTCCTCCTCGCCGCCGCCGCCGCTTCCGGTCGCGCTCGGGATGAACGGCGTGATCCCGAAGTGGCGCTGGATGGCGCGCAGGTGGGCCTGGGCCGCCTTCTGCCGCTGCGTGGCCGAGGCCAGGAAGGCGGCGTCGGCGGCGTTGGTGATGAAGGCGAGCTCGTGCAGCTCTGCCGGCATGGCGGTCTCGCGCAGCACGGCGAAGTTGGCGGTCTTGTTTCCGCGGTTGGTGCGGCCCCAGGCGGCGATCATCTCCGACTGCACCAGGTTGCGCATGCTGGCGCCGGTCGAGCCCTCGGCGAACGAGAAGGTCTCGGTGCCGTTGGCGGACGCGCTGGAGAACGCGTTGGAGTGGATCGACATGAAGCGATCGGCGTCCTCCGAGTTGGCCAGCGCCGCGCGCGCGGACAGCGACACGAAGGTGTCGTCGTCGCGGGTGAGGATCGCGACCCAGCTGCCCCCGCCGCCCGGATCGTCGGTGTCGGCGTCGAGGAGCTGCTTGAAGCGCTTGCCCACGTCCACGACGATGTTCTTCTCCTGCAGCCCGTTGCCGGTGCCGCCCGGGTCGCTGCCGCCGTGGCCCGGATCGATGACGATGGTCCGGGTCTGGGCCGAGGCCGGGGCCGGCCAGGCAGCGGCGAGCGAGAGCGCGAGGGCCCCGGCGGAGAGGGTGGAGAGCGCCGTCCTGGTCGTGGTCATCGCCCGGCCTCCAGGCGCGCGATCCAGATGCGGCCGGTGTCGTCGTCGAACGCGATCTGGCTGCCGTCGGGCGAGAAGCCGGGCCGGCGCTCGATGCGGTCCTCGGTGGCGGTGAGCCGCTGGTCGCGGCCGCTCGCCACATCGTATAGGTGGAGCTCGGACGCCACGATCTCGTGGCCGTCGTCCTCGGTCACCTCGTAGACCAGGCGGGATCCGTCCGGCGACCAGGCCGGCGCGGTGCCCGGCCCGACGCGGACCGTGGCCCCGCTCGATCGGACGTGGATGTATATGCCGGTCGTGAGGCCCTGGAAGGCGACCTTGT
The DNA here is from genome assembly GCA_035262925.1 of Kofleriaceae bacterium. Lineage (GTDB taxonomy): Bacteria > Myxococcota_A > Polyangia > Haliangiales > Haliangiaceae > DATFRY01. Next base: position 16,010 of record DATFRY010000540.1, on the reverse strand, counting down.
CGCCGTCGGGCGAGACCATCGGCGCGAAGAATCGATCGCCGGAGCCGACCTCGCGCCAGGCGCCGGCTGCCCCGCGCACGTAGATGCGCTCGTCGACCGCCTGCGCCACCGGAGCGGCCAGCGCGCTCAGGCCGCGCACCGCCCCGTCGCGGCCGACCACGAGATCGCGGCGCTGGCCGGCGCGCATGGCCCGGTACTCGATCGCCCCGTCGGCGCGGAAGCGCGCGTGCACGCCGGCGCCCTCCTCGTCGCTCAGGCGGCGGATCGCGGCGCCGGACAGTGGAGCCAGATACAGGCCGCGCAGGCGCACGCCGGTCAGGAGGAGCTGGCCGCCGTCCGGAGCGAAGCGCGGGGCGTAGTAGCCGCCGTGGGCCACCTCGCGCGCGTCGACCAGGCGATCTGCGAATGCCACATCTGCCGACCCCAGAACCGCGATCAGCAGGACCACGACAGAGGTTCGATGCACGCGCGCACGATCTGCAATGGTCATGCCCCCGGCGACGCGGAGCGGCCTGGCCCTTCCGGGTGGTTGGCGAGTCGCGCGCCGCGTCGAAGCGATGCCGATCGTATGCAATCGGGCGCGTATGTCCCCCGGGTCACATATGGGTCAGGTGCGCCCCTCGCGGCGCTTTCTGGACCTCCCGGCGCTGCTTTAATCGGGCGGATGCGATCACTCGTGATCGTGGCGGCGCTCCTGGCCGCCTGCGGGGCGCGGGCCGAGCCCGACCGCGAGGTCGAGCGCGCCGCGGCGGCGCTGGCCTCGGCCGATCCGATCGCAGCCTCGGCCGTCGTCACGGGCCTCGCCCGCGGAGGGTGCCCCGGGCTGGGGCGCGCGCTGGACGCCCTGGACCGCAGCCGGATTTCTGGCCGCACGCTGTCGGGGCTGGTCGACGACGCGGTGGCCGCCGCCGGTGAGGCCGGCTGCGGCGCGAGCGCGATCGCAGCGCTGGGCCCGCGGGATGATGGCAAGGACTCCGCCGCGCGCCAGCTCGCCCGCGCGCGCGCGCTGGCCGATCGACCGCGCGAGGCGCTGGCCGCGCTCGCCCCCGGCGCCGGCGAGCCCGCCGTTCGACTGCGGCGGGCCGAGGTCCTGGCCGCGCTCGAGCGGCCGGGCGAGGCGCTGCCCGAGCTGCAGGCGTACCTGGCCCGCGTGCCGGACGACGGCCGCGCCCGCGCCGCGCTGGTGGAGGGCCTGGTCGCGCTCGGTCGCACGCGCGAGGCGCTCGCGGCGGTGGGCCCGGCGCCGCACCGCGATCCCGCCGCGCGCGAGGCGCACGTCGCCGCCCTGGCCGCGGCCGGCCGGATGGCCGAGTGCGCCGCCGCGGTGGCCGCGGCGCCCCTGCCCGAGCGGCCAGCGCTGGCCCGGCGAGCGGCCGCGCTCGCGCCGCCCGCCGAGCTGGACCGCATCGCGCGCGCGCCGGCCGACGACCCGGCGCATGGCCCCGCGAGCGACCCGGCGCATGCCCCGGCGAGCGACGCGGCGCATGGCCCCGCGAGCCACGCGGCCCACGGCCCCGCGAGCGACCCGCCGCGCGACATCGACGTCGAGCTGCTCGCGGCCTTCGCGGACCGGGTCGAGGCGGATCGCGGCGCGGCCGCCGCCCTGCCGCTGCGCGAGCGCGCCGCCCGGAGCGCGCCGGCGCGCGCGGAGCTGGCCGACGCGCTGGCCCGCGCGCTCGCCGCGGCCGGGCGCATCGACGCGGCGGTGACCGCGTGGGACGCCGCGGCCACCGCGGCCCCGGCCGCCGCGGTTTACCGGCTGGCGCCGATCCGCGCGCTGGCCGGGGCCGGCCGGCAGCGCCGCGCGCGCGAACGCGCCCTCGCCGTGCTCGCGCGCGCGCGCGAGTCGCGCGACGCCGACGAGCTGGTCACCGCGTCCGCCGCCGCCGCGGCCGCGGGCGACTCAGCTTGGGCCGCGCGCGTGGCCCGCGAGGCGCGCGCCGCCCGGCCTGGCGACGGCCGCCTGGCCATGCTGGTGGGAGAGCGCCTGGCCGCCGCCGGCGATCGCGCCGGCGCGGCGGCCACGTGGACCGAGCTCCTCGTGTGCGGCGCGCACCGGCGGCCCTGGCACCGCCACGAGGTCGCCGCCCGCCTGGTCGGGCTGGCCGACGGCGCGGAGTCGGCCCGCCAGGTCATGCGTGCGCTGTCGGCCCCGCTCCCCTGCCCGGCCGCGGACCCCGACGACCTGGCCAGCTATCTGGACGAGGCGAGGCGCCGCGTCCGGGCCGCCGCTCACTGACAGTAGCCGGCGTCGTTACAGGTCGCGCCCGAGAAGCACGGCCGCAGGTCCGCGGCCGGAATGCAGTCCGACCAGGTGGCCGTGGTGAAGTCGAGGAACTCGGCGCCGCAAGCGTTGCACGGCCTCCACTCGGCGCGCGTGCAGTCGCAGCCGCCGGCCAGGTTGTCCGCCACGTTGGGCCCCGCGCCGCACGCGAGCCAGCAGGCGTACTGGTCCGCGCGCATGATCCGCCGATCCTCGCCGTGGAGACCGAGCAGCTTGCCGGGCGCGTCCGACACCACGACCGGCCCGCCGCCGCGCCCGCCGAGGCACCCATCGGCGATCTCCTCCTGGTAGGAGAACGATCGGGCCTGGACATCGGCCACCGAGCCGGCCTGGGCCTGCCGCTCCGGCCCGCGCACCTGGTCCGGGCTCCACTCGCCGTGGCCCACCAGCGTGAAGCTCGCGCCGAACTCCGGCACCTCGGGCGAGATCCCCAGCGGGGGGATGTTCTCGACCACGCGGGTCAGGGTCACGACCGCGAGGTCGTCATCCGGCGCGCCCGCCACCCAGTCCGGGTGCAGGTCGACCCGATCGGCGATGTACTGGCGCCCGCTCAGCACGACGACGATCGGCTCCGACGCCGCGGCCGACTCCGACACGCAGTGAGCCGCGGTGATCAAGGTGTCGCTGTTGACCAGGCTGGCGGTGCAGGTCCCGCCGCGCGCGCTCCACAGGACGCCGATGGCCGGGGTCACGTCGCCCGCGCCCTGGCAGCTCGACTCGATGTCGTCGGGCGGCCCGCCGAACACGGTCGACTGGCAGCCGGCCTGTGCCGTCAGCGCGAGCACCAGGAGCGATACCCACGGTGTCGGCGGGGTTCTCCGTCGAAATCGACTGGCTGATCGCGAAGGCGCCGCGGGCACCGCGCGGCGCCCTCGGCGGCCGCCGAGCACGACGAGCAACGCCAGCGCGCCCGCCGCCATGCCGCCGCTCGCGCCCGCGCCGCCGCCGACCGAGCAGCCCGAGCCCGTCACGTCCTCCGAATCGACCCCCTCGACCTCGACCAGCGCGTTGACAGAGCGCTCCTCGTCGCCGAAGTGCGCCACCAGCTCGAGCGCGTGCGTCCCGGCGCGGACCACGTCCCTGGTGTCGAGGTCGACCAGCTGGTACGCACCGCCGGTCTCGTCCGGCTCGGCGTCGTCGATCAGAACGCCGTCGATGAACAGCTCGAGCGAGTCCGGCGCGTAGGTGAGCGCGGCCTGCACCGGGAACCCTGCCGCCACCGTGTCGCCCGTCGAGGGCTGGGCCAGCCAGAGGGCCGGGCGCGAGCCGCGGCCCACGCGGTCGAGCAGCAGCTGGGCCGAGTTCTGGGTCCGGCTGCACTTGCAGTCGCGCGGCTCGAACTCGCCGCACACCGACTCCTGGAACAGGAACTGCTTGTCCCCGCAGCCGGTCAGGTACGTCATCGGGTCCTCGCACAGGTACTGGTGATCGAGCCCGAACGAATGGGCCACCTCCTGCGCCACGGTCTCGCACAGGCGCCGCGGGTCGTCGCCCACCACCGACGGAAAGATGAAGACGATCGAGTCGTCGATGATCCCGCAGTTGCTGAGGAACGGCGACACGCCGGCCACCGTGGGGAGCAGGCCGAACGAGGTCGGGTCGCCGCCGATGACCGCCTCGAGGTGCGCATCCTCGCCCGGATCCTCGTCGGTGACCGCGATGTCGAACGGGGCGAACAGCCCGTCCACGCACGACACGAGGTCCTCCCACGACTGATCGGATCCGCCGAACGCCGGCACCGCCACCGTCCGGTCGGGCACGCTGGAGATGTTGGTGCGCGAGTCGTTGGGCTCGCCGGGAGTGAAGTTGCCGCCGTCGCGGTTGAGGTAGACGGTCACCGTGTCGGCGCGCGCGGTCCCGGCGCCCGCCCCCGCGAGCGGCGGGACCGCGGCCAGGACCGCGACGAAGGTGGGGAGGAGACGCGACACGTTCTGTCACGAGCCCGGCGTGCACCACACGTGCCACGCGGGACGGAGGCTCCATGATGATACAACCGCGTCCGTCCGCCGACCGCCTGTATCTGCCCGAGGATCGGGGTCCGCGCCAGTGTGGCAGCCGCGCCGCCCATGGTCTTCGGGGAGCTGCCCCGCCCGGGACGTCAGGAGCGCCGAGGACGTCAGAAGCGCCCGGACACGAACAGGCCGAGCCCGCGGTGCGGAGCCAGCGGGCCGACCGAGACAGGCCGCTCGGCCCCGGCGCGCCGCGCCCGGTGGCCGAAGTAGTACAGCGCGCCACCCGCCGCGATCGCGGCCGCTCCGGTGGCGGTCAGGATGAACATGTTGCGCTCGGCCCGCTCGCCCTCCGCCTGCCGGGCGAGCAGCTCCTCGGGCCACTGACCGGCGACGTGGGCGTTGATGTCATTGCTCGCCGCGCGCGCGTCGAGGCCGAACTTGACGCCGACGCCGATCGCGACCAGGCCGGCGCCGGCCGCGACCATCCCCGCCACGCGCAGCCCTCGCCCGCCCTCGCCCTCCGGCCGTGGCGCCGACAGCGCGGCCCCTCCCGGTTCGCCATCCCCGGCATCCTGCGGCGCGCGGCGTCCGCCGCCGGATCGCGGGCGGCCCGTCTGCGTCTCCCCTGGCAATGGCCGCGGCTCGTCGCGCATGGGATGGCCCACGATCTCGAGCTCCCGGCGGAGCTGGGCCGCGAACTGCCTGGCCTGGCGCGAGGCGCGCCCGCCGGGCTCCGCCGCCAGGTACCGCTCGTAGAACTCGATGGCCCGCTCCCGGTCGCCATCGAGGCGAAACACCTGGGCCAGGTTGAAAAACAAAACCGGATGGGGAACCAGCGCGTATGCCCTCTCATACTCGCGCGCCGCCGCCCGGTACTGGCCCGCGTCCTTGAATGCATCTCCTCTCTGCACATGCTCGCCGGCCTTGCGCCGGCGCTCCGCCGCACCGGGGTCCGGCTGGGCGAGAGCGGAGCCGCCCGTGCAGACGAGGAAGAGGACGAGGACGGCGCACCGGGCGCCGATTGAGCCGAGCCGCACGGGTCCCATGCTACCAGGACGAGCAAGACTCATGACCGGTCCGTTCGAGCGAAACGATGGCCTGAGAGAGATCGTGTGGGCGGGCGAGCAGCTCCTCGCAGGTGGGCAACACCGCGCGGTCCTGGCGCTGGCGATCCGCGCCCTGCGCGAGCACGGCGACCTGCCCGCGCTGCGCGTGCTGCGCGCCCGCGCCCTGCTGGCGCTGCACCTGGTCGGCGACGCGGAGCGCGACCTGGCCCTCGCCCTGCGCGTCCGCCCCGAATCGGCCACCATCCACCGGCTGCTCTGCGAGATCGCGCTCCGCCGCGGCGACCTGGCCCGGGCCGAGGCCTTCCTCGAGCGCGCGCTCGATCTCGATCCCGCTCATCCGCGCGGCCACGAGCTCGCCCAGGTCACGCAGGGCTGGCGCGCCGAGCACACCGCGCGGCTCTACGCGGTGCGCCGCGCCGCCTGAACCACGCGCTCGATCGCGTCGGGCGCGAAGTCGGGCGAGCTGCTGTCGAACGACAGCTGCGCCCCGGTCGTCGGGTGCGCGAAGCCGAGCAGCTCGGCGTGCAACATGAGTCGCCCTGCGGCGAGCGGCGCGATGCCGGCTGCCGCCAGGTCGCGGATGTAGACCGTCTCGCCGGCGATGGGGTGGCCGCGCTCGGCGAAGTGGATGCGGATCTGGTGCGTGCGGCCGGTCTCGAGCCGCACGCGGCACAGGGTGGCCACCGCGAAGCGAGTCACGACCTCGACGTGGGTGACCGCGCGCTTGCCGCGCCCGGCCGGCGACGAGCCGCGCAGACCGTCGCCGCGATCGCGCACGAGGAACGACTCGACCCGGCGAAAGCGCACGTCGCCGCGGGCCAGGCACAGGTACTGGCGCGCGGCGGTGTGGGCGCGGAACTGCGCGGCCAGCGCGATCTCGGCCCGCTTGCTCTTGGCGAACACGACCAGGCCCGAGGTGTCCTTGTCGATGCGGTGCACCACGTGGAGCGCGATGGTGGTGGCCGCCCGGCCCTGGCGCCGCCACGCGTCGCGCAGGAGGTCCATCGCCGTGCCCTGCTCGCGCGGCTCGTACGGCACCGTCGACACGCCGGGCGGCTTGTCGATCACGACCACCTGGGCGTCCTCGTGGACGATGCGCACCTCGGGCCGCCCGTCGCGCGGGCGCGGCGCCGCCATGCGCAGCTCGACGCGCTGGCCGGCCGACAGCCGCTGGCCGGCGTCCTGGGCGCGACGGCCGTCGACGAACACCTTGCCGGTGGCGATGAGGCGCCGCACCTCGCTCCACGGGCGGACGAGCGCGCCGCGCAGGAAGCCGGCCAGGGCCGATCCGGCCGCGGCCTCGTCGACCGCGAGCACGCGATCGCTCGCCGGCGTGGGAGCCGAGGTCGAGGTCGAGGTCGGAGTGGTCGACATGCCGGGCAAAAAAGAAGCCCCGGGCCGCCGCAAGACAGCCCGGGGCTACCCCGTAGGGTTTCGCGCGAGGAGGAGCACAACCGCCGCTCCCTCTTCCCCGCGCGGTTGCTGCTACTTCTTCTCGGGGGCCGGAGCCGGCTGTGCGGGCTGAGCGCCCGGCGCGGGCTGAGCGCCCGGCGCCGGCTGCGCGCCGCCCGCCGGAGGCTGCGCTGCACCAGGCTGCGCACCCTGCTCGCCCATCGGAGCCGCCTTGAGCAGGCCGAGCGCGGCGCCGGTCGAATCGGCGACCACCATCGCGCGGCCCACCGACGGGATGTCGTTCGGCTTGACCAGGACCTTGCCCTTGAGCGTCTTCACCTTGGCGGGCAGCGAATCGATGTCGTCGACCGCGACCCACGGGAGCCACTGGCCGCCCATGCTGGCCGGCTTGGCCGCCGTCACGCCGGCGCGCGCGGTCTCGCCGAACGACAGCATGTCATAGCTCGACTTCTTCTTGCCCTCGCCCATCTGCATCTGCGAGGTGGTGAAGCCGAGCGCCGCCGGATAGAAGGCGAGCGCCGCCGCGTGCTGCTTCTTGTTCTTCGCCAGGTACTCGTTCCACATGAACGTGCCGCTGACCGGCGCGGGCGGATCGGGCGGATCGCTGTTGACGCCCTTGAACACCGCGAACTCGGCGCCGGTCGGATCGCTCACGATCGCGAAGCGGCCGATCTGCGGGATGTCGGTGGCCGGCTTCACCACCTTGCCCTTCTGCTCCTCGATGCTCTTGACCGCGGCGTCGACGTCGGGCACCGACACGAAGGGCACCCAGTGGCTCTTCGCCTTGCCCTCGGCGGGGGTGATGGTGGCGATGTCCTTGCCGCCGGCCTTGACCAGCTCGGCCTTCATGCCGGCCATCTCCTGCGACTCGATCTGCCAGCCGAGCAGCTCGCTGTAGAACGCCTTGGACTTCTCGACGTCAGTGGTGCGCAGCTCGAACCAGACCCACTTGCCGGTGAGGAAGGTCGGGGCGGCCGGCTCGGGGGCGGGCGCCGGCTGCGGCGCCGGCTCGGGGGCGGCTTGCGGGGCGGGGGCAGGCTCTTGCGCCACCGGCGTGGTCTGCTGCGGCTTGCTTTCGGATCCGCAGGCGGCGGCCAGCGCGACCGCGAGCGAGGCGCCGAGGAACGGAACGAGGAGGGTCGTTCGCTGCATGGTGGTTTCCTTGTCTTCCTTCTTTGCAGCCCGAAGGCAGGTGTACTGGTGAAGAAGTTCTCGGTGGTGCCCGCGGCAGTTGTAGGAAAACAGCCCTGGTTTGTCGATCGGATCGGGACAGAAGTCGAAAAAGCGCTGCTATCGCGAGGGCTTGCCGCGCGCAAAAGGGTTCTTCACGCGATCCCGCCGCGGACATGCGGCGAGCAACGCAGAGAACGGCGCCGCCCGCCCGACCTTACGCGCCCGGCGCGCCCGACGGGTCGTCGCTCAGGCGCACGACCTCCACCATGAAGTCACTCGCGTGCTGCTCGAGCACCTGGCGCAGCGCATCGACCGACAGCTCGACCGGAGCGCGGACCTGCGCGGTCACCTTGAGCAGCATGCCGCCCGCCATCGGCGCGGCCGCGCACTCGGTGGCCAGGAGCTCGACGTTGATGCCCCGGTGAGCCAGGGCGGACGACACGTCGCGGATGACGCCGGGCCGGTCGTTGCCGACCAGCTCGACGCGCAGGAGGTGCCCGGTGCTGATCTCGGCGGCGGCCGCGACGGGCGCCGCGCGCTCCACCGCGACGCGGAGCTCGTCGCCCTCGAGCGCGTCGAGCGCCGCCACCAGGCGATCGGCGTGCTCGGTGGGGACCGACACCTGGAGGATGCCGGCGAAGCGGCCGGCCATGCGCGCCATGCGGCTCGACTCCCAGTTGCCCTGGTGCTCCGTCACCGTCCGCGAGACCAGCTCGACCAGGCCGGGGCGATCGGGCGCGATGATGGTCAGGACCAGGTCGGTGCGCGCGGGTGGCACCCGTGGATCTTACTCGCCGCGGCCGACCCGGCAAAGCGCCAGCACCGCGAGCCCGGCCAGGGCCGCGCCCAGCCCGAACGCGGGGGCGTGGCCGAACCCGCGCCAGACCAGGCCGAACAGCAGGCTGGCCGGTAGCGCCGCCAGCCCGACCGCGCCGTGCAGCCAGCCGAACGCGGCGCCGCGCCGCCGGGGCGGGACCAGATCCGTCGTCCAGGCCTTCTGCACCGGTTCGGCGACGCCAAAGGTCAGGCCGTAGGCCAGAAAGATGGCCGCCAGCGCCGCCGGCGACGACACCAGCGCGAAGGCGACATAGATGGCGGCGTAGAACAGCCAGGCGGCGGTGAGCAGGGTGCGGCGGCTCATCCGATCGGAGGCGGCGCCGCCGGCGTACGCGGCCGTCATCTTGACCACGTGATGGGCCGACCACAGCACGGCGAGCAGCTCGTCGCCGATGCCGGCGTCGCGCAGGCGCAGGAGCAGGAAGAGATCGGTCGAGTTGCCGAGGGTGAAGAGGACGGCGGCCGCGATCAGGCGCCGGAAGTCCCGCCCCAGCGGAGCGGCGGCCTCGCCCGGATCGGGGCGCGGCGGCGGCGCGGCCCGCGGCGGCTCGCGCACGGCGAGGACCAGGACCAGCATGACCGCGGCGGCCGGGATGGCGGCCGACAGGAACACGCCGCGCAGCTCGAGCCCGGCGGCGAGCAGCGCCGCGGCGATGAGCGGACCGATGACCGCGCCGGCGTGGTCCATGGCCTGGTGGAAGCCGAAGGCGCGGCCGCGCGCGTCCTCCGCGACCGCGTCGGCGATGATGGCGTCGCGCGGCGGGCCGCGCAGGCCCTTGCCCACGCGGTCGGCGAAGCGGAGGACGAGGACGACGGGCCAGACCAGGGCCAGCCCGATGAGCGGGCGCGCGGCGCCGGCCAGGCCATAGCCCACGACCACGAGCGGCTTGCGCCGGCGCATGCGATCGGAGAGCGCGCCGGACGCGAGCTTGACCAGCGCGGCGGTGGACTCCGCCACTCCCTCGATGAGGCCGAGCGCGAGCGCGCCGCCGCCGACCACGCCGGCCACGAACGCCGGCAGGAGCGGGGCGATCATCTCGCTCGAGACGTCGGTCAGCAGGCTGACGGCGCCGAGGGCGATGACGGCCCGTGGCAGGGCGGCGAGTGCGGGCTTCGAGGTCGGGCTCGTGATGAGCCTGTATAGATGAGGCGGGGCGGCCCCGCCAGGTCACGCCGGCGGCGAGGTCAGCGGGGGCTCGACGGGGACGCGGCCACGTCGACCACCAGGCCGGTCAGGCGGCGCACGGCGTCGCCCAGCTCGCGCCAGGTCTGGACCGGAGATCGCGCCATGCGGCGGATCTGGGCCAGGATGCCCTCGACGGGGCGGGCGGCCGGCTTGCTCGCCTCTGCGCGGCGCGCGGTCCAGTCCGCGATGATGCGGTGGACCATCTGCTCGAGCGTGACCTGCTCGCCGGAGCGGCCCAGCTCGGCGCGCGCCTCCTCGAGGGCGCGGTGCTCGGCCTCGCCGAGGCGCACGATCACCTCGCGCAGGAGCGCGCGCGCCGCCTCGGGATCGAGCAGGCTGGTCTTCTTGCCGCCGCGTCGCCTGGGCGCGGGCCGCGCTCCGGGCGGCTTCACGAACTCGGTGGGTAGCTTGGCCATGATGTCCTCCTCTGAGCTACGCGGCGGCCTGGGCGCGGGCCGGAGCGGACCGCGCGCGCGCGGCGAGCGAGAGCCGGGCGGCCACCTCGTCGGCGAGCGCCCGGTAGTCGGCGGAGCCGCGGTGCTTGCCGCGCTCCTTCTGCTCCATCGCGAAGATGTCGCGGTGCCAGGCCGGGCACACGATGAAGCTGCTGTTGGCGCGGATGCAGGTGTCGAACAGGAGCGGGCCGTAGGCGGCCGCCACCTGGCGGCGCGACTGGTCGGTGACCGCGAGGCGACGGTCATAGGCCACCTGGACGCAGCCGAGGATCGCCGGTCGCGCCAGCTCGGCGGCCGCGATCTCGGCCACCGCGTCGCAGGTGGTCTCGAGCCCCTCGAGCGCCTTCGGGTCGGGCGTGAAGGGAAGCAGCACGTGCGACGAGGCCACCAGCGCGTTGAGCGTGGCCAGCTGCAGCTCGGGCGCGGTGTCGATGAGGGCGACGTCGAAGCCGTCGACCTCGGAGCCGCCGATGTCGCGGAGGGCGCGCCGCAGGATGGTCTCGCGCCCGGTGCGGCCGGCGATGGCGAACTGGGCCTGGGTGAGATCGCCCGAGGCGGGCGCGATCGAGACGCCCTCGCGGGTGGACGCCTGGATGAGGTCGGGCAGGCGCGCCTCGCCCAGGAGGAGCTGGGTGGTGGTGAGCGCGGAGTCGGCCACCTCGTCGAGCAGGATCGAGGTGGTGCTGGCCTGCGAGTCCATGTCGATGACGAGGACACGCAGACCCTGGAGGCCGAGCGCGGCGGCCAGGTGTGTCGCGACCGAGGACTTCCCAACCCCGCCCTTGCGGTTGGCCACGGCGATGGTGTGCATTCCGTTCCACTCGCACGGCACGCGGGGACGGGCAACTTTTCCGCGCTCGGCGCCGCCCCCGCGGCCGTCCCGAACTACAAGTTCTGCTTCAGGTAGTCCGTGATGTGGAACTGGAGCTCGGCGTCGATGCTGGTCGAGTAGACGAGGGTCCTCGTCTTCTTGTCGAGGTGGACCTTGCCGTCCTTGCCGCCGTCGCCCTTGCACACGATGGTCTTGATGCCGGCCTTGACCGCCTGCTTGCCCTCGTCGCCGTCGAGGCACAGGCGGCGGATGTCCTCGGCGCCGACGCCGCAGTTGGAGCCGACGTGGTTGCTGTTCCTGGTGAGCCGGCCCTTGAAGCTCTGCCAGTCCCAGGTCGCCTTGATGCTGGTCTTGCAGTCGTCGTTCATGGTCTTGACGACCTCCTGCAGGAGCTCGTCGTTGCGCTTGCGCTCCTGCTTCTCGCCCAGCGACTGCGTGTAGGCCAGCGCCGGCGCGCCGATCACGACGGCGGCGACGAGCGCCCAGCGGTGGAGCCGGCGCGGGAGACTTCTCACGGACTGCTTCATCGTCCTTGTCCTCCTGATGGATGTGGGCCGAGCGGCAGCAAGCCGCGTGCCGCACCCTACACCGGCGATGCGCGGGGCATGCGAGCGCTCCCGCCGCGATGTGTCGCCTGCGCGTCGACGGCGGGAGTCGCCGTGAGGGCGACGCGCGCGCGGCAGCGCGTGCTACCGTCGCGACCCATTCGTTCGCGGAGGTTCGCCATGAAGAGCTGGTCGTGCGTCGCTCTCGCCGCCTCGCTACTATGCGCCCTGTCCGCCTCGTGCGCCGCGGTGGACGACCGTGAGGGACTCGACCCGGAGGGACTCGACCCGGGCGACGAGGCCGCGGCCGGCGATCCGCGGCCGTCCATCGATGAGCTCGCGCCGCCGGCGGCCACCGACGTGCAGTGCGGCAACGTGGTGTGCGGCGGCGACACGCGCTGCTGCAACGCGAGCTGCGGCGGGCACTGCGTGCCGAGGGGCGCGGTGTGCCCGAACATCGCGTGCCAGGCCGGCCAGCCCGCGTCGGCGGGCGGAGCGGACGACGTGTGGTCCCCCGAGGGCGGGGGCTTCCGGGTCGGCGAGCAGTGCGGGGCGGTCTTCTGCACGGGCGCCACCCCTCACTGCTGCAACGCGAGCTGCGGCAAGTGCGTTCCGCTGGGCGCGGAGTGCACGCAGGAGCAGGACTGCTGATCGCGTGGTGCCGGCGATCGCGCTGGCGATCGCCGGCCGCTGATCGGGGTCAGGGCGGGAGCGGCGCGGCCGGCCAGGTCACGCTGCCGCGATCATCGGCCGCGGCGTTGGTCGCGCCGGCCAGCCAGGCGCGCAGCGCGCGCGGATCGCGCGGGAGGTCGTGGGTGTAGAGGAGAAGCCCGCCGGCCCCGGTCAGGACCCCGGTCACCCTGCCGTCGATCGACTGGGCGACGTGCAGGGCCCACACCGGGGCCAGGACGTAGCCGAGCCCGCCCGCGACGTCGATGGCCAGCGGCTGGCTGGCGGTGTCGCGCCCGACCGCGGTCGCCCCGAGCGGCGAGAGATCGACGGGCAGTACCGGCGCGGCCAGCGGCGTGGAGCGGATCGCCCCGCCCGCGAGCGGCACGAGGTGCACCGCGCCGTCGGTGGTGACGGCGGACAGGCCCAGCGCGGGATCGAGCTCGAGGAGCATGATCTCGTCCGAGAGCGCGGCGAATGGCACGGCCGCGCCTCCCCCCCGCCCCCAGCGCAGGATCTCGCGCTCGACCGACGCGTAGACGGCGCCGTCGGGCGCGACCGCCACCACCGGGGCGACCACGCGGCCGCTCCTGATCTCCTCGATCGCGCTCGCGCCGGGCGCGCGCCGCCACAGCGTGCCGTCGTCGAGCGCGCCGGCCAGCCAGCCGCCGCTCGACGCCACGCCGATCGGGCGCGCGCGCCACGCGGCGATCCGGCGCGCCGACTGGCCGGCGAACAGCTGCTTCTCCCACAGCGCCTGGCCGCGCTCCCAGACCGCGCGGTCCGGCCCGCTGAAGGCGACGAGCGACCCGCCGCCCTGCTCCAGCACCTCGAAGGCGCCGTCGCCCGGCCTGACCGCCACCACCTCCCCCTCCATGGTGACCATGACCACCGCGCTGCCGTCGGGGCTGACCCGCGAGCGGTCGCCGAGGCCGCCCGCGCGGCCGAGCGTGCGGATGGCGCCGCTGGCGGCGTCGATGCGGTCGATCTCGCCGCTCGACCGCACGGTGACGGCGCCCTCGCCGCTCAGCGAGAGGATGCGGCTGGTCCCGATCGGAACGCGCACGCGGCGCGGGCGCACGCTGTCGAGATCGAAGACCAGGATCTGGCCGGTCACCGAGCCCGCGACGACCTGGCGGCCTCCGCCGGCGACCGCCAGGCGCACCACCGACGCGCCCGGCACGCGGAGCGTCAGGCTCGGCGCCCCCTCCAGCACGAGCACCGTCCCGACGCCGGTCGACAGCACCAGCCCGTCGGGCAGCTGCGTGGGCAGGAACGCGCGGCTGCTGGTCGACAGCGTCTCGCTGGCGCCGCCGGGGTAGAGCGCCGTGACCTCGCCGCGCGGCGAGAGCAGGTACGGCGTGTCGCCGCCGTAGGCGACGAGGACCAGCGGCGCGGCGGCGCGCCAGCGATGACGAACCCGGGGCGGCGCGGCCGCGAGGTCCCACTCGACGACGTCGCGCCCGCACGACACGGCGACTCGCGCGGCGCGCCGGTGAAACGCCGCCTGGCAGCCGGCGCCGGCGGTGAGGATGGGGGCGCGGCGGCCGCGCTGCCACAGCTGGAGCGGCTGCCTGTGGGCGGAGGTGGCCAGCCAGCGGCCGTCGGGGCTGACCTCGAGCCAGGTTGCCGGGCGGCCGCCGTGGAGCGGGGCGGCGGTCCAGGCGGGCGCCGCGGCGGTGGCTGATCGCCCGCGCTTGTCGGTCCAGGCCACGAACGAGGCGTCGACTGGCGCCTGCAGCTGAACGATCGGGGCGCGGGGGCCGGAGCCGGGGCCGGAGCCGGTGCCGGAGCCCGTGCCGGTACCGATGACGCGCTCGCGGCCCGACTCGACATCGATCAGCACGACGTCGGCGCCGCGGGCGATGGCGATCGAGCGGCCACCGTCGGCCCACACGGCGTCGGCCGGCGGCGCCTCGCCGCGCTGCGGCCGCACCAGGACGCGCGAGGTCCAGCGCCGGAGATCGTGGATCTCGAGCTGACCGGTGCGATCGAGGCTGAGCAGGCGGCGGCCGCCTGGATCGGGCGCGAGGACGGCGATCATCTCCCGCGGGCCTGGCAGCGCGCGGGCGATGCCGCGCGAGCGCGCGGCGGTGAGCACGGCGCGCGCGCGCGGCCACGCGTCCGAGCCCGGCGGCAGGCGCCCGGCCAGAGCGGCCGCCGCCGTCGGGTCCGAGTCGAGCAGGGCCTGGGCGCGGGCCAGGAGCAGGTCGTCGGCCCGCTCCTGCGCGCGCCCGCGCGCCTGCTCCGCGCTGCGCCGGCCGGCCTCGGCGTCGGCGCGCGCGCTCTCCGCCCGCTGCCTGGCCGCGACGATGCGGGTCAGCCCGACCGCGACGGTGACGACCAGGACGGCGGCGGCGAGGCCGGCGACCACCAGGGCGGCCCGGTGGCGGCGGGCAAGACGGCGCAGGCGATCGCGCGCCGAGTAGCGGTGAGCCGCGACCAGCTGGCCGGTCAGGAAGCGGCGCGTGTCGGCGGCCAGGGCGCTGGCGTCGCGGTAGCGCTGCGCCGGGTCGGGCGCCATCGCCTTGTCCACGATGGCGAGCAGGTCGGGCGGCACGCCGGGCGCTCGGCGCGACAGCGCCGTCGGCGGCGCCCCGGCGAGGACCTCCACCATCGCGGCGGTCGGGCCGCTGTCGCCGTGCGGCGGCGCGCCGGCGAGCAGGTGATAGAGCGTCGCCCCGAGCGAGTAGACGTCCGACCGGGCGTCCGCCGGATCGCCGGCCGCCTGCTCGGGCGCCATGTATCCGGGGGTGCCGAGCACCGAGCCGGCCCGGGTCTGGGCCGGTCCGCCGTCGGTGCCGGGGCCGCGGACCTGGCCCGCGTCGCCGCGCGCGTGCGGATCGCCGGGCTCGCCGACCACCTTGGCCAGGCCCCAGTCGATGACCAGCGTCTCGCCGTGCTCGCCGAGGAGGACGTTGGACGGCTTGAGATCGCGGTGGATGATGCCCTCGCGGTGGGCGAAGCCGACCGCGTCGGCGGCGGCCAGGAAGCTCGGCACCAGCGCCAGCCGCTCGCCCAGCGATCGCGCGCGATCGATGTGCTCGAGCAGCGGGCGCCCCGACACCAGGCGCATGACGTAGTAGGGCAGGCCGGAGGGCCAGCGCCCGGCGTCGTAGAGCGGGACGATGGCCGGGTGCTGGAGGCGCGCGGTGATCTGCACCTCGCGCTCGAAGCGGCGCAGCGTGGCCGCGTCGGCGTCGAGCGCCTCCTTGATGGCGACCGCGCGGCCGAGGCGCTCGTCGCGCGCCGCGACGACGCGGCCCATGCCGCCCCGCGCGACCTCGTCGCCGACGTGGAAGCGCGGAGGGTCCGGGCGCGGAGAGTCGGCGCGCGTGGCGTGGGCGCCCGAGGCGTGCGCGGCCTCGCCCGCGTCGGCACCGTCGGCGGGGTCGTCGTTCGCGTGGTCCTCGGCGTCGTCGGCCGCGCCTGCCGATGCGGGGGGCGCGACCTGGGTCGTGTCCGGCATCGGGATGCCGCCGACCACGGTGGTCCGGGTTCCGGGCCCCTCGGCGGCCATCGACAGGGAGTATACCGCCGTGCGCGCGGATGCGGGTGCGGCGGCGGCGGCATCGTGCGGCTTCGCGCGGCATCGCG
>DATFRY010000539.1:0-3736 GCA_035262925.1 Kofleriaceae bacterium | reverse complement strand
CTCGAGGAAGAGATCGAGATCCTGCCGCGACATCGTCGACGCCTCGACGAGATAGCGGCCGAGCAGGAACTCCTCGCCGAGCCCGTGCGCCAGCGCCAGCTCGATGCGCCCCTGCTTGAAGCAGACGTCGACGCCGGCGCCGTCGGCGCGCGAGACCGAGAGGATGCCCCACTGGCGCTGCGCGGCGAGGAGGCCGAGCACCTCGGCGAGCGGCACCGCGCGCAGGTTGCCCTGGAGCGCCGGCCCCGATTCGCCGGCCGAGGCCATCGCGTCGACGGCGGGCGCGGGCTGGCGCAAGGTCGGGATCGGCTCGCGCCCGTCGAAGGTCTTTTCGCCCACCGCCTCTTCGACCTTCTTCGGGTACTTCTCGATCGTGTGCTGCACGACCGCGGTGATCGCCTCGGGCGAAAAGGGCTTGGTGATGTAATCGACGATGCCCATCACCTTGACGAATCGCTCGCCGACCTGGTCCCCCTTGGCGCTCATCAGCACGACCGGCACGCCGCGCAGGTCGCCGTCGGCGGTCAGCGAGCGGCAGACCTGGTAGCCGTTCATGCGCGGCATGACGAAGTCGAGGAGGATGAGGTCCGGCCGCACCTGGCGCGCCGCTGCCAGCCCGGCCTCGCCGTCGGCCGCGGTCTCGACCCTAAACCCGGCCCTGGTCAGAACCAGCTGGACCACCTTGAGGATGGTGGGGCTGTCGTCGATGACCAGAACGCTTTCGCCCGCCATGCGTGTGCCACGCGCTGCCCGCGCGCTGCCCGGGCCGCGCATGTTACCCGCCGCCACGGGCAATGAAAACGCTGTCAACTCCCGAACCCTGACAACCGAGCGCACCTTGCACCGGGCGGAGCGCGGCGAGCCCAGATCATTGGTTCTGCTGAATGTGCGTGGTAGTCTTGCCGCCGACCGCCGCCAAAGCGCGGGGAATGACGAGCAAAGACCCCACGACGGAGCAATTCCCGAGGAAGTTCGGGAAGTACCACCTGCTCGCGCCGCTCGCGCAAGGCGGCATGGGTGCGCTCTACATGGCGGTGACCGGCGATCAGGGGCTCGAGAAGCTCCTGGTCATCAAGACGGTGCTTCCGCACCTGGCCGACACCGAATACGTCTCGCGCTTCCGCGACGAGGCCAAGGTCGTGGTCAAGCTGAGCCACGGCAACCTCATCCCGGTGTTCGACGCCGGCCAGGTCCAGGGCGAGCTCTTCCTCGCCATGGACTTCGTGGAGGGCAAGGACCTGCGCGCGGTGTGGAACCGCTGCGCCCAGAAGGGGGTGGCGTTTCCGGTCGACGTCGCGGTCTACATCATCAAGGAGCTGTGCCGCGGGCTGGGCTTCGCGCACGCGTTCGGCGACCTGCGCCTGGTCCACCGCGACGTGTCGCCGCCCAACGTGCTCATCGCCTACTCGGGCGAGGTCAAGCTCACCGACTTCGGTCTGGCCGCGTCCACCCTCAAGCTGGAGAAGACCGCGCCCGGCATCATCTACGGCAAGGTCTCTTACATGTCGCCGGAGCAGGCGCGCGGCGAGCTGCTCGACGGGCGCAGCGATCTCTACGCGGCCGGCATCATCCTGTGGGAGCTCCTGACCGGGCGCCAGCTGTTCCCGCCCGGCAAGGAGCAGCCGCAGGACCTCCTGCGCAGGGCGCGCAACCCGGCGGTGGTGCCCCCGTCGCAGCGCGCGCCGCGGGTGCCGCCGGCGCTCGACGCCATCTGCCTGCGGGCGCTGTCGTCGGGGCGCGACCAGCGGTTCGGCAGCGGCGAGGAGCTGCGCGACGCGCTGGGCGCGTGGCTGGCGGCCGAGTCGCCGACCACCGACGCGGCCCGCATGGAGCGCTTCCTGCACATGCTGTTCGCCGAGGACATCGAGCGCGAGCGGGTCGAGCGCCAGCGCCACCTCGAGCGGATGCGCGAGCGAGTGCGCGCGACCCTGCCGCCCACCGACGAGCTGTGGCGCATCATGGAGCAGTCGGCGGAGGAGCTGGCCCGCCACGCCGACCGGCGCAAGGAGACGCGCCCCGGTCCGGGCGGAGAGCCGGCCTCCGATCGCCGGCAGAAGGGCGGGCGGCGCCAGGCCGACAAGCTGCGCGACAAGGTGGCGATCACCGCGGTCATGGTGAAGTCCTCGCCCGAGCGCGCGCCGGGCGAGGTCGACCTGGGCGGGCTGGCCCTGGCCCAGGCGGCGCAGGCCGATCTCGGGCGCATCGACTTCATCGGCCAGGTGCTCGACGGCCGCTACCGGGTCGAGGAGCTGATCGGCGAGGGCGGCATGGGCCGCGTCTACCTGGCCGAGCACGTCGACATCGGCCGGCGGGTGGCGATCAAGATCCTGCACCCGGTCTACGGCCGCATGCCGGACCTGGTCGAGCGCTTCCGCCGCGAGGCGCGCGCCGCCTCCAAGATCGGCCACCCCCACATCGTCGACGTCACCGACTCCGGCACCACCGACGACGGGTCGGTCTACTTCGTGATGGAGTACCTGGAGGGGGTGGAGCTGGCCACCGTCATCGATCGCGACGGCGCGCTCGACGTGGCCCGCGCCCTCCGCATCACCAGTCAGATCTGCCGGGCGCTGTCGGCCGCCCACGCGGTGGGCATCATCCACCGCGACCTCAAGCCGGAGAACATCTTCCTGACCGTGCGCGAGGGCGCGGCCGACTTCGTCAAGGTGCTCGACTTCGGCATCGCCAAGTCGAGCGAGGCGGAGGAGGCGCGCAGCAAGCGGCTCACCCACCCGGGCATGGCCATGGGCACGCCCGAGTACATGTCGCCCGAGCAGGCGGCCGGCCGCCCGGCCGACGAGCGCTGCGACGTGTACGCGGTCGGCGCGATCCTCTACGAGATGCTGACCGGCGTCCCCCCGTACGAGGGGGACAACTTCATGGAGATCCTGACCAAGAAGGCCACGGTCGACCCGACGCCGCCGAGCTCGGTGCGCCCGGAGCTGCCGCCGCTGGTCGAGTCGCTGGTGCTGTCGGCCATGGCGCGCGATCCGTCGATGCGGCCGCCGTCCATGGAGGCGTTCGAGTACGAGCTGACCAAGTGCCTGGCCGGGCGCGGCGTCGCGGTGGCCAAGATCCTCGGCCTGCCGAGCGAGAGCCCGCTCCTGGCCGGCCTCGCCCCCGGCTACCTGCGCGACGAGATCACCCCGGTGTCGTCGCCGGGCACGGTGGTGAGCTGGCGGGCGCGGCTGGCCGAGCAGGCCCACGCGACGCCGAGCGGCGCGGCGCAGATCGTGACTCCGACGCCGCTGCCGGCTCCGGCGCCGCTCGACCCGTCGGGCAGCATGGCGAGCTCGAGCGCGCCGGCCGACACCGCGGTGGCGGTGACGCCATCGCCGCGGCCGGCCACCGCGCCGCCGCTGGTCGAGGACACCGACATGGTCAACGCGCGGGTGCCGGACCTGCGCGGGCAGGGGCTGCGCCTGTTCGGCTGGGCGGTGCTGGTGCTGCTGCTCGGGGCCGGGGCGGCCGCGGTGCTGCTGGCCATCGACTCCGAGCGCGGCGGGCCGGGAGACGGGAAGGGCGGGCGCGCGCAGATAGCGGCGCTGCCGCCGGCGCCGGTGGGGGGCGCGGTCGCCGCCGCTCAGCCGGTCCCGTCCGACGGCGCGCGCGCGGGCCGCCGTGGCCGCGGCGAGGGCGCGGGCCACGGGGACAAGGGGGCGGAGCCGTCCGACCGCCGCGCGCCGGAGCGCGGCGAGAAGGAGCGCGGCGAGAAGGAGCGCGGCGACAAGGAGCG
>DATFRY010000538.1:0-30937 GCA_035262925.1 Kofleriaceae bacterium | reverse complement strand
CGGCGTCGTGTTCATGTCCACCTGGATCGGCTGACCGTGCGGCGGGGGCGGGCCGTTCGGGTGGTCGATCCACCTCACGAGGTGATGGAACGCGGCGTTCTGCACCGACGAGAACGGGAAGTCGTCGGGGGCGATCACCCCCTCGACCCCGTGGACCGGGCCGTCCTCGAATGCCTGGTGGGTGCAGCCGAGCGGCGGGAGCTGCGAGAGGTCGGTCAGGTGGAGGAGCTGGGCCCGGTTGCGCTGGAGGTTGATGACCTCCTCGCGCCTGTCGTTCGACACGTGGGCCGCGCCCGGTACCTCCCAGATCCGGTAGCGGTCGTCGGGCGCGTCGCCGTCGGGGCGGCGGAAGGCGAGGCCCACGGGGCTGAGCGCCCCGAGCGCGATCTCGGTCTCGGTGTTGACGTGAATGACGGGCGCGTCGCGCGGCTGCATCTGGCGGCGCGGGTCGCCGGCGGGCAGCGCCCCGGCCGGGGTCAACCCGAAGTTGATGTTGCTCGGACCGGTGGTGCCCATCGGGATGTAGCCGTCGTAGATGCGGCCGCCGCCCGGCATGCGCTCGAGCCGGTGGAAGATGTCGGCCTGCGTGAAGGTGAAGCCGCCGTCCTGGGAGAAGCCGGACTCGATGAGCCGCTCCACCCGGAAGCCGCGGAGCGGGCCGTGCGAGGAGCCCGACTTGAACAGCGCGCCGATCTGGGCCGCGACGTCGAAGGTGATGCCGTCGTTCACCCCGCTGTTGCCGCCCGGCACGAACGGCAGGTACGGCCAGTCGAGCGCGGCGTAGCGGGTCGGGTTCCACTGCTCGAGGGCGTTCACGATGACCGACTTCGACGACCAGCCGACGAACGCGTCGCCGTTCTGGACGAAGTGGTTCACGGAGCGGTCCCACACCGCGGCGATGTCGAACCCTCCGCTCGGGTTGAGCGGCTCGACGATCACGGTGCCGCTGAAGTCGCGGCGGTGCCGCGGTCGCCGGACCAGCATCCGCGTCGTGTACGGGATGCCGGTGCACCCGGACGTCGCGGCCGCCGGGCAGGGCGTCACCACCTGGATGCCGGTCGGGGTGTACTCGTAGAGGTTGCCGACCCCCGAGACGAAGTACTCCTCCTCGACGTAGCCGTCCGGCAGCGGGCCCTGGATGTCGAAGCCGAGGGCGGCGAACGGGAAGCTGGTGGCGGTGGATGGGATCGGGCCCGTGACGGTCGGCAGCGCCACCGTGAACGGGGTGACGTCGTCCGCTCTCGCGACGGCCGGCAAGGTCAAGACTCCGAGCGCCGCGGCAAGGACAGCCGCGCGACCCTTGCGGGCGGATGGCCAGTCGAACCTCTCGCTCATCGACATCACGCACCTCCAGTGTGAAGACTCGACTCTCGACTCTCGACTCTCGACTCTCGACTCTCGACCATCGGCTCTCGACTCGACTCTCGATCGAGAACGGATCCATCCCGTCGCGACGACGATCAGTCTCCGACGCCGCTCGCCCGCGCCGCATCGACGATGCGCGTCACGTCCTCCTCGAGCAGGAAGCGTTGCCTGTGGAGCCGCTCGGCGGCCGCGCTCACCTTGTCGACGTAGTCCTGATTGGTCGGATAGCGCTCCTCGACCGACAGACGCGGGTCGCCGGCCGACTCCCGGTCGGCCCTGGTCGCCGCGAACGGAATGGCCTGCCCGGATGCATCGCACAGGTCGGGGCCGCCGAATGCGGCCGCGCGGAATCCGTATCCCGTGTACGTCGCCACCGGCACCTCCACATCCGGGAACCGGATGCCGGCGAGCTCGTTGCCATCGCGGTCGGTCTTCGGCACGAAGACGGGATAGGGCGAGGCCACGACCGGCGAGACGATCCCGGACGCGTCGGTCCTGGTGTCCAGGATGCCGTCGCGGAAGCGCGGTCCGAAGTCGAACAGGTCGCCGGTCGTCATGAGGCCGGTGTAACGGACCCCCGGAATGGCCGGGAAGCCGACCGCGCTCCGCGGCAGAGAGCGCACCAGCGTCCCGTCGATCCGGCGCGGCAGCCGGCTGCGCGGCGGTGCGCGCACTCCGCTGGCCCACTCGTCGAGGTCGACCAGGAGCGCGCGCAGGCCAGCGCCGGGCCCGAGCGGATTGCGGTCTCGCTCGCAGATCCCGGGCCCGGCCGCCGGCGAGTGGGGGCGGCTCGCGAAGTGGTAGTAGCGGACCTCGCGCGGATCGACGAGGAGGTCGTGCCCGAGCGTGTCGGTGTGGAGGAGCGATCCGCCCTTGACCCAGTACTCGTTGCTCGAGTTCACCTCGAAGATCTTCGGGCAGCTGTGGGTCAGCCGGCAGCGGACCAGCCGGCCATCGAGGCGCCCGGTCACCGGATCGAAGAGGAGCTGATTGGCGAACGGGAAGACGCGCTCGGGCGTCCACCGGCCGATGTGCTGCCGGTGGGTCCGGAACGGCTGCGCGAAGCGGACGTTGAAGAAGCCGCCGCTCGCACCGGCGATGTAGTCGAGGATGGCGTCGAACACCTGGCGGCCGTCCTCGTCCTGGTTGAAGCCGAGGTCGACCACGTCGTGCAGCACGCGGGCCGGCTGCGAGATGCCGTGGCCGATGACGCGCTCGATCTGCCCGGCCAGAGGATTGGCGCGGCCGGCGTCGTCCGCCCCGGCGCGGTGCAGGAAGGAGGGAATGTCGCGCACGGCGGCGAGCGCCAGTCCTGCCACCCTGGGGTCCCTGGCCTGGTAGGCGAGCTCGTAGAGCGCGCCGGCCGCGAAGGTGGTGCCCTCGGGCAGGAGCTGGATCGTCCGCTCGTCGACGAAGCGCCAGCGGTCGGCCGGGACGATCGCCTGCGCGTCGCTGTAGTGCGCGCGCACGGTCAGGGTCGCATGGCTCGTGTCGAGCGACGCGGCCCGGTACTGCAGGCTCGCCGTGCTCGGCTGCGGCGCGGGCGCGACGCTGTCGAACACGAGCTCCTCGACCGACGGGCCCACGATCGGAGAGCCGTCCGGGTTGATCGCGATCGGATAGTTCGACGAGAAGGGGCCGGCCGCGCTCACATCCCAGCCGGTGAAGAGGATGGTGTAGCCCTGGCGCATGAGGAAGCCGTTTCCCGCGTCGGCCGGGGCCGGGTCGGTGGTGCTCGGGTTCGGGCTGTCGTTGAATGCGCGCAGGCTGAGGATGACGCCGCGGTTGGTGAGCTCGTAGAAGAGGCGATGGTTTCCCCTCGCCGGCTCGAGCGGGCGAAGGATGACGATGCCGGTGTCGTACTCGACCTTCCCGCGCGCGTTGCGCGGCGCGAGCTGGATGTCGGTGATCCCCTGGTTGCGAGGATCCGCCGGATCGACCTCGCCGAACGCGCGCCCGACCAGCTTCTCGTACTGTCCGACCTCGCCGAACGACGCACCTCCGAACGCGGGCGACTCGATCGCCGCGATCTCGATGCGAGTCACCCGCGCCTCGGCCGCCCGGGGCGAACCGATCAGCGCGATGACCAGAGCGGCGCCGCAAGGCGCGGCCAGACCGGCTCGTCTGTGTTCCATCATGGGCTCTCTTCTCCTCGGCCAGGAGTGCAGCCGCCACGGGACGCCCGATCTTGCGCCGCCGGGGCCGAAGAGGGAACCCGCGACTCGGCCGCAGACGGTCCTCCCGCGCCGCGTTCGCGCGTTCAATGCGCCGTCGACAGCAACTGCGTACAAGCCGCCGGCGAAGCGTTGTGCCTGCACGCCTTCGCGGCGAGCATCGCCCGGGCCTCCGCGATCACTGGCGGTGGAGGGCGGACATCGGCTCGAGTCTGGCTCCCCTTCTCGCCGGGAGGTAGCTGGCCAGGAGCGCCACCGCGGTCAGGAGGAGGGGGCTCGCCACGAAGGTCAATGGATCGATCGGGCTCACCGCATAGAGCAGATCCGACAGCCGGTGGGCGATGACGGCGGCGGCGGCAAGTCCGATGGTGAGGCCGATCGCGGTGAGACGCATGCAGTGGCCGACCACGAGGCGGACCACGTCGCGCTCGCGGGCGCCGAGGGCCCGGCGAATGCCGATCTCGCGGGTGCGCTGGGCGACCGAGTAGGACATCAGGCCGTAGAGTCCGAGGGCGGCGATGGCCAGGACGAGGAGGCCGAGAGCTGCGAGGATCGCTCCGAGGAGACGGAGCGGCAGGAGCGCCAGCTTCAGGTTGTCGGTGACGCCCCTCTCGTCGGTCAGCGCCACGTTCTCATCGAGTCGGTGGGCCTCGCGCCTCACCGCCGACAGCCAGCCGGTCGGATCGCCGGGCGCGCGCACCACGAGGCTGAAGTCCCAGTGGAAGTGCTGCCACAGGGGCACATAGACGAACGGTCGAGCCTCCTCGAGGCTGTCGTACTTGCCATCCTCGACCAGCCCGACCACGGTCAGATAGGGAGGCTCGAGGCTGGGGCCGGTGCCGATCTGGAGGCGCTTGCCGATCGGGTCCTCGCCGGGCCAGTGCGCGCGCGCGAAGGACTGGTTGACCACCACCACGAGACGCTCGCCTCCTCGCCGCAGATCGCCGTCATCGAAGGCGCGCCCGCGCAGGAGCCGGATCCGCATGACGTCGAAGTAGCCCGGCGAGACCGCCGTGGTGAGCACGGCCGGCCCGTCGCTCGCCGGAGCCCTGGAGCCCTCGACAGTGTAGTTCCATGGCCCGATGCCCCCTCCGAGGGGAAGCCTCGCGGCCAGGCATGCGCCCGACACACCCGGCAGCGCACGCACTCGCTCCAGCCAGCGGCGACCGAACGCCTCGGTCTCGGCTCGAGAGTAGCCCTCCAGGCTGAGGTCGACCGTCGCGGCGACCAGGTTGTCGGGCTCGAAACCGAGCCTGGTGGCCCTGGCGCTGGCCAGGGAGCGCAGGAGCAGTCCCGCGGCGATGAGCAGGACCAGCGACAGGGCGAGCTGGACCACGATCATCGCGCTGCGCATGCGGCCGCGGCGCGGCCAGGCGCCCGCGGCGCTGGCATCGTCCTTGAGCGCCGACTGGAGGTCCGGCCGGGAGGCCGACAGCGCCGGTATCAGACCGATGAGCAGCGTGGTCGCGAGCGTGATGCCGCAGATGAAGGCGATCACGCGCGCGTCCAGGCCGAGGTCGAGGTCGAGGCGGATCGGCGCCGCGACGCGGGAGAGCAGGTCCGCGCCCAGCCGCCCCACGATCAGGCCCGCCGCGCCGCTGGCGATCGAGAGCAGGAGGCTCTCGGTCATGAGCTGCCGGATCAGGCGCACGCGCCCGGCGCCGAGCGCGAGCCTGACCGTGAACTCCTTGCGACGAGCGGAGGCGCGGGTGAGGAGCAGGCCGGACACGTTGGCGCAGGCGAGCAGGAGAACCATCCCGACGACGGCCAGGAGCAGCACGAGGCCATCGACGGCATCTCGACCGAAAAGAAACAGATCCCCGCCGCCCTCCGAGGCAAGGGTCAGCGGGCGTGCACGGGCGCGCGCGTCGGACCATGTCTCCGGGTGCTGCTCCTGGAGCTCGGCGGCGATGTGGTCGAGGACCTTCTGCGCCGCCCCGACCGTCACGCCCGGTCTCAGGCGGCCCATCAGGAGAAGGGGGCGCGAGGCGAGCGGGTCGAACACGCTCTTCGAGGGAGCGACCTGGGCCTGCATGGTCAGCGGCACCCAGACGTCGGTCACCGCACCGCGTATGGTGCCGCGGAAGTCCTCTGGAGCCACGCCAACGATGGTGAACGGATGGCCGTTGAGTCGCACCGCGCGGCCGACGAGCGACGGATCGCCGCCGAAGCGGCGCTGCCAGAGACGATGGCTGATCACCGCGACCGGATGGGTTCCTCCCGCGCGGTCCTCTTCCGGCAGGAAGCTACGCCCCGCGTCCGGCTCGATGCCGAGAACGGTGAACATGTTGCCGCTGGCGAGCTCGCCGAGGACGACCTCGCTCTCCACGGCCCCCGCCGTCGTTCGATCGGCGCCCAGGCTGAACGGGGTCGGCACGTGAGCCACCAGCTCCACGACGGCATCGGACCGGGCGCGAAGCTGGTCGAACTCGGAACGGGTCGCGAACGGCTTGGGATGGCCGCCGTAGTCTCCGGTGAAGAGGACGACCACCCGCTCCGGGTCGACGGTTGTGATCGGCCGGAGCAGCAGCGCATCGAGGAGCGCGAACACCGCGCCGTTGGCGCCGATGCCGAGGGCCAGGATGGCCACGACGATCGCGGTGAGCCCCGGGTTCCGGCGCAGCCCGCGCGCGCCGTAGCGGATGTCCTGGGCGACCGTCTCCGCGAGGGCGCCGGCGCGCGAGTCGCGCACCTGGCTCTTCACGTGCTCGATGCCGCCCATCTCGATGCGGGCAGCGCGGAGGGCCGCACGCGGGCTCATTCCGGCTGCGATCTTCTCCTCGGTCAATAGATCCA
The DNA here is from genome assembly GCA_035262925.1 of Kofleriaceae bacterium. GTDB lineage: Bacteria > Myxococcota_A > Polyangia > Haliangiales > Haliangiaceae > DATFRY01. The sequence continues at coordinate 24,602 of DATFRY010000538.1, read as the reverse complement.
GGTATGCGTTCACCTCCGCATCGAGGTCGCGGTCGAGCTCGACGCGGCGAAACCAGTTGCGGGCGATGCTGCGTGCCCGGGCGGCGAACGACAAGGTGGCTCCTAGGTGGCCGAGAGCAGCAGGCGGATGGCCGTCGCGATCCGATCCCAGTTCGCCGCCTCGACCGCCAGCTGACGGCGGCCCGCGCTGGTGAGCTTGTAGTACTTCGCGCGGCGCCGGTTCTCCGACTCGCCCCACTCCGAGGTCACCCAGCCGCTGTCCTCGAGGCGATGGAGCGACGGAAACAGCGAGCCCGGCTGCGGATGAAATGTCCCCCTGGTGACCTGCTCGATCCGGCGCGCGATGCCCAGTCCGTGATTTGGACCGAGGTCGAGCGTCTTCAGGACCAGAAGGTCGAGAGTGCCCTGCAGGAGGTCGGGTCTGGGTCGGGACACGAGCGCCTTCCCATCGAACGTCTTCAGGAGACTACTTGCCGGACCTATCGAGTGTCAACAGGAGCGAGGCGGCCCGCGCCCGCCGCCCGGCTACCACAGCCGGTCGACCGGGACCTCCTCCGCGACTCCGTCCACCTTCATGTGACAGCCGGACGCCGAGCGATGGACCTGGACCGCCGGGGACACGCGGTAGGCGTAGCGCTCGGTGGCGCTGCGCTGCCTCCAGACCTGTCCGTTCTCCAGCTGGACGACCGTGCGGCCGGTCCATCCCTCGAACTCGCCATCGATCCTGCTCTCGATCGGAGACTGGCAGTCCCGCCTCTGGCGGGCGGTCAAGAGCCGCACCACGAGCCTTCCGATCCAGTCGTCCAGCAGCACCCGCTCCGGCGCCGACAGCTTCTCGAGACCGGCAGCGACGTACTCGGGGCCGGTCATGAGGTTCTTCAGCTCCAGGACCGACGCGGCGGCGGGCGGCGCCGAGGAGCCGGGCTCGGCTCGCGCAGAGCGAGGCGTCAGGAGCATCGGCGCGGCGACCAGCACCACACCAGCCAGGAGCGCCGCGAGGGCCAGGGACGTTCTTCGAGCGACGCGGGACACCATCGATCTCCTCCTATCGAGTGTCTTCAGGAGCGAGCCTACCGGGCGACCTATCGACTGTCAATAGGAAGGCAGAGCACGAGGCCGACGCCCGCGCTCACGCGGCCGGATCATTCCGACGGGCGGCGCCGGCGACGAGCGCGTCGGCGCCGCGGTCAGTGCAGGGCGGCGAGCAGGGCGACCACCGCGCGGCTCAGGGGTGTTGCGATGCCGTGGCGCTCGCCGGTGCGGACCACGACGGCGTTTCGGGCGTCGTACTCGAGCGGGCGGCCTGCCAGCCGGTCCTGGAGCATGGACGTGGTGGCGTCGGGCCCGGCCGATCGCCACGCGTCCAGCAGGGTGTCGACGAAGTCAGGTGGAAATCGCGCTCCCTCGGCCCGGCCTACCGCCATGCACTCCTCGACGAGACCGCGGGCGAGCTCCGCGACATCGCGCCGCCGCGTCACGTTCACGGGCTTGCCGGTCAGCGCCGTGATGGCGCCCGCCGCCGCGTTGGAGCAGAGCTTGCGCCACGCGGCGCTGACGAAGTCATCGGCGATCGTCACCGTGATGGCGGTGTCCGCGAGCAGCGCCCGGAACTCGTGGCCGGCGGACGACGGGGCCACGACCAGCTCGGCGGGGGCGCGCTGGACCACCCGACCGGGAGCGACCGCGACCGCCGGGCACAGCACGATGACCGGCAAGAGCTGCGACCGGTCGACGTACGGCGCCAGACGGTCCGCGTGCTCGACTCCGTTCTGGAGGATCGCGACCGTCGTCCCGGGGCGGACCAGGGCCGCCAGCCAGGGCGCCGCGCCGACCGTCTGGTGTGACTTGACCGCGAACAGCACCCAGTCGACCGGCGACGCCTTCCGTGGATCGAGCAACGGGCGCAGCGCGGCCGACACCTGGCCATCCGGGGCATCGACCTCGACCGAGTCGAACACCTGGCGCCCGCACAGCGTGACGTGGTGCGCCGTCCTCGAGGCCACGCGCGCGCCGACCACGCACCCGATGGCGCCGGGCCCGACGACCGCGATGGTCTGGCTCGTGGACATGTCGAGGTCCGGTCCGGTCGTCACCGCGCACCGGAATATGCCACGCTGCCGGTTCGCGCCGGCCTCGACCGCCGGTCATCTCGAGAGGTCGGTCGGTCCGCACTCGCGTGTGGCGCGGCGTTCGTTCCCCGAGACGCTCCCGGCGGGCGCCCGGGAGCGCAGCGCTGTGAGGGCGGGCACGTTTGAGCTGTCGCGCCCCGCGAGACGCACTACGAGAGCGAAACCAGGCGAGCGCTCGGCCGGTTGGTCATCTCACTCGTACCGAAAAGGGAGTCCACACGAACATGATGCCCAGCGATCCAAGGAATGCGCTGCTCGCCGTGGTCCTGGCGGTGGCGACGCCGGCCTGCACCGTCGACAACGGCGGCGAGGATTTCCTCCTGAGACCCGCCTATGGCGGAGGCGATGGAGGCACGGATGGCGGTGACGACGGAGCCCCGGGAGGTGGTGGCGTCGCCGATGGACCCATCCACTTCGCCCTGATCCACATGGAGCTCGAGGACGGGCTGCAGGCCCAGTACCGCCCGTACGACATCTTCGTCGACGACGTGGCCGGGGCCGCCGCCGAACCGACCAGCTCGATCGACGCCTACACCGGAGTCACCCCCGGCACCCACGACATCTCCATCTTCGAGAAGTTCCACACCGGCGACAGCGATCCGGAGCCGTTCGGCTACGCGGACGAGCCGACCGTCACCTTCGACTCGGTCGACTTCGAGACCGGCCCGGGCTATGTGCTCACCTCGATCGGCGAGCGTGACGACTTCGCGCTCGACGTCGTCAGCTACTCCGCTCCTGCCGAGGGCGGCACCCTGGTGCTCTGGAACCTCTCGTCCGACCCGATGAAGCTCCTGGCCTGGCCGGAGGCGGGCCCCTGCCAGCCGGTCGGCATGGACAGCTTCGACGGCGATCCCGGGACCCCTGTGGTCGTGGCCGAGGTGGCCCCCGGCGAGAAGACCTCCGTGCCGGTCACCGAGCCGGAGCTGTCGCTCACGATCAACGACGAGCACGCCTACGTCGAGCCGGCGACCGAGGGCTCGGTCTCGATGGCGGTCCAGTTCCCGCGCCTCGGCCCGGCGGCGCAGCAATGGCTCGACGACATCGGGTCGGCCTGGCCGCTGTTCTCGTCGTTCCAGCTGCTGGGGCCGCCGCTCTACGAGGTCGACCTCGACTGCGAGTGACGGCGGACCTGCGCGTGACCTCCCGCCTGCACGACGTCGCCCCCCGACCGAGCCTGGCCGTGGCGCTCGAGCCCTCGCTGACCGACGACATCGAGGACCTGTTCCGCTGCTACGCGCCGTACGTGGCCCGCATCGGGCTCCGGCTGCTCGGGCGGCGGGACGAGGTCGACGACCTGGTGCAGGACGTGTTCGAGGCGGCGCTGCTCGGCCTCCGCCAGCTGCGCGACCGCGAGGCGGTCAGGCCCTGGCTGGCCGCCATCGCGGTGCGCAAGGCGCGCGGCCAGCTGCGGCGGCGCCGCCTCCTCCGCTATCTCGGCTTCGACCGCGACGAGGACTACCTCGAGGTGGCCGATGCGGGAGCCACGCCCGTCGAGCGGCAGCTCCTGGCGGCCGTGTTCCGCGCGCTCGACGACATGGGCGCCGACCTGCGCGTGGCGTGGAGCCTGCGCCATCTGGATGGCGAGGACCTGCAGACGATCGCCGAGCTCTGCTGCTGCTCGGTGTCCACGATCAAGCGGCGGGTCGAGCTGGCCCATGCCCTCGTGATGGAGAAGATCCGCGATGACGCGTGAACCGATGCGCGATCTGGAGGCGGCCCGCGCCCGGCTCACGATCGAGTGGAGCGATTCGAGGACCAGCGCGCTGATGGTGCGCGGGCGCAGCCGGCTCCGGCGGCGCCGCCGCGCCCTGGGGCTCGCGCTGGCGGTGACCGCGATCGCGCTGTTCGCGGCGCTGGGCGGCCGGCTCGCGGCCGGCCCGGGCGGTGTCGCGATCGATCGACCGCACACCCGGCCGCAGCCACAGCGCATGCAGCCGCCGCTGCCGATGCCGGCGTCGAGGCAGGCGCCTGCCGGGACGCCGCGCGCCCCCGCGGTCACCGGCTTCTCGGTCGTCGCGGAGAGTCGCGACGCTGACGTCCGGGTGAGGCGGTCGGGCCGCGACGCGGGCGCTCCAGCCTCGGTCGACCTCGTCGCCGGCGCGGCCCGCTTCGAGGCCGTCACGGCAAGTCCACGCCGGCTCGAGCTGCGTGCCGGCTCGGTCGCGATCACGGTGCAGGCCTGGGTCTTCTCGGCCTCGCGCGCAGGGGACGCCATCGAGCTCGCCGCGGTGCGCGGGCCGGTGCAGGTCTGGGTCGAGGGCGAGGAGATCGTCCTGGTGGAGGGCGCGCGCCGGCGCTTCGCACCGCGGCAGGCGCCGCCGGCGCGGCCGCGACCGCGCCCCAGCCCGGCGGAGCTGGCCTCGGTCGACCGACTCCTCACGGAGGTGGACGCGGCGCGCGCCGCCGGCGATCCCGAGCGCGCCGTGATGCTGCTGGAGCGCGTCGCCACCGAGTATGCCCGCGCGCCCGAGGCCGGTCTGGCCGCGTTCACGCGCGGACGCATCCTGCTCGAGGAGCTGGGCCGGCCGCGTCTGGCGGCGAGCGCCTTCGCCCGCGCGGCCGAGCTCGACAGCCGCGGCCGGCTGGCCGAGGACGCGCTGGCCCGCGAGGTGGAGGCCTGGCACCGGGCCGGTGACGCCGCGCAGGCGCGAGATCGAGCGCGCGCCTACCTGCAGCGCTATCCCGACGGCTACCGAACCGAGCGGGTGCGCCAGCTGGCGGGGCTGCCGTGAGACGCGGCCGCGTCGCCAGCCGCGTCGCCGCGCTGGTCGCGCTGGTCGCGATCTCGTCGCGGCCGGCCGCCGCCGACCCCTCGGGAGCCGACACGCCCGAGCTCGACGCCACCGTCGAGATCGCGGTCGACGGCTGCCGCGAGCTGAGCGCCGATTCGCTTCGCCGACTCGCCGCCATCGAGGTGGAGGCGGTGCTGCGCGATCGCGATCGCGACCCGGTCGGAGGCGAGCTCGCGCTGAGCGTGAGTTGCCGCGACCAGACGGTCGAGCTCACCGGCGGCTGGAGCGGGGCCGGCGAACGGATCAGGCGCCGGTTTCCGCTCGCCGAGGTGCCGGCCAGCTCGCGCGAGCGCTACCTGGCTCTCGCCGTCGCCGAGGTCGCGGCGCTGGTCGTGGCCGGAGGAGCGGCCGCCCGGCTGACCTTCCGCGAGCCGGCAGACTGGATGCCGCCCGGACCGGTCGCGCCGTCGTCGAGGCACTCTCGCCAGCCATCGACCGGTGAGCCGCCACCGTCGAGCGCGCCGCGCCCAACCGGGAGCTCGATCGACACCGGCCCGATCCCCCGATTCGCGGGGATCGGCGCGATCGGGCGCGCCACGTTCGCGCCCGCCGCGCGGATGCAGGGCGCCGGCATCCGCATCTCCGGCCTCGGAATGCTCTCGGCCGACGCGATCTTCGAGTATGGCCGCCGGGAGGCGATGCTGGGCCACGTGTCGGTGCTGGCCGGCAGCGTCGGCGTCTCGCTCGACCTCGGCCGGTCGTGGGGTCGCTTCCGGCTCGCCGGCGGCCCGGGCGCGCGCCTCGGCGTCGTCCGCTTCACCGGGGTGCCGGCCGATCGCTCGGTGGTGGGCTCGTCGTTCACCGGCCCCACCGTCGGGCCGTTCGCCGCCGCCAGCGCGCGCTGCGCGATCATCGATCGAGTGGAGCTCTACGCGGCCGGCGAGGCCGGCGCCGCGCTCATCGGGATCAGGAGCGACGTCGAGTCGAGCGCCGCCGCCGAGGTGCGCACCACCGGCCCGTGGCTCGCGGTCGACCTCGGCGCCCGCTGGGGGTGGTGAGTCGCGAACCGGCCCTGTCGTCGCTCCGCGCCGCGCATGCCCCTCAGTCGGACTCCGCGGTGCCCGCCGCGCTGGCCGGCGCGGACAGGAGCCGGTGCAGGACGGCACCGAGCTCGTCGATCGTGTTCGGCTTGAGGATCAGCTGCTGGGCGCCGGCCCGCCGCGTCAGGTCGCCGTCTTCTGGACCGACGAACCCCGTCGTCAAGATGATCGGCAGGCCAGGACAAACCGCGAGGAGCTCTCGGGCGAGCTCCGGCCCCGCCAGGCCGGGCATGGTGACGTCGGTGACGACCACGTCGAAGTCGCCCGGGTGCGAGCGGAAGCTGTTGAGGGCCTCCAGGGGGTCGGTGAAACCGGTGACGCGATAGCCGAGGCGAGACAGCATTCGAGTGATCAGCAAGACGAGCGCCTTGTCATCGTCGACGTACAGGACGCGTTCGCCTCTCCCGCGCAGGACGATGGGCGCGGCCGCCGGCTCGTCAGCGGCGGCCGCGTCGACCGCGGGGAAGTAGAGGTGAAACTCCGTGCCCTTGCCCGGCACGCTGTCGACGGCGATCGCGCCGCCGTGGCCCTTCATGATGTCCTGGACCAGGGACAGGCCGAGACCGGTGCCCGCACCGGGCGGCTTGGTCGTGAAGAACGGCTGGAAGATCCGCGCCAGCAGCGCCCTGTCCATGCCGCGACCGTCGTCGCGGACCGAGAGCCGGACGTATCTCCCCTCGCTCAGGCCGGCAGGGCCGCTGGCGCCCGCCGCGATGATCGTCGCGTCCAGCCGAACGTCCAGACTTCCCGTCCGCTCCGCCATGGCGTCGGCTGCGTTCACGCCCAGGTTCATGACGATCTGATGAATCTGCGTGCCGTCGGTCGACACGGCTGGAATCTCGGCGGTGAGATCGGCGCGGATCCGGACCGTCGCCGGCAGGGTGGCGCGGAGCAGCGACAGCGCCTCGTCGACGAGCGGTCGGAGTTGCTGCGACCGGCGATTCACGTCCTGCTGGCGGCTGAAGGCGAGGATCCGGCGCACCAGCTCGGCCGCACGCTCGCTGGCCACGGCGATCTCCGCCAGGCTCACGTGCAGCGGATGTCCCGCCGGCAAGTCCTCCATGGCGAGCTGCGTGTTGCCCTTGATGGCCGTCAGGATGTTGTTGAAGTCGTGGGCCACGCCACCCGCCAGCGCGCCGAGCGCCCCCAGCTTCTGCGACTGGCGGAGCTCGGCCTCGAGGCGGATGCGTTCCTCCTCCGCCCGCTTGCGCCGCGTGATGTCGATCAGGAACCCGTCCCAGAGCGTGCGGTGATCTGGCAGCCGTCGGGGCGCCGAGCACATGTGCGCCCAGCGCAGCGGGCCGCCCGCATCGTCCAGGCGAACCTCGACGTCGAGGATCGTCATGTCGCGTCGCGACTCCTCGAGCTTCGCCACCACGACCGCTCGATCGTCGGCGAAGAGGTACGGGAGGAACGGAACAGGCTCTCGCAGGGCTGCCTCCGGGCTCACTCCGAGCAGGCGCTGCACGCCGGCGCTCACGTACGCGAGTCTGTTCGAGCCGTCGCACTCGCCGATGACCTGGTAGATCACGCCGTCGGGGAGGTTGTCGCCGAGGCTGCGGAGGCGATCGGCGCTCTCTCGCAGGGCGGCCTCGGCCTGGTCCCGGAAGGTCAGGTCCCGGATGACCGTCACACGCAGGAGGCGGTCGGCGACGGTGGCATCGCCCGCCCTCACCTCGACCGGGTAGCGGGTGCCGTCGGCCGCAAGCGCCATGTGCTCGTAGGGGCCCGCGCTTCTGGATTCGACGGCGCTCGAGACCAGCGCGCGGGACTCGGGAGCGATGAAGTCCATGACGCGTCGTCCGACCATCGCCTCGCGGGACGTCTTCATCATCGCCGCCAGCTGGTCGTTCGCATCCACGATGACACCCCGGTCGGTCAACCCGACGCCCTCGAAGGACGCGCCGGCCAGCACCCGAAACCGCGCCTCGCTGGCGCTCAGCGCGTCCTCTGCCCGTCGCCGTTCGACGAGCTCCCTGCGGGCGCCGCGCATGAGCTCCTCGGTCGACCGGAGGCTCAGCCACTGCCCCACGACGGCCAGCGCGATGTACATCGCGTTGGTGATCCAGTACACGACCGGCGTGTGGAACACGGTGCGCGCGGGCAGGAGGCCCTCGCGATCGAGGTAGACGAGCCCGAGCCCGACCAGGCCGAGCGCCGCGGCGGTCACCATGCTGGCCCGATGGCCGAGCAACACTCCGCTCAGGAAGACCAGGACGACGTAGGCAACGGCCGCCGGTGCGCCGATGCCACCTGCCGTCGGGGCCATCAGGGTGGCCAGAGCGCTCATGGCGACCACGAGCAGCGTGCTGGCGAGTCGGACGTGACCTCGACGGTTGACTCCGAGCAGGAGAAGCGCCGATCCGTCCACGGACAGCGCCAGCGTGGCCCATCGCGCCGTGTGGGCGGGCATCGCCAGCGTTGCGGCGACCGCCGCCGTCGTGATGACGAGCATCACCCAGAGCAGCAGGAGGCGAAGCACCTGTGCCTGCCGCGTGTGTTCCTCGTCGAGGAATACTGGCGCCTGGACCAGCCGGAGCATGGATAGCCCTTCACCGTGTCTCGGTGGTGCCGAGCCCCGACCACGTCCGAGGCCTCGTCGGGCGCTCGCGCGGTTTCAAACCCCCTCGTGCACCACATAGCGTCCCCGCCGTGCTCGCCCGCCGCAAGGGCGGACCGGCAGTTCCCCGCCGTCGTCGTCACCCAGGCGCAACGATTGCGCCAGGCCTCGCACCTCACGGGTCAACGCCGTCGTCATCGACGAGACGCGAGCGCAGCCCTCATCGCGGAGCCGCGGCGTCGACGTGGCGGCGAATCCGCCGCCCCCACTCCTCGGTGAACGCCCGGCTCTCCAGCGCGCGGATGTCGGCCTCGGCGAGTCGTCCCGCCTGCTCCGGTCGACCGAGGCGGTGCGCGGCCTCGAACCGGGCCGCGACGAGCCAGTCCTTCCAGTCGCCATGCTTGCCGGCGGCGAGCAGACGTGACGCGAGAGAGAACGCCTTCTCCCACTGTTCGCTCCAGCTCGAGGCAAGGACCAGGTGGACATCCGCCTGCCGTGCCGCATCCCTGTCGCCCCAGGCGCGCATCCGCGCGACATCGGCTTCCATGCCCGACGAGTCGCGAAGGTGGAGGTGGGCCTCGGCGAGGGTCGAGATGAAGTACCAGCGCGGGCGTTCCCCGGCCGGGACCTGCGACAGCGCGCCCTCGCAGGCGACTGCCGCCTGCTCCCACTTCCTCCGCATCGCGTGGCCCCGCACGAGCACGTCCCAGGCGTCCATGCAGGTCGGATCCGCCGCGACCGCGCGGCGGATGAGGTCCTCGGCGGCCTCCTGATCGCGCCCTTCGCACTGGAGGATGCAGGCGGTCACGGCGAGCGCACCGGCGTCCTCCGGACGCCTGCTGAGGACGCCGGCGGCGATCGCGCGCGCCTCGTCGTTGCCGCCTACATGGTGAAGCGCGCGGGCGCAGGCGACCCGCGCGGCGTCGCGATCCTCGCCCGCGAAGGCAGCGCGCACCAGGGCCAGGAATGCGGTCTCAGCGAGACACAGGATCAGCAGGGGATCGATCGCGACGCCCGCGTGTTCCTCGATCCACTGCGCCAGCTCCTCGCACCGGGACGAATGTCGCCTCTCCACGACCGGCGCGATGATCTCCAGAGCCTGGTAACTCTCGATCCGTCTCGCCCAGTCCTCGTGCTTCTGCTTGTCATTGACGTCCCACCGATGCCGCCCCTTCCGGAACGTGTGGTCGAAGTGATGCGCCGCTTCGTGCACGAGCGTCTTGAGCTGGTCGACTTTCAAGTAGAGGAACAGCGGACCGGGATCCTCTCCGTCGCGAAACCAGCCGAAGACACGGATGGTGGCCGTCCTCGGGTTGTACTTGCCAAGCGGTGATGGCGAGTACCAGCCCGGCACGAGCTCGTTCCGGACCTTGCCTGTGAGCGGGTCGACCGGTCGCGTCCTGCGGCGCGCGTTTCCCGGGTGCGCGCACAGGCGAACCTCCTGGAGTCCGTCCAGCGAGCCTGGCGGAAGGCAGCGCAGCACCTCCCGCATGTCTTCCACGTCGATGGCGTGGAACAGGTCATTCCGGCCGGGCTCGACGATGATGGGGACTCGCTCGGGGTCGACCGGTTGCGGCGATCGCGCGCCGCGCCGGCGAAGACGCCGTTCGCCGTCGCGGATCGCCTGCTGTCGCATCCAGTTGCGCCGCATCTCGCTCGCGATCACCTCCGGGATCTCGTCGTCGGACCAGTCGGCGTGCATCGCCCGGTCCGCCACGCCCAGAGTGTCGTGGATTGTCCGCGCCATCCCTTCCTCGACGTTCCACCTCCTCGGCGGTGCGGGCAAGCAGAGCTTTCACTCTCTTCTGGACGAAGGGAGAGCAGCGGGCGGAAAATAACAATCCAGGCGGATAGGAGGGACCTCGATGCGACCTGGCCGATGGGGATCCGTTCTCCCCCCCGGACCACGTGTCCCGTCGCGCGGACCGGGTCGGCGCGGTAGCTGTATGCCCGATGCCCTGCCCTGACCATCGGGTCGCGAAAGACAAGAAATGTGTCGCCTGCTTCACGGTCGACATCATCAGCATGACGCACGGCCTCGATGACGAGGGCGTCGTCAATGACCACCAGCTCGGGGATCTGGCGAAGCGGTACAAGGGCCTCGAGCTGACGGCCGACGACGCCGAGTGCTGCAAGACTCTGATCTTCGGACTCAACCGGAAGCTCGTCGCGCTCAAGCACTCGCTCTTCGGCGTGCGGGATGCGCCGCTCATCCTCCCCGGCGCCATCACGGCCCAGCACCGGCAGCTTCATCGAGACGGCTTGCGTCGGCGCGGGACGTGGATCGGCATCACCGAGCTCCAGGTCCTCGCCCGCCTGTTCAGGGTCCGCTTCCTGGTCGGCTTCCCCGCGCGGGACCGGCCGCTCGCGTACGAGGTGGGTGCCGGGACCGACGTGCTCGTGGCTCCATCGCTCTACTGGAGCGGCAACCACTACGAGGTCGCGACGCTGACGCCTCACCAGGGCGGCGGTTACACGCTGACCAACCTCGTCCACACCAACGGGCGCGGGGACTGCGCGGTCGAGTCGCTGCTGCTCCTCCTCCACACCGCTCGCAACGCCACGCCTGCCATCATGCCGGCCCTGTCGACGTACAGCGCGCAGCTGCGCTCGGTGCTCCGCCTGTTCGCCCTCGTGGTCGGCGCGCCGCGGGTGAACGACCTCCTGGACACGACCCACGCGTACTATGGCGACGCCATCGCCGACCTGCGCGCGCTCATGGTCGAGGACATGAGCGACGCCGAGGTCAACGACGCGATCATCGCCGAGGGCGAGCTGCCCGAGTCCGAGGAAGAGCGGGCGGCGAAGAAGCGCGAGCGCCGGTCGGGCAGCAAGGTCGCCGCGCCGGAGCTCGCGCTCGACGGCGACGCCCCGGCGCTTCCCTGGAGCGGCGAAAGAGCCATCTCGGCCAAGAAGGTCGGCCAGACCGGCATGCAGCCGCTGCGACTCCAGCGGATCGCGGGCACCAGGGTGCACGCCCTGGGCGGAAACTTCAATCCGAGCCCGGCGCTGTGGACGGGCTCGCTCGACTTCGTGCGCACCATCCTCGCCGGGAAGCTGGCCGGCAGCCACGACGACTCGACCGCGATCTACAGCGAGCAGATCGCGCGCAAGACGCTGGCCTTCGTGGATGACGAGGGCCTCGGCATGACCGTCAGGTCCACGCACATCTGCTCGTGCCTGGCCGCCGTCACGATGAGAGACGGGACCACGCACCACTTCCTGTTCGCCGCGGTCAACATGCAGCCCGGCAAGGGACGCGGCGCCCAGGCGAAGGTCAGCACGCTCAAGAGCGGCGAGAGCGGCACGCACTCCGAGAAGATCTGCCTCGGGCTGCTGGTCTACGTGCTGCGCGGCTTCGGAGTCAAGATCGGCGACAGCGTCCTCAACCCGGTCACCGACTGCTGCGAGGGCCCGGCGGTCGGCGCGTCCAGGGGCCACAAGGTCCGGCGCGTCGATGTCATCTTCATGAACATCGCCGCGATGTGCAACACGTGCGAGGGGTTCTGGGGGCAGTGGCGCGCGGCCTTGCTCGAGGCGGGAGTCGACGAGGTCGGCGTGTACATCTGGTACTTCCTGACCGACATCAAGACCTGGGGCAAGAAGTGAAGCTCCGCACCGGGGCGGGGGCGGCTTGACAGCTTGAATATGCGCGTGTATGCATATACACGCCAATGCAACTCAACCCGTTCGAGACGCTCGCCGACCCCACCCGCCGCCGCATCGTCGAGGCGCTGCGCGGCGGCGAGCGGCAAGTCGGCGAGATCGTCGACCAGGCCGGGATTCACCAGTCCGGCGTCTCGCGCCACCTGCGCATCCTGCACGAGTCGGGCTTCGTCTCGGTGCGGCCGGACGGACAGCGCCGCCTCTACGCGCTCCGTCCGGGGCCGTTCCGCGAGATCGACGCCTGGCTGGCGGGTTACCGGCAGCTGTGGGAAGCGCGCCTCGACCGCTTCGGCGCCGCGCTCGAGAAGCGACGCAGGGACCGCGGCGCCAGGAAGAAGGAGCCACGCAAATGACCGATACGAGCATGTCCGCAGCAACCGAAACCCCCCAGGCGGTGCTGGTCATCGAGCGCACGTACCGCGCGCGAGTCCAGGAGTTGTGGGACCTCTGGACGACGAAGTCGGGCTTCGAGTCGTGGTGGGGCCCCAGGGGCTTCCGCGTCGAGGTCCGCGCCCTCGAGGCGCGTGTGGGCGGCGCCCTCGAATACGACATGATCGCGGACGCGCCCGACGCGATCGCTGCGATGAAGCGCATCGGCCAGCCGGTGTCCCACTTCACGCACGGCCGGTTCGCCGAGTTCGAGCCGCTCGAGCGGCTCACGCTCGTGCACATGATCGACTTCATCTCGGGCGTCGAGCCCTACGACCACACGATCGAGGTCGACTTCCACGCGTCGGGCGACAGCGCGCGGATGGTGGTCACGGTGCACCCTCACAGCGACCCGCACTGGACGAAGATGGCGGTCGAGGGCTTTCAGAGCCAGCTCACGAAGCTCGACGCGCGGTTCGGCGGACCGGGGCGATAGCCGGCGGGCCGTCGAGGCGGCGCGCTGTCGCCGGAGCGTCGTCGTTCTCCGGGTCGGTCCTCCCCGGGGGCGAGCGCTCGCGCTCATCGGCGAGCGCAGATGCCCAGGTGCCCGGGGACGCCGGCCGGATTCGCCTACTTCGGCCGGCACGGACAATGCACATTCGCGCCGGCATGACCGCAGAGACACTCCTTGTCTGGATCGTCGTCGGCCTGGTCGCGGGCGTGCTGGCCTCCCTGGTGGTCGGTTCCGGCTTCGGCCTGATCGGCGACATCGTGATCGGCGTGGTCGGCGCCTTCATCGGCGGCCTGCTCTTCCGCGCGGCCGGATGGTCGGTTCCGTTCCATGGCCTGGCCGGGACGATCTTCGTCGCCTTCATCGGGGCGGTCATCCTGCTGCTGCTGCTCCGCCTGATCCGCCGCGGATCGGCCTAGCCGTCGGCGACGTCCTGGCTACGCGGGCGCGCCGGGAAGGCCGAACGGTCCGGCCGGCGCGATCAGGTCGTACGCGATCTGCGTGACCGTTGCTCGCCGCGAGTGCGACCAGGCCTGGCGCTGCCCCGTCTCGCGGAAACCGAGGGTCTTCAGCAGTCGAGCAGAACGCTCGTTGTCGGAGGCCCGGGTCGCGGTCAGTCGCCGAATTTCGAGGCCGGCGAACGCGAACCGAACGACCGCGGTCGCCGCCTCCCGCGCATAGCCCTGGCCCCAGCAGGCCGGATCGAACCAGAAGCCGAGCTCGCCGGTCTGCTCCGCGATCGCGCCGATGTCGGCGCAGCCGATCACCCGATCGTCCAGAACGGCGCCGAAGCGGTACGCGGTGCCGCGCGCGCGCTCCTCCTCGTGCGACTCGAGCCATCTCCGGGCCTCGTCGACGAGATAGGGCAGGTGGATCTGACCGAGCATGCGCCCGACGTCCGGCTGGCTCAGGATCGATGAGACCCGGTCGGCGTCCGACGGCCGCAGCGTGCGGAGCACGAGCCGGGCCGTCCTCATGTGCAAGGCGGTCCTGCGGTCCAGCTCGACGTCGTCGAAACCGGGGTTCGACCGGAGGCCCGGCCCGGGCCCGGTTGGCGGCAGGTCGGCGGTCATTTCATTCGGAGGCTGGCAGCCATGTGATCGACCAGGGGAGCGAGCTGTGCCGCGCCGGGGGCCGGCGTGCGACCGCCCACGATCACGACCTTGCCGCCCTTGAAGAGGAGGTAGTCGCGCGTGACGAACGCGGTGCCGTTGTCGAACTTGCCCTCGACGCGGGCGCCGGGCGCGCCGGCCACGTCGCCGACGTCCTGCGCGACCCGCTGATACTTCGGCGCGTCGCGCACCTGCACGTCGTTGTAGCTCGCGAGATAGTCGTCGCGTTGCTCGACCGTGATCCCGTCCTGCGCCTGCAGCATGACGACGGTGCCGTCCGGTCCATTGACCTCGATGGGCCCCCGCTGCTCGAGCGACCAGCCGTTGCCGTCCGGAATCTCGATCGTTCCGAACGGCAGGTCGGCCACCTTGAACGCCACGCCCGGCGGTCCCTTGGCGTCGACGGACAGGAGCTGCGCGCCGCCGGACCCGGACGGCGATCCCTTCTTCTTCTCGCCGCATCCGGCGGCAGCGAAGAGCAGGACGAGCAGCAAAGCGATGCGGCGGCAACCGAGCTGGCGGGCACGTACGACCATGGCGCAGTCCTTTCGCGAGCGCTCACGATAGGACGTGCGGCGAGGCGGAGTCCACGGCGGATGAGGGCGCGCGGCCCGGCGTTGGCGATCGCCGCGTCTGCGACGCCGAGAAGTGGCGCGATCGTGTACGAGGCTGGCGCGATCATGGAAGCATCTGGCCAGAGCTGGCAGGCCGGGGCCGGCGCCGTGCGTGTGGCCACGAAAACCGTCGAGCCTGCCCCGCCGTCGTCGGAGGGAGCCCCGACGGCGGCGGTCACCGCGTGATGTTCGGCCTCGAGCGCGTCGGCGCGCCCGGGTCACGGGCCTGGGCGGTCGCGAGGACCGTCGGGATGCGCGCGGCGAGATGATCGATGGCGACGCGCACTCGCGAGGGCATGTGCCGCGATCGCGGCCACACGGCATGGACGTCCACGCCGAAGCTGCGCCGGCCCAGCGACAGCTCGACGAGACGCCCATCGCGGAGGTGCTTCGCCACCAGCCAGCAGGGCAGCCACGTCACGCCGGCGCCGGCGACCGCGGCGTCGGCGATCGCCTCCAGATCGTCGAAGCGCAGCCGGCTCTCGATCTGGACCTGGTCGCGGCGGCCGTCCGCGTCGAGGAAGTACCACGACGCGACGGTGGAATGGCGCGCATAGATGATGGTGTCGTGGGCATCGAGATCGGCGACCGTCCGCGGCTCGCCGCGCGCGGCGAGGTAGTCGGGCGAGGCGCACACGAGCACGCTCATCGTTCCGAGCCGGCGCGCGATCAGGCCCGAGTGCGACGCCAGCGGAGCGGCGAGCGGAGCGATGCGCACCGCGAGATCGACGCTCTCCTCCACGAGGTCCACGACGCCATCCGTGAACGAGAGGTCGAGCTGCAGCTGCGGATATCGGCGCGCCATCTCGAGCAGCACCGGCGCGGCGCAATGGCGGCCGAACAGCACGGGCACGCTGACTCGCAGCCGGCCCGTCGGCGCGCGTCGGCGCGAGTCCAGCGTGGCCTCGCCGGCCTCGATCTCGGCCAGCGCGCGCGCGCAGCGGTCGTAGAAAGCGCGGCCGTCCCCGGTCAGGGTTTGACTCCGCGTGGTGCGATGGAACAGGCGCGTGCCGAGCCGCTGCTCGAGACGCGCGATGCTCTTGCCGACGGCCGAGCGCGACACCGACAGGCGTTGCGCGGCCACCGCGAAGCTGCCGGCGTCCGCCGCCTGCACGAAAGTCAGCACGCCGCTCAGACGATCTCGCATGCTCCGGGCTCCGATTGGTTCCCTTGATTCTACAGTGACGCGTCGAAGTGTCTCCACTGGAGACCTGGGCGCCTCTCTACACTCCCCACATGACGCATTCGATGCGGCGATGGGAGATCTCGGCGGTCGGTCGCGAGGGTCTGCATCTCGCGGACGTTGCCGTGCCGGGTCCGGGGCCGCGCGAGCTCCTCGTTCGAACCTCGGCGGTGTCGCTCAACTCTCGCGACAAGCTGCTCCTCGACAGCGGCGGCCATGCACAGTTCGCACAGCCGTTCACCCCGGGCTCGGACATGGCAGGCGTCGTCGAGGCCGTCGGTGCGGGCGCGAGCCGGTTCGCGGTCGGCGATCGCATCCTGACGTCGTTCACGGCAGGGTGGGTGGACGGCCCGCCGTCGCCGCGCGGCTCGAAGATGCCGCACCAGCTCGGAGGAGACCTCCCCGGCGTTCTCGCCGAGCTTGTCGTCCTGCCCGAGGACTGGGTCGTCGCCGCGCCCGGCTCGCTCGATGACGCCCAGGCGAGCACGTTGCCCGTCGCAGGCCTGACCGCGTGGACGGCGCTCGTCGAGCTGGGCCGTCTGCAGCCGGGGCAGACCGTGCTGGTGCAGGGCACGGGCGGTGTCTCGCTGTTCGCGCTGCAGATCGCGAGCGCGGCGGGCGCGCGGGTCATCGTCATCTCCGGCAGCGACGAGAAGCTCGAGCGCGCGCGGGGGCTCGGCGCCGCTCACGGGATCAATCGACTGTCAGCACCGAGCTGGCCGCAGGCGGTGAAAGAGCTCACGGCGGGGCGCGGCGCCGACCACGTGCTCGAGATGGTGGGCGGCGAGAACCTCGACCGTTCGCTCGACGCGCTGGCGCCCGGCGGTCGCGTGTCGGTCATCGGCGTGCTGGAGGCCTTCGACTACAGATTCGGCGCCCTCGCGCTGTTTCGAAATCAGGCGACGGTGCAGGGCATCTTCGTCGGGCCGCGCCGTGCGCTGGAGGACTTCGTGCGCGCGGTCGACCAGCTGCGCCTCGAGCCCGTGATCGACGCCGAGTACGACTTCGCCGATCTCCCGCGCGCGCTGGACCACCTCGGCCGCGGCCCCTTCGGCAAGGTCGTCCTGCGCGTCTGATCCGCCGCCTGCGGTCTGCCAGCCGACGAGTCACCGGCCGCGTCGATGGCGCTCGGGTCGAGCCGCGGCCGGCCGCAGGTCGCGCGGGAGGAGGAGCCACACGCGGCCCGGGCCGCCGGTGCGACCGGCGCGCTCGGTCGCCGCCGCGTCGGCGCCCCAGTAGATGTCGCCGCGGACCGGGCCGAGGATGCCGCCGCCGGTGTCCTGGGCGACGAGCAGGCGCCGCCACGGCGCCGTGCCGCGCGCGCCCGCGACAGGCGCACGGGTGTCGACCCACACCGGCGTCGACGCGGCGACGAAGGCGCGATCGACGGCGAGCGATCGCCCCGGCGTCAGGATCACGCCCTGCGAGCCGACCGCTCCGGGCCGGTCGGCGATGCGGAAGAACACCTTCGATCGGTTGCGGTCGGCGATCTCGTCGAAGCGCTCCGGGTGCTCGGCGAACCAGCGCCGGATGCCGGGGATCGTGCCGCCGTAACCCCCCAGCTCGCCGAGCTCGTCGAGCACGCCGCCCACACCGCGATAGGTGCAGCCGTTCTTCCCGGCGAAGCCGATCCACACCTCGCTGCCGTCGTCCATCGCCACGACCGCGGAGCCCTGGATGTCGGCGAACAGGGCGTCGACCGGGTCGTCGACCCACAGGAGCTCGAGCCCCTGGCCGTCGAGCGCGCCGCGCCGGATCTGCGCGCGGGTCGCGTACGGGACCAGCGCGCCGGCGGCCGGGTCGAGCCGGCCCCAGATCCGGCGCCCATCGGCGTCGGGCAGAAACGCGGTGAGATCGATCGAGACCAGGTCGGGCGGCCGACCCCAGATCGGCACCTGGTAGCGCCCGTGCCGGCTGCGCGAGCCGCGCAGCGCCTGCACGTGATAGCCGGTCAGCTTGCCGGTCGGGCCGCCTCGCCCGCTCGCCGCCCACGGTGTGAACCGAGCCTCGAAGAACCGGCGCGCAGCGGCCGGGTCGCCCGCCGGGACCGAAGCCGCCGCCGCGCACGCCGCCCGCCAGTCGCGCGCGTGCCCGCTCGATCCATCGACGCCGACGGCAGCGTCGTCGGGCCGGCCGGCCAGCACCGCGCACGACGCCTGGAAGGCCGGGACCGCCTCGTCGAGTCGATCGTCCTCCCAGCCGGGCAGGTCCGCGAACGAGGCCTGCGCGAGGCGGAGGCGATCGCGGCTCGGGCCGCGGCGGGCGCCGGTCGCCCGCGACAGCGCGATGCACGCCTCGCCGCCCGTCGGTGACGGCGAGGACCGCGGCGACGTCCGCGCAGCGGGCCTCGCCGGCGCGGCCGGCGGCGCCGCGTCCGCCACGCGACCGATCGCCGCGTCCGCGGCGCGACCGATCGCCGGCCGCGCGGCCGCGTCGTCGCCCGGTCCCTCGTCACCGCAGGCCACCAGCGCGACGAGCGACGAGGCGACGAGCGACGAGGCCGCCACCGCCGTGAGCCGGCTCATTCCCTTGCATGCCGCGACCGGCGCGACTTATTCCGTCCGGCGACCCGGGACCGCAGCCGATCCGTCGGACCTCGTCAGAGGAGGTTGCCGAGACCGCCCGGCAGCTTGTCCTTGAGGCCGGCCCTGGCCAGCCAGCCCGGGACCTCGCTGGCGTGTTCCTTCAGGAACTCGACGACCTTCTTCGCCATCTCCGGGTCCAGACCCACCTTCTCCGTCAGTTTCGAGACGAGCTCGTCCATCCGACCCTCCCTCCCCGTGTTCGCCCGGGTTGTACCACGCAGCTGGCGACCTGCTCAGGACCTCGGGGCCATCGCCGCGCGGGCCCGGTCGAGGTAGGCCTCGCCGGGGAAGGCGCGCCGCATGGCGGCCAGCTCCTCGGCGTCGGCACCCGCGGGGTAGCGGAGGCGGGCGCCATCGTCGGTGGCGGCGAGCCAGACCGCGCGGGCCACGTCGAGCTCGCCGGTCGTCTTGCCGCCGAACTGGTTGCGCATGAGCTGGTCGGCGTAGGCCGCGTAGGGGTCGGGCAGCAGGCCCTGCATGCGCGCCTGGCCGCTGGCGGTGAAGCTGGTCGTCGGCGCGTAGCCGGGCTCGACGATCCTGGCGCGCACGCCGAAGGCGGAGAGCTCGTAGGCGAGCGACTCGGTGAAGCCCTCGATCGCGTGCTTGCTCGCGGTGTACACGCTCACGAGCGGCATCGGCAGGATGCCCACCGAGGACGTCACGTTGATGACGATGCCGGCGCGGCGCTCGCGGAAGTGCGGGACGACGGCGCGCGTGACCGCCATGACGCCGAACACGTTGGTCTCGAACAGCTCGCGCACGACGTGCTCGGGTGTGGCCTCGAAGGCGGAGAGCAGGCCGATGCCCGCGTTGTTGACCACGACGTCGAGCCCGCCGGACTGCGCGAGGGCGTCGCGCATCGCGGCGTCGACCGAGCCGCGATCGGTCACGTCGAGCTCGAGGACGCGCAGGCGATCGGCCTCCTGCAGGGCGGCGGCGGACGGCGCGCGCATGGTGGCGACCACGTTCCAGCCCTGCTGGTGGAAGTGGAGGGCGGTGGCGCGACCGAAGCCGGAGGAGCAGCCGGTGATGAGGATGGTCTTCATCGTCTTCATGGGAAACAGGAGTACCGCCGGCAGGCGAGACGCGCGATGATGCGGAGTCCGGCATGCATTCGCGAGCGTCTGGTTCCGATCCACTGGCGGAGGTCATCGCGCTCCTGCGGCCCCGGACCGTCCTGTCGAAGGTGATCAGCGGGGCGGGGGACTGGAGCGTCCAGTACGCGGCGCACGTGGACCCTGGGTACTGCCTCGTCCTCGATGGATCGTGCTTCCTCGCCGTCGAGGGAGTCGCCACCGTCGAGCTGGAGCAGGGCGACTTCGTGCTGCTGCCGGCGACGCCTGGCTTCACCCTGGCCAGCGACCTCCGGATCGCGCCGACGCGCGGCGTGCCGGTCCATTCGGGCGAGCTCCGGCACGGCAGGAGGTCGGGCCCGCCGGCGATGCGCATGCTGGGCGGTTACTTCCGGTTCGACGGCGCGAACGCACAGCTCGTGCTGCGGCTCCTGCCCGCGATCGTGCATGTCCGTCGCGGCGAGGCAGGGGCGGACCGGCTCCGTCGCACCGCGGAGCTGATCGCCGACGAGACGCGGGCACAGCGGCCCGGCCGCGATCCCATCCTCGAGCGGCTGGTCGAGGTGCTGCTCATCGAGGCGCTGCGATTCCGGCCGGTGTCGGCCGCGAAACAGGAGCAGGGCCTGCTGGCCGGGCTGGCCGACGCGGCGCTCGCGCGCGCGCTCCACCGGATCCACGTCGATGTCGCCCGCCGCTGGAGCGTGGCCGAGCTCGCCCGCGTGGCGGGCATGTCGCGCGCCGTGTTCGCGGAGCGCTTCACCCGCACGATCGGGATGCCGCCGATGCAGTACCT
This sequence comes from Kofleriaceae bacterium, assembly GCA_035262925.1. Taxonomy (GTDB): domain Bacteria; phylum Myxococcota_A; class Polyangia; order Haliangiales; family Haliangiaceae; genus DATFRY01. Next base: position 4,175 of record DATFRY010000538.1, on the reverse strand, counting down.
GCTCGAGTGGCGCATCGCGCTCGCCAAGGACATGCTCCGCCGCGATCGCCCGCCGCTCGCGGACGTCGCCGAGCGCGTCGGCTACCAGTCCGCGAGCGCGTTCAGCACGGCCTTCTCGCGCGTCGCCGGCTGCTCCCCCCGCCAGTTCGCGCGTGCCGGGTGAAAACGTGACAGAAGGATGGATCCGCCGGATCGGCGGAGCCGCTCGCGTCGACCCGCATGCGCCCGCTACCTCGAGGGGCCGGTCGCGCCGCTCCGCGCGGGGCTCTGGGACTCGCGGTGGCGGCGGCGGTAGCGGGCCGGCGGCAGGCCGAACTCGCGCTTGAAGGCGCGGCTGAAGGCGGCCTCCGACTCGTAGCCGACGTCCATCGCGACCTGCAGCACGTTGCGATCGCCGGTCTCGAGCAGCCGGGCGGCGAGCTGGTGGCGCCAGCGCGCGAGGTAGGCGAGCGGCGGCTGGCCGATGAAGTGAGTGAAGCGCTCGACCAGGACGGTGCGCGACACCCCCGCCGCCCTGGCCAGGTCGTCGAGCGACCAGGCCCGCGCCGGCTCGCGGTGGACGGACGCGAGCGCGCGCCCGACCGCCTCGTCGCGCGCGCCCGCCAGCCACCCGGTCCGCTCCGGCGGCAGCTCTTCCATGTAGCGGCACAGGGTCGCGAGGAAGAGCGCCTCGGCCAGCTTCGAGAGGAGCGCCGCGCGACCGGCCCGCTCCGACTCGACCTGCTCGAGCGAGTGGCGGATGGAGCCCTCGATCCAGCTGCCGGCCGCGTCGCCGCGCACGTGGATCGTGAAGACGGGTGGCAGCCCGGCCAGGAACAGGCGCTGCGCGTACCGCTCGCAGCCGAAGTAGCCGCAGATGAGCCTGGTCAGCGCGCCGCCGCCCCCGGTCCTCTCGCGCCTGGGAGGTCCGGCGAGCATCCCGGGCAGGCGATCGCTCGTGTCGTGCAGGCGATAGCCGTGCCCGTTCGACAGCGCGTGCGCGTCGCCGTGCGGGAGGACCAGGATGTCGCCCGCGCGCGCCGCGACGTCCTCGTGCCCGGCCACGTGCGCGGTCACCTCCCCGTCGGTGACCAGGTGGAAGTAGATCATGTGCTCGGTCGCGGGCGCGACCTTCGAGGCGACCTCGCTGGCCGCGGGCGAGGAGACGCCCCACGGCGCCGTGAACTCGCCGTCGAAGAACACGGCGCCGGTCACCCGGATGCCGCGCAGCGCTTCTGACAGGGCGTCCATCTGGCGGGCTGCTCGCTGCTGCAAAGAAATACGGCCGCCGGGTCAGGTCGGCAAGCGGCGCTCGCCGCAGATTCTACTCGACGAACAGGCCCATCCAGATCGGCCCGGCTTCGGGCCGGCGAAGGCGAGGAGACGAACATGCTCAAGCGAACCGCACAGGCCGTCTGGCACGGAGATCTCATGACGGGAAGCGGCGTCCTCGACGCGCCGAGCGGGATCCTGGCCCGCACCCCGTACTCCTTCCCCACGCGCTTCGGCGACGAGGTGGGCACCAACCCGGAGGAGCTGATCGCCGCCGCGCACGCCGGCTGCTACTGCATGGCGCTGACCTTCCTGCTCGAGAAGGCCGGGATGAAGCCGCACGCGATCCGTGCCGCCGCGGAGCTCACCGTCGTGAACCGCGACGCGAGCTGGACCGTCACCGGCATCGAGCTGACCGTGACCGCGCAGATCCCGGGGGCGACCGACGACGACTTCCAGAGGGTCGCGCAGCAGGCCAAGACCGGATGCCTGGTCTCCCGCCTGGTCAATGCGCCCGTCAGCCTGCACGCACGACTCGAGCCGGGAGCCTGACCGGCCCGGCCTGTCGCACGATGATCCGCCGGCGGCCCGGGGATCCGGCCGGATCGGCGGCCTCACGCCCGGGCCGGCCGGTCGTTGCTTGACACTGGCTCGGCGTCGCCGTAGAGAATGCATCCAAGGATTGGTGCCATGAAGGTCAACCTCATCATGTGCTGGAGGGACCGTACGCTGGTCGTGACGACCGGCGGACCCTCTGGTCACCAACCCTGCTCGTAGCGCGACCACGGAGTCGCGATTGCATCGCGGAGGGCCGGTGACCGACAGGTTTCCGGCCCTTCGGCATTTCGGCGCCGGACGCTTGCGCTGGCGGTCCTCGAGGCCGACCGCGCGGCTCCGGCGGAGTGGATCGGCGATCCCGATCCGGATGTGCCGCCCCGGCGACCTCGGGTGCCGGCGCGGGCGCAGGCGAGAGCAAGCGGGAGTCCAGGCGTGAGTCAATCGACGAGACGGAGTGATCGAATGCGGGGGCGGCCGGCGAGCGCTGGCCGCGATCTGTCGCGCTCACACGACCTCACCCACGGGGGCGCGATACGTCGGATGTTGTGGATCAGCGGAATGGCGGCGCTCGTGTCGGCGATCCTGATCGTCGCGCTGGGGCGGACGTCGGAGCCGGGGCAGGGGCTGGCGCGGCTCCTGGAGGCGGTGCTGCTCGTGTGGTGCCTGGTGATCCTCGGGATCGCGGGCTGGACCTCCCGCACCGTGCTCCGGCTGCACCGCCGGCACGAGAAGGCGTGCCAGCTCGGGCAGTACACGCTGGAGGACAAGATCGGGGAGGGCGGCATGGGGATCGTCTTCCGGGCGCGGCACGCGATGCTGCGGCGGCCGACGGTGGTGAAGCTCTTGCCGCCGGAGCGCGCCGGCGCGTCCAACCTGGCTCGTTTCGAGCGCGAGGTGCAGCTGACCAGCCAGCTCTCCAGCCCCAACACCGTCTCGGTGTACGACTTCGGCCGCACAGCCGAGGGGATCTTCTACTATGCGATGGAGTACCTCGACGGCGTCGACCTCGACGAGCTCGTCGCGCTGGGCGGCCCGCAGCCGGCCGGCCGCGTCATTCACATCCTGGCCCAGGTGTGCAGCGCGCTGGCCGAGGCCCACCGGGCCGGCCTCGTGCATCGCGACATCAAGCCGGGCAACGTCATGCTGTGCCGCCACGGCGGAGTGCCCGACGTCGTCAAGATCCTCGACTTCGGCCTGGTCAAGGACGTGGCCGGCAGCCAGGACGTCAGGCTCACGCAGGCCGACACCTTCGTCGGCACCCCGCTCTATCTCTCGCCCGAGGCCATCGCTCAGCCGCTCGCGGTCGACGGCCGATCCGATCTGTACGCGGTCGGCGGGCTGGGCTACTTCCTGCTGACCGGCCGCCCGATGTTCACCGGGCGGACCGCCGCCGAGCTGGGCAGCAAGCACCTGTACGAGGCGCCGGTGCCGCCGTCGCAGCTCGCCCCCGGCGTGCCGGCCGACCTCGAGGCGCTGGTGCTCGCCTGCCTCGAGAAGGCGCCCGAGCTCCGGCCGCAGGACGCGACCGCGCTGCGCGCCGGCCTGCTCGCGTGCGCCGATGCCGGACGCTGGAGCGACGCCGACGCGCACGCATGGTGGGAGTCTCACCCGCAGCCGGCGATCATGGACCGCGTTCCCGTCGCCAGCGGCAACGCGTCCACGCTCGCCGTGCCCGCGGAGCTCGAGCCGGCGGAGACGGTGTCCGGGAGACGGCTGGCCCGATGACGCCCCGCGCCGACCTCGCTCGCTCAGGAACCGTTGCGGCGCGCGGCCAGCTCGGTGTTCAGGGTGTCGATCCTGGACTTCAGCCTCGAGTTGTTCTCGCTGAGCCGCTTGATGCGCTCGAAGAGGCCCTGAACGAACGCCGTGGCCTGCTTCCCCTGCGAGTCGGCCGACTCGAACTGGCGAGCCGTCACGTGCAGGACATTGGTGCAGTCGAACTCGGCCGTCCCCGGCACCGCGTGAAGCACACAGCTTCCGGACAGGAGGCCGAGGCGCTTCTCGGCGGCGCCGACCTCGACGCCGAACCTGCCGGCGACCTGGTCCGCCGTCACTCGCTGACCGCTGCGCGCCCTCTCGCACAGATACTCGTACAGCTTTTCACTCCTGAGCTCCGCCATCCTGCCCCCAAAAGACCAGGGTAACAGCGACGGGCCGCTCGATCGATAACCCCCGAGATAGCCCGGATCCGTCGGGTGTGGTGGTCGTCGTCGCCCAGGGCCGTCTGTCGGGCAACGAGCGAATTGAGCGCCGATCCAGCCGGCTCAGTCGTCCGGATCGTACTGCGACTGGCAGTAGACGAGCGGTCCGCGGGGCTGGGCGGGCGGCGCGGCGGCGGCGGCCGAGGGTCCCATCTCGACCAGGCG
>DATFRY010000537.1:0-35294 GCA_035262925.1 Kofleriaceae bacterium | reverse complement strand
CCGGCGAAGAAATGGAGCGGAGGGCCGGGCTCGAAGTAGCGGCCGCCGTCGGCGTTGACCCGGAGGTTGTCGGCGTAGACCCGGTCGAACAGGTTGGCGGCGCCGACGTGGAGCTCGTAGCGCAGCGAGCCGCGGCGGCCGCGATAGCCGGCGGTGGCGTCGACCAGGACGCTGGCGCGGGCGCGCGCGGTGTTCGCATCGTCGACGAAGGTGCGGTGGAGGTAGCTGAGCTGGCCGCTGGCGAAGAGCCCGCTCGCGCCGCGCCAGGACAGGGACGCCGCGAGCTGGTGCGGCGGGATGCCGGGGACGGCGTTGCCGGCGAGGTCCTGGCCGCCGAGCCGGTTGGCGTCGAAGCGCGCGCGCAGATACCCGTAGCTGGCGCGCAGGTCGAGGCCGGCAGGCAGGGCCAGGGTGGCGGCCGCCTCGGCGCCGTCCCGGTGCGAGCGAGCGGCGTTGCGGTAGAAGGTGCGCCCGGTCTCGTCCTCGAACGGGATGAGCTCGTCGTGCAGGGCGATGTGGAAGGCGGCGAGCTCGCCCGACAGGCGCCCGTGGCGCCCGCGGGCGCCGAGCTCGAGGCTGGTGGCCCGCTGGGCCTGCAGATCTGGGTTGAAGCCGGCGGCGCCGTCGGGGCGGACCGCGAGCTCGGTCACCGTCGGCGTCTCGATCGACTGGGCGACATTCGCGTAGACATCGACGTCGAGTCCGGCGCGGGGCGTGACGATGGCGCCCGCCATCGCGGCCGCGTTGTCGAACGCGCGCTCGCCGGACTGGTCGCCGTCGCTGACGAGGCGGTCGTCGAGGGCGAAGCGGGTGTGGTCGTAGCGCGCGCCGGCCAGCAGGCCGAGCCGCGCGCCGAGCTCGACGTGGGCCTGGCCGTAGGCGCCGAGCGCGTCGACGCGCTCGTCCTGGCGCAGGGTCGCGCCGCCCACCGCCGCGCCGCCCTCGTTGTCGAAGTTCTTGCGCCGGTCGCGCATGTGCTGGGCGTCGACGCCGGCGGTCAGGCGCGCCGGCACCCCGGCGATGGCGCGGGTCGAGCGATAGCGCGCGCCGGCGCCGAGGCCGATATGATCGAGCTCGACGATGCGGGTCGGCACCGACCCGGTGAAGTCGCGCGCGTCGAGGTAGGCGGTCGCCTCGACCAGGTCGTCGGCCGACGGCCGCCAGGCGACGGCGCCGCCGACCTGCGGCTCGCGCACCGCCTCGCCGGTGGCGAAGGTGATGCTGGACGGCGCCGCGCGCGACGGGTCGTCGCGCATCTCGTCAGCGGTGAGGCCGCCGGAGTCCTCGGCCACCGGCGAGTCGAGATAGGTCGCCACCAGGCGGAGCTCGAGCCCGGGCGCGACGCGCCACGACGCCTTGCCGTGGGCGAGGGTCTGTTCGACCGCCGCGCGCTGGCGGTAGCCGTCCGCGTCGAGGCGGCTCACCGACGCGGTCCAGGCGGCCGCGCCCGCCTCGCCGGCGGCGCGCGCCATCAGCTTGCGGGTGCCGAACGCGCCCAGCTCGACGGCGGCGTCGGCGCCGGGTCGCGTGCGTCCGTCCCCGGTGTCGAGGTAGACGACGCCGCCGGCGCCGTTGCCGTACAGCGCGCCGGCCGGACCTCGCAGCACCTCGACGCGCGACAGCATGCTCGGGTCCACCACGTCCACCTGGGCCTGGCCGTCGGCCATGGTGAGCGGGATGCCGTCGAGCACGATGGTCACGCCGCGGATGCCGAACGGGCTGCGCGCGCCGAACCCGCGCAGCGACAGGCGCAGGTCCTGGGCGAAATTGGATCGGTTGCGCGCGACCAGGCCAGGCACACCTTCGAGCACCTCGCCCAGGCTGGTCCCCTCGCGCGCGCCCTCCAGCGGCTCCAGATCGATCACGGTGACCGGCAGCGGCAGCTCGGTCTCGGGGATCTCGGAGCGCGAGCCGACCACCACGATCGTGGTAGGGGCCACGGCCATCGGTCGGGGCGCGGGCTCCGCCGTCGCCTGCTTCCCCTGGCGGTCCGGGTCGCGGTCGCCATCGTCGCCCGCTCCGTTGGCGCGGCCGTCGGCAGCGGGAGCGGGGTCGGCGCGTGCCCCGCCGGCCAGACACAGCGCAACCGCCACGGCGCAGGCGGCCGGGCGCCTCGTCGAGGCCGTGGACAGCGCGGTTCCGGCGCCGGTGTGCGCGATCATGAGCTGCCCTGGGGGCGAGGGGTGAAGGCCTGCTGGAGCGGCGCTCCGGCGGGCAGCGAGCCGTGTCGATCCATCTTGCCACGTTTCGCGGTACGGGCCGGGCCGCGCGCCGAGCGCGGGCCCGCGATGTCCGCCGACTCGCAGCGCTCGCCCGCGTTCCGGTCTTGTGCCTCACGCGCCGGGCCGGCTAAGTTGGACCCGTGCGGACGGGGGATGGGACGATCGCGATGGGGGCGGTGTCGGCGGATCGGGGCGGGATCCGCGTCGGCGAGGGGCGAACGCCCTCTCTCTCGCGCCTCCACGATCTGGGCGCCGAGCTGGCCGGCGCGCTCGACCGCGAGCAGGTCGCGCGCGTGGCGGTCGGACGCACGGTCGACGAGCTGGGGGCGGCCGCCGCCGCGGCCTACGCCGAGGTGGACGGCAAGCTGCACCTGATCGCGCGGCACGGCCACGCCCTCGACGACTGGAGCGAGCTCGCCCACGACGCGCCCGTGGCGCTGGCCCGGGCGATCGCCAGCGGCGCCCCGGAGTACCTGTCCGATCGCGACGAGCTGCTCGCCGCCTGTCCCGCGCTGCGCGGCGCGCGCGCACCGGTGGAGCTGCAGGCGATGGTGGTGCTGCCGCTGCTGGTCGACGGTCGGGCGCTCGGCGGCCTGGCCTATGGCTTCGCCGCGCCCCAGAGCTTCGATCGCGTGTTCCACGCCGCGCTGGCCGATCACTTCGCGATGGCCATGGAGCGTGCGCGCCTCTACGCCGAGCTGGCCCGCCGCGCCGATCGCGAGGCCGAGCAGGCGCGCGTGGTCGAGACCTTGCTCGCCACCAGCACGACGCTGTCGAGCGAGCTCGATCTGGACCGCCTGTTCCAGAAGCTCACCGAGGAGGCGACCCGCCTGTGTCGCGCGCAGTTCGGCGCCTTCTTCTACAACACCGTCGACGACTCGGGCGAGGCCTACGTGCTCTACACCATCGCCGGCGCGCCGCGCGAGGCCTTCTCGCGCTTCCCGATGCCGCGCAACACGGCGGTCTTCGCGCCCACGTTTCACGGCAGCGGCGTCGTCCGGCTCGACGACGTGACCCGCGATCCCCGCTACGGCAAGAACCCGCCCTATCACGGGATGCCCGAGGGCCACCTGCCGGTGCGATCGTACCTGGCGGTGCCGGTCATCTCGTCGTCGGGCGGGGTGCTGGGCGGGCTGTTCTTCGGCCACGCCATCCCCGGCGTGTTCCGCGAGGAGGACGAGCGCCTGCTGGTCGCGGTGGCCGCGCAGGGCGCCGTCGCGCTCGACAACGCGCGCCTGTACAAGGACGCGCGCGCCGCGCGAGACCTCGAGGAGCGCCGCGCCCGCCTGGCCGAGGAGGTCGGCATCGCGCTGACCGGCGTGGCTCCGTTCGACGAGCAGCTGCGCGACTGCCTGGCGGCCCTGACCGACCGGCTCGACCTGGCCGCCGCCGGCGTGTGGATCGCCGAGCGCGGCGAGAGCGCCCTCGAGCTGCGGGCTGGCGTCGTGCGCGGCGACGGCGACGGCGACATCGCCGGCGACCGGGTGCCGATCGCGATGGAGTCGGCCATCGGGCGCGCCGCGCTCCAGCGCCGTCAGGTCCTGATCGACCCGCTGCTCGATCCGCCGGTCGATGCGCCGGGGCCCTCGGACATGGGGGGCGTCCCCGGGTGGGCCCGGCGGCCCGGCATCGTGGCGTTCCTCGCCCGCCCGCTCCTGGTCGAGGACCGGGTGGTCGGCGTCCTGGCCCTCGCCAACCGGCGCCCGCTGCGCGAGAGCACGATCAAGATGATCGCGGGGGTCGCCGCCCAGGTCGCCGTGGCGATCGGTCGCGATGTGGGCGAGCGCGAGCGCCAGCGCTTCCAGGAGCTGTTCATCGGGATGCTGGGGCACGATCTGCGCAACCCGCTCTCGGCGGTGTCGACCGGGGCGCAGGCGATCCTCCTGGCCGAGGTGCTGCCCGAGCGCTCCGCGCGCGCGCTCCAGCGCATCCGCCTCAGCGCGGCGCGCATGAGCCGCATGGTCAACCAGCTGCTCGACTTCGCCCGCGCGCGCGACATCGGCAGCGGGCTCCCGCTGGTGCGGACGTGGGCCGACCTGCACGCGGTCTGCCGCGACGTGGTCGAGGAGCTGCGCCAGAGCCACCCGGGCCGCCTGGTGGTCGAGGACTACGTGGGCGACGCGTGGGGCATGTGGGACGTCGATCGGGTAGCGCAGGTCTTCTCCAACCTGGTCGGCAACGCGCTGGCCTACAGCGAGGCGGACCGGCCGGTCCTGGTGGCGATCCGGCGCGAGCGCGACGGTGTGTCGGCCGAGGTGGCCAACTCCGGCCCGCCGATCGCGGCCGACGTGCTGCCGACCCTGTTCGATCCGTTCCGGCGCGCGCGCGAGGGCCGCACCAGCATGACGCAGGGCCTCGGCCTGGGCCTCTACATCACGCGGCAGATCGTCCTCGCTCACGGCGGCGAGCTGGAGGCGTCGTCGGGGGCCGAGACCGGGACCAGCTTCCGCCTCCGGCTCCCGCTGGCGCCGAAGGAGTGAGTCATGGGCAAGATTGTCATGGTCATCGACGACGACGAGGACGTGCGCGAGGTCCTGCGCGACTTCATCGAGGACATCGGCTATCGCCCCGTGGTGGCGGCCAACGGCCAGGAGGGGCTGGACGCGATCCGCAGGCTGGACGAGCGCCCCTGCGTCATCCTGCTCGACCTCATGATGCCGGTCATGGACGGCTGGCGGTTCCTCGAGGTGGTCGCCTGCGACGCCGACCTCGCCAGCATCCCGGTCGTCATCAGCACGTCCGCCCCTGATCGGGCGCCGAGGGGGCCCAGGATCCTCGCCAAGCCGGTCGACCTCGAGGACTTCATGGCCGAGCTGCGACACCACTGCAGCGGAGCGCCGGCCGGCGCCTGAGTGGATGCTGGCCCGGCCCGCGGCGCCGCGAGGTGGGGCGGGCCCGGCAGAGGAGCGGCCGGACTACACGGCGAGCAGCACGCCGCGCACGGGGCGGCCGGTGGCGGCCGCGAGGGCGCGGGCGTAGATCTGCACCTGGGCCCGGTAGGCGTCGTGCGCCTCGGGCCGCGCGTCGGTCTTGTAGTCGACCACGACCCAGCGCTCACCCTCGGCGTCGGCGCCCGCGGTCGACTCGGCGAAGGCGAGGTCGGCCACGCCGTCGACGAACGCGCCGCTCGCGTCCCGCCAGCAGAGCGGCAGCTCGCGGTGGCAGCGGCCGCGCATCGCCGCACCGGCCGCGCGCCGCATGATGTCGTGCGCGAGCGCCGCCGCCACCGCCAGGGCGGCGGCCGCCGCCTCGTCGCCCGTGGCCCCGACCAGCCGCGCGTGGAGCGCGACGAGACGCTCGATCTCGCCGGCGCCCGCGTCGAACGCGACGTCGGCCAGCACCGCGTGGACCAGCGTGCCGAAGCGGCGGCCGCGCGGCCGCTCGGAGCGCGAGGCGCCGGTCTCCGCCGACTCGACCGCGACCGCGGTCGCCGCCCCCTCGGCGGCGGCCAGGCGGGTCGCTGTGGTGACGGCGAAGCTGGCCCGGGCGCCGAGCGCGAGCGCCGCGGCCCGGTCGGCGCGCCAGCGCTCGTACCCCTCGATGCCGGATCGATCGCGGCCCAGCTCCTCGTCGGACACGAGCAAATCTTGTTGTCGCACGCCGCCGACCGGCGGTGGGTCGAGCGCGAGCACCGACGGGTCCCACCACACCACGTGGCCGTCGCCGATGGCGTGCCAGCCGGGCGCGACCGAGCTCTCGGCGTCGGGCGGGGCGTCGATCGACCGGCTGGCGACCGAGTCGGGCCCGAACGCCGGGCAGCCGGGCGCCGGGCGCGCGTCGCGGTGCGCGCCCGCGGCCGGGTAGAGCGCGGGGTGAAGCACGTCGACCCAGCCGGCCACCGGCTGATCGCCCGAGCAGGGCACGACCAGGAGGTCGCGCGCGCGGGTGGCGGCGACATAGGTCACCCGCACCTCCTCGGCGTTGTCGGCGCGCAGCACCGCCTCCTGGTTCTCGCTCAGCTCGACCGGGTTGCATCCGGCGAGCGATGCCGCCCACAGCCCGCGCGTGGAATCGACGAAGCGCGACGGCCGCCGCTTCTCGCGCGAGCAGCCCGGGTCGCACAGCACCACGACCGGGAACTCCAGCCCCTTGGCCCGGTGCACGCTCATCATGCGCACGCCCTCGCTGCCCTCCTCGACGACCGGCGCCTGCGCGCCCTCGCCCCGCTCCGCCCGGTCCTCGAGCCAGTCGACGAAGCTGCGGAACGAGGTCGCGCCGCGGCTCTCGAACCGGCGCGCCTCCTCGAGCGCGCGCAGCACGTTGGCCAGCGCCTGCTCGCCGGTCGGCCAGATCGCGATGCCGGCGTGGGCGCGGGTGGCGTCGAGGAAGGCGGCGATGGTGTCGGCGATCGGCCGCCGGTTGCGGCGGAGGTGCAGGCCGCGCAGGAGCTCGAGCCCCGAGACCACGTCGGCGTGACCGTCGGCCTCTCCGGGCGCGAGCGGGCGCAGCGGGTGCAGCCGACCCACCTCCTCGCGGAAGGCGAACAGCTGCTCGTCGTGGAGCGCCAGGAACGGGCCGCGCAGGGCGGCGTAGACGTGGAGCTCGTCGTCCGGCCACTCGATGGCGCGCAGCGCGGACCGCAGGGCCATCACCTCCTCGCGGTCGTGGAACGAGCGGCCGCCGATGAGGACGTGGGGGACGCGGCGCGCCTCGAGCGCGCGCAGGTAGGGGCGGGTGAGGTCGTCGCGGAAGCTGACGAACTGGCGGAACAGCAGGCACACGTGGTGGCTGGCCAGCGCGACCTGCGCGCCGGTGGCCGGGTCCTCGATGGTCCAGCCGCTGACGGTGATGAGCCAGTGGACGAAGGCGGCCACGGCGTCGGGCGTCGACGCGGCCACCGCCTTCTTGGTGATGTAGCCGCGCTCGTTGTAGGGCGACGGGATGGGGAGCGCGATCACGCTCGGGCGCCCCTCCACCGCCGGCCGGAAGCGCTCGAGCGCCACGTACGCGGCCTGGTCGCCGCCGCCGCCGCCGCCGTCACCGCCGTCACCGCCGTCGCCGCTGGCGTCGTCGCCGGCGCCGCCGGTCATGTGCGCGGCGAACGAGCGGTTCACCGCCGCCTGGATCTCCGGGACGCTGCGAAAGCTGGTCGTGAGGTAGAGGACCTCGCCGCCGTGCGCGAGGACGCGCCGCTTGATGCGCTCGTACAGCGCCACCTCGGCCCGGCGGAAGCGGTAGATCGACTGCTTGGGATCGCCGACCACGAACAGCTTGCCGGCCGCCGGGCGCGCCGCCGCCTCGTCGGTGACCGCCGGATCGTCGGCCGCCAGCAGGAGGAGGATCTCGGCCTGCAGCGGATCGGTGTCCTGGAACTCGTCGACCAGGAGGTGCGTGAAGCGCCGCTGCAGCGCGCGGCGCACGCCGGCGTCGCCGCGCAGGAGGTCGCGCGCGCGCACCAGGAGGTCGAGGAAGTCGAGCGCGCCGCGCCGCGACTTGTGCTCCTCGTAGGCGGCCACCACCGGGGCCAGCTCGCGGTGAAGGCATGCGGCCAGGTCCGCCTGCGAGCGCGCCGCGAGCTCGTCCAGGCTGGCGCGCGCCTCGTCGCGCTGGACGAGGACGTCGGCGCGCAGGAGCCCGTCGCCGTAGAGCCGGCCGCTGCCCCGGCGCTGCCAGTCCAGGTTCTGGTCGCGCGCCAGGGCCACCAGCTCGGCCTCGACCAGATCGAGGTCGCGCTCGCCGCCCTGCTCGCGCGCATCGACCCGCGCCACCAGCTCGGCGATGCGGGCCAGGCTGCGGGCCAGGTAGTCGCGGCGGTCGCGGGCGCGATCGGCCAGGCCGGCCAGCGCGCGCAGCTCGCCCAGCACGCGCAGGGCGGCGGCGGCGCGGTCGAACGGATCGCGCCGCCACGGCGCGGCGTGGTCGCGGTGCTCGACCAGCTGGGCGCATGCGGCCAGGAGGACGTCGCGCGGCCCGTCCTGCCACCAGGACTGCCGGCGCAGGAAGCGGCGGATGCCCTCCGGCGGATCGTCGAGCGAGCGCTGGAACCAGCGGTCGAACACCTGCTCGAGCAGGGCGGCCCCCTCGTCCTCGGCCAGGACCGCGAAGCCGGGATCGATGGCCGCCTCGACCGGCCGCTCGCGCAGGATATCGGCGCAGAACCAGTGGATGGTGCCGATGCGCGCGACCTCGAGCTGGGCCAGCGCGCGGTCGAGGCGCTCCCTCTCCTCTGCCGAGCTGTCGCCGCTGGTGCGCAGTCGATCGATCTCGGCGCGCAGCCGCAGCTTCATCTCGCCGGCCGCCTTGTCGGTGAAGGTGACCGCCACGATGCCCTGCAGCTCGCCGCGACCCGACCGGATGAGCGAGAGGATGCGGCCCACCAGCGCCGTGGTCTTGCCGGTCCCGGCCGCGGCCTCGACCACGAAGGTGGTGTCGAGGTCGCCCCGGATGCGCTCGCGCGCCACCGCGTCGGCCAGCACGCCGCCCGCGCCCGCGCCGCCCGCGCCGCCCGCGCCGCTCACGGGTGCCTCCGCAGCTGCACCAGGTCGTCGAGCCGGCGCCGCTCCTTGCGCGCGGACCGCTGCCACTCGTACGGCCCGCACACCGGGATGTAGTCGCAGTAGGTGCAGGACTCGCGGCCGGGCGCCGCCGGCAGGAAGCCGGACTCGAGCGCGCGATCGACCGCGCCGGCGACCAGCCCCACCGCCGCCCGCGCCTCGTCGTCGATCGGGACGACCTCCTCGGCGAATCCGCCGCGGTCGGTGCAGAAGTAGAGCCGGCCGGAGTCGACCTCCAGCTCGGGGAACAGCTGCGCCAGCACCAGCCCGTAGAGCACCGGCTGCAGCGTCTCGCCGCCGCCGATGACCAGGCGCCGGCCGGGCGGCGCCCGCCCGGTCTTGTGATCGGTGGCGCGCACGCGGCCGCCGCGGCGCTCGACCATGTCGATGGCGCCGCGCAGGCGCAGGCCATACCCGACGTCGACCGGCTCGGCCCGGCTGGCCGGATCGCGATCGCTCGCGCGCTCGGCGGGCAGCCCGAAGCCGAGCTCGAAGTGGCTCGGGGTCCACTCCTCGTCGATCATGAGGCGCAGCCAGTGGTGCAGGTCCTTGCGCATGCGCGCCACGCCGTCGGACCACACCCGCTCGATGGCCGGCACCAGCTCCTCGCGCAGCTCGGCCACCGCGCGGTCGAACTCCCCGTCGAGCAGCGCCAGCGCGCGCGGCAAGCTGGCCGCCCGCAGCGGGAACAGGTCGGCCTCGCGCAGCGCGTGGCAGGCGGCGTACTGCGCCCGGTGAAACAGGCTGCCGCGCTGGAGCGCGCTCATCTCCTCGATCGGCTCCGGCACCTCGCGCGGCTCCAGCCCGATCACGCTGCGGAGATAGAAGCGGTAGGGACAGGCGGCGTAGGCCTGGAGCGACGTGGCCGAGTAGACGCGCGCGCCCGGGCGATGGCGCTCGAGGCGCGCGAGCGCGCCGGCCGCCGGATCGACCAGCCCGTCGGCCGGGCTCCATCGGCTGAGGTTCCAGCGCCGGGCGCGGAAGCGCAGCGCGCGGCACAGGTGTGGGTTGGCCTCCATGAGGTAGCGCGCCGCGCCGCGGGTGGCGGCGGGCGGCTCGCGCAGGAGCCGCTCGAGCACCGCCAGGTCGTACTCCGCCTCGTCGATGGCGCGCTCGGGCGACTCCGGCGCCGGCCAGCGCATGCGCGCGCTGCCGGCGTCGCGCGCGCGCTCGGCCAGGATGCGAAAGCCGGGCAGCACGCCCTCGCCGGCGCGCAGCACCTCGAGGCCGTAGAACGACGGCACCCGCGGGCGCGCCTGCTCGCTGTCGAGCCGCGGGTAGGACAGCACCAGCGAGCGCGACGCGGCGCCCAGCGCGACGTGCAGCGCCTCGCGCTCGGCCGCGATGCGGTCGCCGGTGGTCGCCAGCTGGCCCGACACGGCCCGGCGGAGATCGTCGAGCAGGATCGGATCGTCGACCACGCGCTGCGGGAACATGCGCTCGGCCAGCCCCGGCACGAACACGACGTCGAAGTCGAGGCCGCGCGCGTCCTCGATGGCGGCGACGTACACCTTGCCCGGCCGCATTCCCGTCGGCCGCTCGACCAGCTCGCCCAGCCGCGCGGCCAGCACGTGGCGCGCCTCGCGCAGGCGCACCGGCCCGACCGGCGCCATCGGCTCGAGCTCGGCCAGCGCCTCGAGCACGCGCTCGGGGCTGCGGATCGCCCGCACCGCGATCTCGGACAGGCGCTCGAGCCACTCGCCCCAGGTCGCCTGCTCCGGCAGGCGGGCGAGCAGCCCGAGCAGCGGCAGGGCGAAGGCGCGCAGCGCCTCGAGGTCGGCCAGCTCGCGCGCGATGCGCGGGCCGGCCGGATCGTCGGGATCCGCCAGCGCGTCCCTGCGCGCGGCCAGCTCGCGGGCGAGGCCGGCCAGCCGCCGCTCCCAGCGATCGAGCCCGCCGATCACGGCGGCGTCGACCAGCAGACGCTCCCAGCGGCGCGGCGCCGGCGGCGATGGATCGGCGTCCGGCAGCGCGTCCTCGGCGGCCCCCGCATCCTCGTCGCGCGGCGCGAGCGGCGCGAGCGGGGCGAGCGGCGGCGGCGGAGCGACGGGCGTGGGGCGCGCCGGCCGGGCCAGCGCATCGAACAGGCCGAGCTGCGCGGGCACGGCGCGGGGCGGCGGGCGCGTCGCCCCGGCGACCGGGAAGTCGGCCGGCGGCACGAAGCGATCGCGCGCCCCCTCCGCGTCGGTCGCGGACGGCGCGAGCGGCATGACCGAGAGCGACAGGTACTCGGCGAACGCGCGCGCGGAGAAGCGCTCCTCCGCGCAGTCGAGCAGGGTCAGGAGCGCGCGCCCCGACGGATCCGGCCGCACCGTCCCGCGCGTGAAGTGGCCCGGGATGCCGGCCCGGCGAAACGCCTCCACCAGGTGCGATCGGTACTGGAGCGGCGCGCGCAGGAGCACGGCCATGCGGTCGAAGCGAGCGCCGCCGCGCGCCTCCTCGATGATGCGGCGCGCGATCTCCACGCACTCGCGGCTCTCGCCCGGCGCGGAGAACACCGCGATGCTCGCGTCCTCGGCCGGCTCCTCGGGCTGCCCGGCGAACAGGTTCTGCTGCGCGCGCGCCAGCGCGGTGTCGCCGCCGCGCGCGTCGCACGTCGTCGGCTCGACGCCCAGCGCCTGGCCGAGCGCCGCGATCGTGCGGCCGTCGCCCGGCGCGGCGGTGCACGCGATGGTGGCCGCGCGCCCGGCCAGCGCCGCGACCAGCGCGCGCTCGACCGGAGTCCTGACCGCGACGTCGATGAGCACGCACGGCGCGCCGGCCACCAGCTCCGCGCCGGCGGCGATCGCGCGCGCGGCCGCCGCGTGCACGGCGGCCCTGTCGGCCAGGCCGAGGCGCTCGAGCTCGGCCTCGTACTCGGCCCGGATGCGCGCCAGATCCGGCGCGGCGGCGGCCAGAGCGCCGGGCGCGACCTCGACCATGCGCAGCTCGGTGACGGTGCGCGCGATGGCCGGCGCGAGCCCGGGCTTGTCGGCCAGCCCCTGGTAGCGGCCGAGCGCGCTGTCGCCGGCCAGCCGTCCGAGCACGCGCGCGACCACCGCCTGCAGGCCGGCGCCGCTGACCGGGGCGAGCCCCTGCCCGGCCAGGACCGGCACCGCGATCCGGCGCGCGAGCAGCTCGAGGGTCATGGCGTGCCAGCCGAACGCGACCGCGCCGCCGGGCAGCGCGCGGTAGATGGCCGAGCGCGCCGCCTCGAGGGTGGGCCCGACCAGCAGCGCCGGCCGCGATCGATCGAGCGCGGCGATGCGCGCATCGGCAGCCGCCAGGCGGTCGGCCGCCGCCGCCGCCACGATCAGCTCGCGCGCAGGTGCCGTGCCCCGGGACCGCTGCACGGCCGGATTCTAGCCCGGCCCGCGCGCCGGCTCGCCATTCGCGGGCAGCCCTTGCGTCCGGGCAATTGTCTGACCAAAGTCAGACAATATGGATCGGCCCATGGTGGAGCGAGTGCGGCGGTTCAACCGGACGGTCACCGAGCGCATCGGGGTCCTCGACGACCACTTCCTGGGGCGGGGTCGCCCGCTGGGCGAGGCCCGGCTCCTGTGGGAGATCGGCGGAGGCGCCGAGCTGCGCGAGCTGCGCGCCCGCCTCGGGCTCGACTCCGGATATCTCAGCCGCCTGCTCGCCTCGCTCAAGGCGCAGGGGCTCGTCCGCGTGGAGGCGAGCCGCGACGACCGACGCGTGCGTCGGGCCCGGCTCACCCGCGCGGGCCTGTCCGAGCGAGGCGTGCTCGACCGGCGCGCCGACGAGCTGGCCGGCGCGCTGCTCGACAGTCTGGCCCCGTCGCAGCGCGAGCGGCTGGTGGCCGCCATGGATCAGGTGGAGCGGCTGGTCGCCGCGTCCATGATCGAGATCGCCGCCGAGCCGCCCGACAGCGCCGACGCGGTCGCATGCATCCAGCACTACTTCGCCGAGCTCGACCGCCGCTTCGCGGGCGGCTTCGCTCCCGAGCGCAGCATCCCGGCCGACGTCGCCGAGCTCACGCCGCCGGCCGGCGTGCTGCTGGTCGCGCGGCTGCGCGGCGAGGCGGTCGGCTGCGGCGCGCTCAAGCTGTCGCCGGGCGAGCCCGGCCAGATCAAGCGCATGTGGATCGCGCCGTCGGTGCGCGGCGCCGGCCTCGGCCGCCGCATGCTGGTCGAGCTGGAAGGTCGCGCGCGCGAGGCCGGCGCGCGCCGGGTCCGCCTCGAGACCAACAGCGCCCTCGCCGAGGCGATCCAGCTCTACCGCGAAACCGGCTACCGCGAGGTACCTGCGTTCAACGACGAGCCCTACGCCCACCACTGGTTCGAGAAAGAGCTGCCCTGGCGAGGCGGATGACGGGGGACACCGGGCCTGGCCAGGCGCGCATGGCGGTGGCGGCGGGCCGGCGCGCCCGACCGCGACCGGTGACGCGTTTCGCTACTCGATCTCGGTGATGCCGACCTGCGCGTTGCCCACGACGAACAGGTAGTCGGTGTCGGTCTGGACGAGGGGCACGGGGTTCACGCGCGCGAAGGTGGTCCGGACACGCGTGGCGTTCGAGTCGGCCAGGAAGGCGGCCGCCGACGCCGGCACGTTGACGGTCCCCGAGCCGGGCACGATGCAGGTGATCTGCACGGCCTTCTCGACCGGGATCGGCATGAGCACGGGCGGGCCGGGCGGGACCGGAGCGTCCGTGGTCAGAATCACGACGAGGCTGGCGGCCGCGACGCCGCACGAGCCGCCCGCCCCGTCGCAGCCCAGCGCGAACGGCGACCCGTCGATCGGCGTGGCGTTCATGAGCCCGCGCGAGGCGTCGGTCATCGTGAACGAGTCGCCCGGGTCGAAGGTCAGGTCGAAGTCCTCGGTGTGGCCCGCCCCGCCGGCCCTGTGCTTGACCTTGACCTGACCGGTGTCGGCGATCCGCCCGGTCGCGCCGGCGGGCAGCCCGCCCAGCGTGGAGTACTTCGCGCTGGTGTGGAGCTCCTGGCACGCGGACGGCATGCTCGCGCACGTGGCCGGATCCTGCTTGAAGTTCGAGTACACGATGGTGTGGGAGTCGGGCCGCGACTCGATGAAGAAGGTGCCGTTGTTGGCCGGCTTCGAGGCTCCGGTCAGCTCGACGAAGCGGCCGACGTCGTCGTCATCGAAGCGGATGCGCGAGTCGCGGATCGAGAAGAGCCCCGCGGCCGCGTCCACCACCTTGATGTCGCCGCGCGAGCCGCTCGCTCCCTTGCAGCGGTAACCGACCCCCGCGACGAAGTTGCAGCGCGGGATCTCGACGTCGCTGTACGGAAACGACAGGCTGATCGATCCCTCGTCGAGCCCCTTGGCGACGTGGCCGTCCTCGATCTCCTCGCTGCCCGGGAAGTAGAAGTCCGGGCCCTTGTGGAAGACCTTGCAGCCGAACTGCGACCCCGGGATCTCCTCGAACACCGGCGGCAGAGCGTCCGACTTGGCGAGGAACGTGGACTCCGCGAAGAAGCCCTGATCAGGGAATCCGTCGCGCAGCACCTCGAGCTGGACGAGAAGGAGCTGGCCATGGTGGGTCGGGACCACGGCGTCGGTGTTCTCGGTTCGCGCTTCGTCGTCCTCCGCCGCACAAGCGGCCATGGCGCCGAGCGCGCACAGCGATGCCATTCGCAGTGCAGACCTGATGTACATATGACCTCCTGGTGCAGCTAGATACCCGACGGGGGGGGAAAGGCTCGGGCGGGGCGGAGGCGCTCGGGGTCGTCGACCGCCATCCGGGTCGACCGCCGCGGTCAGGGGCGGTCGACCCGGCGAGAAGTGCGTCTACGGGGCGACCTGGGTGACTCCCACCTGGGCGTTGCCCATGATCACGGTGAAGTCGGTCGCGCCTGCCGTGAAGTTGAGCGGGTTCACACGCCCGAAGGTCGTGCGCACTCGCGTCGCGTTCGAGCCGGCGAGGAACGCCGCCGCCTCGGCCGGCACCGTGACCGTCGGCGTGAGGAAGATGCACTGCAGCTGGACCGCCTTCTGGACCGGGATCGGCATGAGAACCGGGGGGCCCGGAGGAAGCGGCGCATCGGTCGTCAGCACGACCAGGAGGCTGGCCATCGCGTTGCCGCAGTCGGTCCCGTCCTCGTTGCACCCGATGGTGAACGAGGAGCCGTCGAGGGGGATGTTGTTGATGAGCTCCGCCGAGTCGGCCGCGAGGGTGAAGGAATCGCCGATATCGCTCGACTGCGAGAAGTCCGCCGTGTGCCCATCGCCACCCGCGGTGTGCTGGATGGTGATCTCCGCGTCGTCGGCCAGGCGCGGGGTCGAGCCGCCGGGCAGCGCGGCCAGGGTCTTGTAGCTCGCGCTCGTGCCGATCTCTTCGCAGTCCTCGGGAGCCCCGGCGCACGCGATCGGATCCTGCTGCGGGTTGAGATAGACGATGGTGTGCCCGGGTCCGGGCGGCAGGTTCACGATCGGGAACTGCCCGTTGTTGGCTGGATTGGTGGCTCCAGTGATGTTCACGAACCGTCCGACCTCGCCGTCGTCGAACGTGATGCTGGGATCGGTGACCGAGTAGAGGCTCCCCCCCGCGTCGACCACCTCGATGTCGCCGCCGGTGCCGGACTGGCTGACGCACTGGTAGCCCTCGTTGGCGACGTACGCGCAGGGCGGGAACGCGGGACTCCCGCCGGAGACGCTGATCTGCACAGGTCCCTCGTCGAGGCCGGTCGCCACGTGGCCGTCCTCGATCTCGAGGCTGCCCGGCAAGTAGTAGTCGGCCGTCTTTTCGAAGACCACGCATCCGAACGGCGAGCCCGGCATCTGCGCGTACGACGGCGGCAGGAGGTCCGACTTCGCCTGGAACGTGCTCTCGATGAAGAAGCCCTGCGGCGCGAACCCGTCGAGCAGCACTTGCAGCTGGATCAGGAGAGAGGTGCTCGCGTGCGTGGATGCGCCGCCGCCTCCGCCGTCCGGCTGGCCGCCGCTGTCGCTTCCGCCGCCGGCGTCGGGCACGGTGCCGTCGTCGTCGCTGCTTCCGTCGCCGCTATCGTCGTCCCCGCATGCGGTGAGACTCAGAGTCCCGAGCGCGACGAAGACTCCGATCTTGATCGCTCTGGTCACGAACATCGCCCATCCTCCTGACATCAAAATTCACACAACGGTGTGGCTCGCGCGCGAGTGTCCCGCGCGCGATGATCGCCCGTCAAGATTGCGGGAGCGCCGATGCCGCGCGAATGAATGTGGGCGCGTGTCGGGCTCCGCGGATCGCAGCGCACCTGCGCAGACTGTGTCCACTGCCGGTAGGCCTACGTCCTATCCTATGCGCGGCGCTCCAGCATGCAGAAGGTGAAGTCGTCCTCCTGCCGCTCGCGCGACCGCGCCAGGTCAACCTCCGTGACGATCCGCGTCGCCGCCGTCTCGAGCGGGATGCTGGCCGCGTCGCGCGCGATCTCGGCGAACCGGCGCAGGCCGAGCGGACGGCCTCGGGGCAGCGCGGTCTCGACGATGCCGTCAGTCGTGATGACCATGCGGTCGCCCGGGTCCAGGCGCACGGGCGTCTGTCCGGCCCGCAGACTGGGCGCGACGCCGATCGGGCTGCCGACGGCCCCCAGGACTCTGGTCTGCCCATCCTGCTTGAAGACGAGCGCGGGCAGGCCGCCCAGGCTGTAGACGGTCGCCTCCCCGGAGCGATTGTCGAGGACGACCGCGGTCATCGTCATCGTCGCCTTCCCCTTGCAGCGGAGGAGGACCTGGTGATTGACGCGCGCGAGCCGATCGAGGAGCTCCTCCTCGGTGGAGCTCTTCTGCACCCATATACCCATCGCCACCGCCGCCGTCAGCATGGCCGGGCCGGCGCCGTGCCCGGTCACGTCGGCGACGATCGTCCACAGCTTGCCGTCGCCCACGTCCTCGTACCACCACCAGTCGCCGCTGCACTTCTCCGCCCCGCGGTAGAAGCCGACGAGGTCGCAGCTCTCCGAGCTGTAGGTTCCGGACTCGGGCAGGAACCAGGACTGCACGGTCGCCGTGAGCTCGATCTCGCGCTCGACAGCGGCGAGGCGAGCCGCCTGCTGGAGGCGCCGGATGCGCACCTTCTGATAGCGGTACATGCCGAGGAAGGAGCCGACCAGGAGGAGCCCGTAGACCGAGAAGGCCCAGCGGCTGAGGAAGAAGACCGGCGCGACCGAGATCGCGAGCGCGACCGGCTCGGTCTGGACGCCGTGACGATCGCGGGCGCGGAGGCGCAGGGTGTAGTCGCCGGAGTCGAGCCCGCTCAGCGTGATCGACGGAGCGCGCGCGGCCAGCCAGAGATCGCTGACGCCCTCCAGCTTGTACTCGAATCGAAGATCGGAGCTTCCCGAGTAGGTCAGCGCGGCAAACTCGATGTTTACCAGCGCTTCGTCGTGCGCGAGCTCGAGCGCGCGTGTGGACTCCGCCTGCTGCCCGCCCCGGTAGCTCTTGCCGAGGACCTCGATCGACGTGAGGACGAACGGGGCGCGCGACCGGTCGACCTGGATGTCGGCCGGCGAGAAGACGTTGAAGCCGTTGATCCCGCCGAAGTAGAAGCGCCCATCGTCGCCCACCATCCGGCTGTGCTGCACGAACTCGAGCGACTGCAGGCCGTCGGGGGCGGTGAAGACGCGGACCTGCCCGCTCGCGGGATCGAGCTGGGCCAGCCCGGCGATGGAGCTGGCCCACAGCTTGCCCTCCCCGTCGCGGAGGACGGCGCACAGCACCCCGCTCGGCAGGCCCTGGGGCCGGGAGAACGACTGGAACGCGCCGGTGGCCGGGTTGAGGCGCTTCAGACCGCCGCCGTAGGTCGCCAGCCAGATGGAGCGGTCACCTTCGAAGGCGACGTCGACGACGGAGTTGTCCGACTTGTTGTCGAGATCGTCCGGGCTCGGCGCAAACACCTTGACCGCTCCGCTGGCCACGTCCAGGCGGATGAGCCCGCGGTCGGCCGTGCCCAGCCACAGCCTCCCGTCCTTGTGCGGGTCCTCCTCGATCAGGTAGACGAGACTGGAGACCGCGTCCTGGCGCACGAACTCCCCACGTGCGCGGTCGAAGCGCCGGAGCCCGCCTCCGACCACGCCGATCCACAAATTACCGGCCCGGTCCTCGTGCAACCCGAGCACCGGACCAGCCGGAAGACTCTTCGCGTTGCCGGGGACGTTCTCGTACACGGTCCAGCGCTCGGGCGATCCCGGATCGAGGCGGAGGAGGCCGCTCTGCATGGTCCCGACCCAGACCGATCCGGTCCGGTCGACGAGGAGGCTCGTCGCCAGCCCCGTCGCCCAGCACATCCCGGTCAGAGACTGCTTCCCGCTCAGCCGGCACGTCTCCTCGACGGTCGCGATCCACAAGTCTTGACCGCTCCGCGCGATCGCGCTGACCCCGGCGGTCTTGTAGAACGAGAAGCTCGAGGTCATCGGGTCGAGCAGCGCGGCGCCGCCCCCGAACGTGCCGACCCACATGACCCCGGCGGCGTCCTCGCTGATGGCGAGCGGTGAGCCGGCCAGCGACATGGGATCGTCGCTGTCGGGAGGATGGCGCTCGAAGCGGCCGCTCGCCGGATCGAGGATGTGGAGGGCCTTCTCCGTCGCGACCCAGACGCGACCGCGGCGGTCGACGTGGATCGCCCTGACCGTGTCGTCGAGCAGACGCTCCGGGTTCTGCGGCTCCGCCCGGAACGTCCGCACCCCGCCGGTCCGGGCCGAGTAGAGGGCCAGTCCCTTCCCCTCGATGCCGATCCAGAGCTCGCCGTCACGGCCGGCGGAGAGCGCGGTGATCGAGCCGCGCAGCGCTCCATCCTGACCCGGGACCTGCTCGAACCGCGTGCGCTGCCCGTCGAGGCGAAAGACGCCGCTCACCGTGCCCGCCCACACGCTCCCGTCCCTGGCGGCGACGACCTCGCCGACGCTGTCCGGCAGCCCCTGCTTCACGGCGTAGGAGCGGACCGCGCCGGTCCCGGGATCGAGCGCGAGCAGTCCGTCCCCTGCCGCCGCGATCCAGATCGTGCCGTCCGGTCCCTCGGCGAGCGAGGCGATGGTGCCGGCGGTGAGCGCCGGGACGTCGCGCGCGTGCGCAGGCCGCTCGAAGCTGGACGTTGCGGGGCGGTACCGGTCGAGGCCGCCGCCCTCGGTCGCGACCCACAGCGATCCGTCCCTCGCTGCGAGTATGCTGTTCACGACCGGCGCGCTGAGACTCTTCTCGTCGCCTGGCTCGTGCCGGAAGACGACGAATCTCTGACCGTCGTAGCGCGCCAGCCCATCCTCCGTGCCAAGCCAGATGAAGCCGGTCCGATCTTGCGCGATCGCGGAGACGGTGCTCTGGGGCAGACCTCGCTCCCGGCCGAGCCGCTGGAACCGCAGCCGCGGCTGGAGCGTGGTCTCTCGTGGCGCGATCGTAACGGACCGCACCCCGCTTACGCCGGCAGTACCCGATTGCGCCCAGGATATCGAGTCGCCGAACAGCCAGGTCGCCGCCGCGGCGATGCCGAGACTCAGGGCCATTCGATGAAGTCGGACGTGTGGAGCCGGAACTGCCAAATGAGCACTCCTGCCGGATCTGAATCGTTCGGTCGCACCTTAGCGGCAAGCGCGCTCGGCGAGCAACTCGGAATCTCGCACGTCGACGGACGAGCGCCTCGAGGGCTGCAAGGGTGTAGGTGATCGGCACCCGCGAGCCGACCTGAAGGTAACTGGCAGCGCGTCCGAACAGCGCGGCATAGTGAATTGACTTGGCCGCCGGGTTTCGCTCAACTGGCGATGAACTTCTTCTCCATCGAGGTCCATGGTGGCTACACGATCATTTGCAGCGCTCGCCGGAACGATATTGTTCCTGCTCGTCTCCCCGCGCGGAGCCGCAGCGCAATCGTATCTGGAAGCTCCGAACTCCCTCTCCGTCTCTCTGGGGTACACCTACGCGCCCTCCGGCAAGCTCGTGGCCAAGAGCGGCGGCCTCGAGGTGCCCGGGACGACGATGTTCGTCCACATCTTCACGCCGCGCGCCAGGTACGTGACGCCGATCGACGGACTGGCCGTCGAGGCCGAGCTGAACATGGTCGCCCTCAAGGTCGGCGACGACGACTTCCAGCACTTCCCGGTCAACGGGCCGTACGACGACGGGTCGCTCCACTTCACGCCCACCGACTTCAAGGGCGGGCTGCGCTATCAGATCAAGGCGATCGAGAAGTATCTGGGTCTCTCGTTCTTCCTGGGCGGCACGATCCCCACGCACGACTATCCGACCCTGGGCCTGGCCGCGCCCGGCCATCGGCTCAAGGCGCTCAACGCCGGAGTGGCAGTCGGGCGGACACTGGATCCGGTGCTGCCCAATCTGTTCGTGCAGGCAGAGTACGAGTTCGCGCTGCGCGAGAGGGTCGACGTGGACGAAGACACGAAGTCGTTCAACCGGAACTTCAGCGAGGCCAGCGCGACGATCGGGTACTTCCTGCCCTGGGGCATCGACGTCGGCGTCGACGCCAGCAGTCGGTTCTCGCACGGCGGCGTCACGTTCAACGGCATCCTGTTCGAGCCGCCCTCGGTGCAGTACAACCACGACCGGCTGCTCGACGAGGATTTCATCGTGGTCGGCCCCAGCGTCGGCTACGAGATCAGCGATGGCGTCCAGGTGGGCGCGCTCGCCCACTTCTTCGTGTATGGCGAGAACACGCGGAAGCAGAACATCTACTCGCTGTATGCCAGTTATCAAATCTTCTAGTAGCAGGAGGCAATCCATGGTGGAGAGAGCAGCAAGGTTCTTACTGCTTGCGTCCGCGATCCTCCTCGTCGCGGGTTGCTTCGACGAGGGCGAGAAGGAGGACTGCGTGGGCTTGTCCTGCCCGGCCGGCCTGTTCTGGCCCGACGGCGGGGAGGTCAGGATCCAGTACATCGCGCTCCCGGACGGCAGCGACCTCCGGCTCTTCGTCTCCTACTTCGTGAAGGACCAGACCCCGGAGTTCGTGGAACCGCCGCTCCTGGGCCAGTGCTTCGACGAGCTGTGGTACGTGCCGCCCGACCGCGAGTACATCGACGTCGGCGACGACGTGAAGGTCAAGATGGGCGACGACGAGGTCACGTTGCCGAGGTCGACCGGCGACGCGGCCGTCGACTTCCTCGGCCGCCACCACCAGGTGGCCTACACGGCCCAGTCGTACGAGAAGACGCAGGACAGCTTCTTCGACGCCGAGCACTCCGCGACCACCCAGAAGGACATGGGCTTCAACCAGCTCCTCCATGGGCTCTACCAGACTCCCAAGGTCGAGGTGGTGAGCCCGACCGGAGTCGGCAACCGCCCGATCCAGGCGAACGAAGATCTCGTGGTCGAGTGGAACGAGCTCAACCCGGCCGATCCGGACATCACCACCGGTGGAGTGATCATCTTCTGGAAGAAGGGCGGTCCGGGCGTGGCCAACTCCGAGACCATCGCGTGCGTGGGGCCGAACACGGGCCGCTTCGTCGTCCCGAAGGAGACGATCGACAAGCTGCCGGACATCGGCATCATGCAGGTCGGAACGGCGTCGAACCAGGCCAAGCTCACCGAGGACGGACGCCGCATCGACCTCTGGGGATCGACCTGCGTCGCGTTCCCGTTCGCGAAGGTCTACTAGCCTGATCCTCGGCAGCGGGCGGCGGAAGCTGGCCGGCCGGCCGGCAGCGCTCATCGCCGGCCTGGCCGTTGCCGTCGGCTCGGCCGGCGTCCTGGTGGGTCGCCGGCTCGGCCAGTCCGCTCCGAGCCCCCCCGTCGGCGGCTGGTACCGCGCCGTGCTGCAGCTCGAGCCCGGGGCGGCGGAGGAGGAGCTGCCGTTCTTCCTCTATCTGCCCCGCAGCAACGACGAACAGGCGCTGCTGCTCAATGACCGGGAGAGCGTGCGCCTGGCTCATCGCTGGCAGGGCCGCCGGGTCGAGCTCTCGCTGGTCGACTACGACTGGCAGGTGGAGGCGGAGGTCGGCGACGACGAGGTCCTGCGCGGCGAGCTTCGCCTGAACCATCCGATCTACAGGCAGGACGTGGAGGAGGCAGAGACCCACTTCGCCACGCCGCTGCGCGCCCACCGCGTCGATCGCCCTGCCCCCGAGGCGCGCTTCGACCTGGCGGGTCCAGCGTCGGCCGCCGATCTGACGGGCACGTGGCGCATCGTCCCTGACGAGGCGGTCGACTACTCACCCACGCGCAATCCGATCTACAAGGCGATCCTGACTCAGGAAGGAGGCGTGGTCCGCGGCGATGTCGTCCTCGACACCGGGGACCTGCGCTTCATGGCCGGCAACGTGCGCGGCGCGCGGATGGCGATGGGCACACTCGACGGGAGCCACTACGCCCTGCTGAACGCGACCCTGATCGGTCCCGACCGCATGAGCGGCGAGCTGGTGGTGCTGCGCAAGCGGACCCGTTTCGTCGCGGAGCGCAGGAAGGGCGGGGAGCTCCCGTTCAACGACATCCAGCCGCTCCTGGTGGGCCTGGACCTGGACGCGTGGAGGAGCATCCCGGCGATCGAGGCGGCCCGGCGCCGCGGCAAGCCCGTCATCGTCGAGGTGTTCGGGACGTGGTGCAGCAACTGCAACGACGCGGTCGTCCTCCTGCGCGAGCTGTACGAGCGCCATCACGCGGAGGGCCTGGAGCTCCTGGGCGTGAGCCTGGAGCAGACCGACAGGCCGGCGGAGGCGGCCAGGCTCGTCGATCGCTTCGTCAGGCGACATCGCGTTCCGTGGACGATCGTCACGATCACGCGCGAGGACGAGGTTCGGGCGGTGATGCAACCGTTCCGCGGCGCGACCGCGGTGCCGATCACGGTGTTCCTGCGCCGGGACGGCTCCGCCGAGGCGGCCCACGTCGGCTTCATCGGCCCGACCGGCGGCGACGATCACGTCGCGTTGCGGGCCGAGTTCGACCGGCTGGCCGGCGCCATCCTGGCGAGCCGGTCGCCCGGCCCGGTGCGCTGACGCGCGAGCGCGGCGCGTGCCCGGCCGGACCTTCGAGTCCGGGCCGCGCGAGCAACCGCAGCTCAGTTGATCAGGGACAGGTGGAGGGCGTGCTGCGACTGGGCCGAGAACCCATGACCGTCGCACTGGATCGTGAGGTCGACGTCGGCGCCGTCGAGCTGGGCCGCCTGCTCGCGTCCGCCGGCGAGGATCACGATCGTCGCCCCCGCGAACGCGTCGGCCGGTCCGCCGGGCGCGGTCTTCAGCGCGATCACGCCGGGCTGGCTGACTCCTGGCCAGGCGCCCGCGGGGCTCACCTGGGCCACACAGAAGAAGCAGACCGCCTCCGACGGGATGGACAGAGTCGCCGCGACGTCGAGCTGCAGCATGTAGAGGCCCTGCGGGCCGAGCTCGATCGGCGCCTGATCGCCGTCCGTGATCTCGTGGAAGCCGTCCTCCGATTTGAGGCCGACGCGAAAGTCGAATGCGTCGCCGCTCTCGGGCTCGTTCTCGCACGAGTACGGGTTCTCCGGGGCCGCGTCCGGTTCGGCCGATGCCCCGTCCGAGCCCCCGCCGCAGGCCATCCCACCCGGGACCATCAGCGCGCCGGCGCCGAGCAACGCGAGCAAGGCCGGCAATCGCCGCGCGGGCGTGTCCCGCCCTATGACTTCCTCGAATGGCACGCGTCGGGACCCGGGGTCGGTCCCATTATTCGAGGAAACGCCGGCCGGTTCAACCCTGCCGGATCGATGGACGGGAGCGTTCGTCGACCGTCACACCGTGAGCTTGTTCGACGCGGGTACGCGCCGAAGCCACACACGGCGGGCGGTGAGCGCTCCTCGAGGCCCGCAGATCCACATCGCGGCCGGCGCCGGGCAGCGCGGTCTCGACTCAGCGGCGGAGCGCCTCGGCGATGGCCTCGCGCAGGTCGTGCTCGAGCGACTCGGTGCCGGTGAAGCGCCGGTGCACGTGGACGACCGAGCCGTCGCGCCCTATCACGACCATGTGGGGGATGGTCCCCACGCCGTAGCGATCGGCGACCTCGCCTCCGTCGGCCACCAGCTGGGCGTGGGGAGCCAGCCGGTCGACCAGCCGGCGCGCCTCGACCGGACGCCGGGTCCCGTCGCTGCACACCGAGACCAGCGCGACCTCGCCACCCGGGTAGTCGGCGGCGATCTTCTCGAGCACCGGCATCGCCTCGCGGCACGGGTAGCACCACGTCTCCCAGAAGTCGACGATGACGGCCTTGCCGCGCAGGGACGACAGCGCGAGCCGCTCGGAGCCGACCACGCCGCGCGGGCCGATGCGCGGAAGCGCGAAGTCGGGCGCGTCTGCCCCGCTGCCGACCGGGCGCATCCGCTCCCAGTTGCTCGCCACCGCGCCCAGGTCGATGACGAACACGGCGGCGATGACCGCGACCAGCACGCGGCCGGCCCAGCGCGCGCGGCCGCCCGCCTGGCTCATCGGGCCGCCTCCCGCGGCCCGCGCAGCCGCGCCTGCCGCACCGCCAGGACCAGCAGCCCCGCGCCCCACCCGTAGCTCAGCCAGGTCGTCGCCACCAGCAGCCCCTGCGACCACAGCCCGAGGCGGGCGAGCAGGTGCAGCAGCATCGGCATCGCCGCCAGCGGCACCGCCGCCACGCAGGCGAGGTCGAAGTCCGCCGCCATCGCGCGGTGGTGGCCGGCGAGGAGGGTGAGCGCGACCCCGCCCACCACGACGAAGACGAGCGGCCCCATGAGCACCCCGCTCAGATCGGCGAGCAGGAGGTGGATGCCGTCGATGCCGGAGCCGTCGGCCGCCAGCCAGGCGGCCTTGACCATGCGCGGCAGGTTGCTGGCCATGAACCCGGCCAGGATGAGCACCGCGAGATCCGCCGGCGCGCGGCCGGAGCCGGCCGCCGTCTCCGACGCAGCCAGCGCGTGGGTCGGCGTCGCCAGCGCCGCGCCCAGTCGCTCCATCCATCCGGGCGCTCGGCCCTGTGACTTCGCTCGCGCCACGCTGCCTCACCTCCTCGAGCTGCGGTTCATGACCAGCTTGCGGGCCGCGGCGGCCAGCGCCGACGGGATGCCCTTGGACCGCGCGAGCGAGTCGACGTCCTTCTCGCGCAGGTGGGGCAGGAGGCGCATCGCCAGGCCGAGCGGGCACTTCGGGTTGTTGACCAGCGACAGCTTCACGCTGTAGAGCTTGGTCCAGTCGCGCCGGTTTGCAATGTAGCCGATGACCTCCTCGGCCAGCGTGCTCAGCCCGGCGTACTTCACGATCTCGGCGTCGGTCATGCCCGGCGACTTGACCGCCGCGATCGCCACCACCTTCTTGGGATCGCGGATGAGGATGGCGCGGTCGAAGGCGTTGCCCAGCATGGCCAGGCGGATCTTCATCGGCACCGGCAGGGCCCAGATCTCGCGCGAGACCTGCTCCTCGGGCGGCGGCACGGAGTCGCCATCCTGCGGCTCCTCCTGCCCGGCGTTGACGTGGGCGGCGCGCGCGAACATCGCGTCCTTGCGGTCGTCCGGCACGTCGTTCTCGCGCCCGGGCGCGCCCGGCGCGTACACCTTGCAGATCTCGTCCCACGCGGCGATGCCGCCGACCTTGACCCCGTTGCGCACCGCGAGCTCGATGACCCGGTCCACCGTCGACATGCGCGCGTTGCGGTTGCCGTACATGGCGGCGATGATCGCCGGGCAGCGCAAGAGCCGCTCCTCGTTGGTGGCGATGAGGTCGACCTCGGCCTGGCTGGCGCGCCCGGCCAGCGGCACCACGGTCGCGTCGTCGGTGCTCGGGTTGGCCAGGATGAGCTCGATGGCCACGCGCGCGCCGTCGGTGCCGGCCAGCGCCCAGGAGAAGAAGTCGAGCACCCGCGCGTCGATCGCCGCGTCGCCCAGCGCGCTGCGCAGGACCGCCTCGGGCAGGGCCCGCACCGACACCAGCGCGGCCTCCTTGACACGCTCGTCGCCGTCGAAGCCGAGCTGATAGAGGATCGCGAGCATGTCGCGCGGCCGGGTCACCGGCGCCAGGCCGCGGGCGGCCAGCATGCGCAGCCCCGGCGAGGCGAGCGCGCGCTGCGCGTCGCCGGCCAGGAGCGACGGGTCGAGCGGCGTGCGCGGCACGCTCACGGCGCGCTCCGGTTGCGGTCGTGGAGGATCTTGAGCCCGCGCAGGGTCAGGAGCTCGTCGGCGTCCTCGATGGTGCGCGACTCGCCGGCGATGAGCGGGGCCAGGCCTCCGGTGGCCAGGCAGCGGGCCTCGAAGTCCACCTCGGCCCGGATCCGATCGACCACCGCGTCCACCATCCCTGCATAACCGTACACCAGCCCGGACTGCATCGACGCGACCGTGTTGCGGCCCACCACCTTGCCGGGACGAAGCAGCTCCACGCGGGGGAGCTTGGCGGCATGCAGGTACAGCGCCTCGGCGCTCACCTGCACGCCGGGGGCGATGACACCGCCCAGGTACTCGCCGCGGGGGCTCACCACGTCCCATGTGGTGGCGGTGCCGAAGTCGACCACGACGCAGCCTCCGCGCACGCGCTCGTACGCGGCCACCGCGTTGACGATGCGGTCGGCGCCGACCTCGCGCGGGTTCTCGTAGAGGATCGGCATCCCGGTCCTGATTCCCGGCCCGACCACCAGGAGCGGGATGCGCAGGCGCTGCTCGACCAGGTGGGTCACCTGGTGGAGGGCGGTCGGCACCACGGTCGACACGATGGCCTGACCGAGCACGCGGACGTCGATGTCGTCGGCGCTGAGCAGGCCGCGCAGGAGCACGGCCAGCTCGTCGGAGGTGCGCGCGGCGTTGGTCTCGATGCGGTAGTGGGCGGTAAGGTCGTCGTCGCGCCACAGCCCGAGCACGGTGTTGGTGTTTCCGATGTCGATCGCGAGGAGAGAAGAAGACACGTTCATGTCCCGATGGAGGCCAACCTCCGCCATGGTAGCCGAAACCCAAAGCAGTGTACGCTCGCCGCGTGGCGAGGCCATCCTGGCGCAACCAGTGGCTGTACCCGATGCTCATCCTGGGCTCGCTGGCCGGCGCGCTGGTCGCGGTGCTCTACGGCGTCGACCACTACCTCAACCGGGCCGGCACCGCTGGCCCCATCGCCCATTACCTCCGGTTCGACGCCGACTCGGTGTCCAACTCGATCGGCGTCCTGTCGAGCATCATCGCCGCGGTGCTCGGCATCATCATCACGGTGGTCTCGATCGTGGTGCAGCTGGCCGCGACCCGCTACACGCCCGCCATCACCGAGATGTTCTTCCGCACCCGCTCCAACCGCGCGGTCTTCTCGCTCTACATCATCGGCTGCGTGATGGGGTTCTGGACCGCCTTCGCGGTCAACGACGACTGGGTGCCGCGGGTGAGCCTCATCGCGATGCTGTTCGTGGCCACGCTCGGCTTCCTGCTCATGGGCCCGTACTTCGCGTTCGTGTTCCGCTCGCTGGCCCCGCAGAACGTGGTCGCGCGCATCGAGCGCGACGCGCGGCGGAGCGCCACCGGCGAGCGCCAGCGCCGGTCGGCACCGGAGCGGCAGGCGCGCGCCCTGCAGCTCACCGAGCAGCTGACCGACATCGCCATCAACTCGGTCAACCAGAAGGACAAGATCATCGCCACCGCCTGCGTCGACTCGCTGCGCGACCTCGCCCTGGCCTACATCGAGGCCAAGGCGGGCCAGGAGCCGGCCTGGTACGAGCTGGGCCCCAGCATCCGCGGCAACCCGGACTTCGCGTCGATGGCGGGCGACTCGGTGTCGGAGCTGGAGACCGCGCGCACGTGGTTCGAGTTCAAGGTGCTGCGCCAGTACCAGTCGATCTACACCGAGGCGCTGGGCACCATGCGCGACATCAACTACGTCATCGCGATCAACACGCGCCAGATGGCCGAGGGGGCGCTGGGGCGCGGCGACCTCGAGGCGCTGCAGCTCACCATCAAGTTCTTCAACACGTTCCTGCGCGCCACGCTGAACCAGGGCGACGTGCGCACCGCGTACACCATCCTCAACCAGTACCGCATCATGGCCGAGTCGGTGCTCCAGCGCGGCGACGGCATCACCGCGATCACGATCGCCGGCCACATCAAGTACTACGGGCACGTGAGCTACCAGAAGCGGCTCGCCTTCGTGACCGAGACGGTGGCCTACGACCTGGGCGTGCTGTGCGAGGTCGCGCACGACATCGGCTCGAGCGTGGAGCCGGCGCTGCTCGACATCTTCCTCGAGGTCGACCCCAAGACCTCCGAGGGAGACGTGCAGGAGACCAGCCTGCGCGGCGTGCGCAAGGCGCAGCTCAAGCTCGCCACCTATTATTTACAGGTCGGCGCGGAGGTGCTGGCCCGCCGCATCTGGGAGGACATGCGCGAGGACCGGGCCGACCGACTGGGCTCCATTCGCGACGAGCTGCTGGAGGTTCATTCCAAGGACTTCTGGGAGATCTCCGACCGCGGCGGAAACTTCGATTACCTCCCGCCCGAGCGCAAGGAGAAGCTCCGGGTCTTCTTTGGCTGGTTCAGGGACGCGAGCGGCGAGCTCAAGACCGTGTCCTTGGATCCGCTGGCCGCTCCCTCCTCGGGGTCGCGCGTCGAGCCGTAGGCGATTTCTGCGAAAGCCGCGACCGGGGCGGAAAGTTCGACTATGTTCCCCTCGAACCGACCGACATGAGCTCCCCTTCCCCCACGCCCACCTCCTCGTCGACCGACGCGAATCGCGGCGCCGATCGCGACGGCGAGGCGAGCCGCGGCGGCGACGACGACGGCGACAGCCAGGTCTCGGCCCGCATCCTGGTGGTCGACGACGAGAAGGTGATCCGCGAGATCCTGTGCGAGTTCCTCGCGCTCGAGGGCTACGTGGTGCGCGGGGTGGAGGACGGCGAGAAGGCGCTGACCGAGCTGCGCCTGCGCCCCTACGACATCGTCATCTCCGACCTCAAGATGCCGAAGCTGAGCGGCCTCGAGCTGCTCGAGCGCATCACCAGCGAGAAGCTGGACGTCCTCACCGTCATCATGACCGGATTCGGCACGGTGGAGAGCGCGATCGAGGCGATGAAGAAGGGCGCCTACGACTACATCCTCAAGCCGTTCAAGGTGGAGGAGGTGGTCCACATCGTCCAGCGCGGGCTCGACCGGCAGCGCCTGCAGCAGGAGAACATCCGGCTGCGCGAGGCGCTGACCCTGTACAAGGTGTCGGAGGCGATGGCCACCTCGCTCGACATCGACCACGTGCTCGACGTGATCCTGCACGCGACGGTGCACGAGGTGCAGTGCGACGTGGCCACCCTGCACCTGGCCGACCCCAAGACCGGGCGCTACGAGGAGCGCATCCGCATGTGCAGCGAAGGGTCGGAGCTCTCGGGCGAGGTGATCGTCCCGGCGCCCAACCCGCACGAGCTCATCCCGTTCTTCCACAGCGGCTCGCCGATCCTGGCCCACGGGGTCAAGGCCAACCGGTTCCTCGACACCATCGGCGGCGGCCCCGGCGGCAGACAGCTCGTGTCCTACGCCGCGGTCCCTCTGCAAGTCTCGGCGCGCGTCATCGGGATGCTGAACGTGTTCTCGTTCACCCGCGGCAAGCAGTTCGACGAGGGGTCGCGCAAGATGCTGGCCATCCTGGCCTCGCGCGCGGCGGCGTCGATCGAGAACGCGCGCCTGTACGACGACCTGGTGGCCAAGAACGCGGAGCTGCGCGTCGCCAACCAGTCGCTGGAGGAGAACTTCCAGCAGACGGTGGCCGGCTTCGCCCAGGCGCTCGAGGAGTCGGATCGCTACACGCGCGGCCACAGCGAGCGGGTCGCGATGTACGCCGAGCTGCTCGCGGTCGGCATCGGCCTGCCCGACAGCGAGGTCGAGACCGTGGTCAAGGCCGGTCTCATGCACGACATCGGCAAGATCGGCATCCGCTACGAGCTCATCAACAAGCCGGGCAAGCTGTCGCCGGAAGAGGTGAGCATGTTCCGCGAGCACCCGGACAAGGGGCGGCGCATCCTGGCCCCCATCCCGTGCATGCGCCACCTCATCGAGGGCGCCTGGTGCCACCACGAGTTCTTCGACGGCGGCGGCTATCCGCGCGGGCTGGGCAAGGACGGCATCCCGATCCTGGGCCGCATCGTCGCCATCGCCGACGCCTACGATGCGATGACCAGCGACCGCGCCTACCGCCGCGCGCTGCGGCACGAGACCGCGGTCGCCGAGATCGAGCGATGCTCCGGCACGCAGTTCGACCCGGAGCTGGCCGAGCTGTTCCTCGCCCGCATCGAGGAGCTGCGTGCCGACGCGCACCGGCGCGGCGAGCCGCACCTGGTGCCGCCGTAGTCTGTCCGCGAGACCTTACTTCGCGACGGGGACGATGACGGTCCGGCGGTTCCGGGGATTCTCGCCCGGCTTGAAGGCCGGCCTGGTCATGCCGAACGCCGAGACCTCGATGCGGTCCTCGTCGATTCCGTGCTCCACCAGGTAGTCCTTCACCGCGTTGGCGCGCGCCTCGCTGAGCGCCTGGTTCGCCGCGGCCGGCCCCGTCGTGTTGGTATGGCCCTCGACCACCACGTTCATGGCGCGGTGGTGCTTGAGCCAGCGCACGCGACTGTTCAGCTTCGTGCGGGCGGGACGGATGAGCTCGGCCGACGAGTTCTTGAAGAACACCAGATCCCTGAAGCGGCCCGACTTCTTGCTCGGAGCCGCCGGCTCCTCGGCCTCGGGCTCGGGCGCGGTGTCCTCGGTCTTGGTCTCCGTCATCGCCACGCGATCGCCGCTGTCCGGCTTGGCGGCCGTGGTGTCCGCCGCGACCGGGGTCTCCTTCGGCTCCGCAGTGGCCGCGCGGTCGCTCACTGACCGGCCCGAGGCGCGAGTGCCGCTTCCGGTGGCGATCGGCACGCGGCGCCCCTCGGCGCGAGCGACGGGCCCGACGCGGATCGGACGGCGAGCGGTCAGGGTCCTGGTCGGCCGGTCGGCTGCGCGGCGCGCGATCATGACGCGCTTCACGCCTGGTGCCCTCGCGCTGACCTTGACCCCGCATGCTTCCGAGGGCTCGGGACGAGCGAGGAACACCACCGCCGCGGTGACCACCATGAGAACGACGCGGGTCATGCACACTCCTTGGGTAACGCTTCTCGGCGCAGTATAGGAGTGGCTCTTTCGAGGGTCAACGATGCAGCCCCGCGCGGGCCGCGGACGGCAGAGACTGTGGGCGGCTGTGGTCGATCGTCGGTGCCCGCGTGTGGGTCGGTCGCTTGACAGGGCTGAACGCGCTCGCCGAGACTTCCTGCCATCGTCGTGACCATGCCCGAAAGCCGACCGCTGGCCCCCGCCAGAGGTCTTCGCGGCGCGCGCCGCAGCCGGGCTCGTGTCGCGCCGGCCTGCTTCCTGTTCGCGGCCGGGCTCTTGCTCCCGGGCCGGACGGGAGCCGCCGACACGCTGAGTGGAGGCTCGGTCTCCGTCGAGAGCCGCGTCTTCGATCCAGACGGTGCGCCAGACGACGCCGAAAACATCGGCCTCGCGCTCACCACCAAGCTCGAGATCAAGCACCGGGCGCGGGCGTGGCGCCTCGGCCTGCGCGGATTCGCCCGCCTCGACGCGCTCGACGAGACCCGCAACTTCTTCGATCTCGAGGAAGCCAACGTGACCTACACCCTCGGTCCGGTGAGCCTGGTCATCGGATCGCAGGTCCTCAACTGGAGCACGACCGAGGCGTTTCACCCGAGCGACGTCATGAACAGTCGCAACCTCGACAGCGACCTCGCCAACCCGGAGAAGCTGGGCGAGCCGATGGTGGAGATGCAGGTGCGCTTCCTGCAGGGCTCGCTGAGCGCCTACTACATGCCGGTCCGCATCGCGCCCAACGTGCTTCCGGCGTCCTCGCGACTGTCCTTCCTCCCCCCCGGCGTCGTCGAGCTCGGCGACGCGCTGTGGATCGACCGCGACGGCACGCCGTCGGACGGCCTGTTCGCCCACCAGGGCGCCGTGCGGCTGGCGCAGACGGTGGGATCGGCGGACATCGCGCTCCACGTCGTCGACCACAGCGATCGCACGCAGCCGACCTTCACGCCGGATCTCGAGACCGGCGAGCTGCGCCCGACCTATCACACGGTCACCCAGGCCGGCCTCAACTACGTGGAGGTGTTTGGCGGCCTGCTCTTCAAGCTGGAGGCGGTGATGCGGACCTTCCGTGCGCCGGATCCGACCGCATCGCTCCTCATCACGCCGCAGCGGAACCACGAGGCGGTGGCCGCTGGACTCGAGTATTCGTGGACGACGGCGGTCGGAGCGCAGGCCACGGTCATCCTCGAGGGTCAGGCGGTCAACCAGAGCGAGGCGATCCGCGCGCAGCTCGACCCCTTCCAGCGCGACGTGCTGGTCGGCTACCGCCACTTCTTCAACGACGTCATGGGGCGCGACCTGCTCGTCTTCTTCATCACCGACGTCGAGCGGCCCAACGAGTACGTGGCCTCGGCGCAGTACAGCCAGCGCTTGACCGATCAGTGGAGCGTGGGCGCGCTGGTGCGCAGCCTGCACCTGTTCGGCCGCGACGTGAACCAGGTCGACCTGACGCTGACGAGGAGCTATTGAGCTCGCGGACGGGTCGCGGCGCGCGCGAGCCCGGGCCGCCTCGCGGCGGAGCCGCGCCGCTGATCGCGCGCCTGCTCGCCGTGGCGGTGACGGCGCTGCCGTCGGCCGCGCGGGCCGAGCAGCCGCCGGCCGCGCCGACACCCCAGCCGCCGGCCGCGCCGGCATCCGACCAGGCGCAGCCGGCGCCGCCGGCCACGCCCGGCCCCGGCGACAAGCCGACGCCGGCCCCGGCGGGCGGCGAAGGCGACGAGCTGACCGACGCCGACTTCGGCGTGGTCGCCCCCACCGTCTCGGTCGCCCCGCCGAGAGGCCGCGAGAGCCTCGACTGGATCGACCTCGCGGTGGGCCTCGCGCTCTCGTCGCGCAAGTTCGACTTCGAGAGCGCGCCCGGCATGGATGCGGCGAGACCGCGCGGATTCAGGAGCGGCTGGAGCTGGCGGCCGGGCGCGACGCTCGAGCTCCGCCCGCTGGCGCGGCGCATGCGCGGCAGCGCGATCGAGGGGCTCGGCATGCTCGCCGAGTACGGGCGCACTCTCGGGCGCGCCTCGGCCGGAGAGCCCGACCTGGCGCGCGAGTCGCGCCTCCACGTCGCGCTGGTCTACCGGTTCGCCGTCGGCACCAGCGACGTACAGCCGGTCTTCGGCGCCTCGGCCGGCTATCTGCGACAGCAGGTCCACATCCTCGACACGTCCATCGCGCTCCCCGACGTCGCATACGACGCGCTCGCCCTCGGCGCCGATGTGCGCATCCCGATCGGGACGAGGCGTGTTGCCCTGTGTGCACTCGCCCACTACCTGGTCGTCGGCGACGGCGGCGAGCTGCTCAGGCCGGAGACCTACGGCGATTCGAGCACGGCCGGGCTCGAGCTCGGCCTCTCGCTCGAGGTCCGCGCGCTCTCATCCGTCTTCGTGCGGCTCGCCGGGAGCTACACGCGCTATTCCATCGAGTTCAACGGCACCGGCATGCTGAGCAACCCTGGTGCCGTGGGTGCGACGGATCAATACACCAGCGGCACTGTGTCGGCGGGTCTTGCTCTCTGACGGTGGAGAAGCGCCGACTGACCGGCGACTTCGTTGCGGCGACGAGAGAGCTGCCATACCATCTCGCTCGATGGGAAATCAGCCGGCCGCCGAACTGGCCCGGCCGAGCCAGGATCTCGGCGCTGCACGGGCACCCACGAGCCAAGCTGGCTCGGAGTCGATCGCTGCTGCCGCCGCGGCGACCTTCGACCTGGCGCGGCGCGCCTACCAGGAAGGCGATCCGGAAGCGCGCCGGCGCGCGGAGTCGGTCCTCTACCTCTTCAACAAGGACACCTTCTTCGCGCCGCCGAGCGATCCCGTGGCCGGGGTGGTCTGGAGCACGCTGATGCAGGCCAAGCTCGCCGCGCTGCGCGAAGAGCTCGGCGCTGGCAGCGCCGAGGAGATCGACAGCCGCGCGATGGAGACGATGCTCCTCGAGGCGGTGGACAAGTGGGGCGCCTTCAGGCACCCGCTGCTCGACGAGCTCGATCGCAGCGGCAGCCTCGAGGCGTACCGGATCTGGGCCAAGAACTGGTTCGGCAGCTGCCAGGGCTTTTCCAACCAGCTCGCCAGCCTGTTCCAGCGCACGACCGATCAGGCGAGGCGGGCCGTGCTCGAGAACCTCGCCGACGAGCTGGATGGTCCGGCGACCCACGACGACCTGCGCGAGCGCTTCCTGCACAGCCTCGGCCTCGCCCACTCGTACGAGGCGGCGATCGAGGACGAAGACTGGGTGCTCGAGTCCACCGAGCTCCTGAACCTCCGCACCGGCCTGTGCAACCTGGGCGACCCATCCGCGGCGC
The DNA here is from genome assembly GCA_035262925.1 of Kofleriaceae bacterium. GTDB lineage: Bacteria > Myxococcota_A > Polyangia > Haliangiales > Haliangiaceae > DATFRY01. The sequence goes on along the minus strand of DATFRY010000537.1, from coordinate 1,370 downwards.
TCGGCTGCTTCTACACCGTCGAAGCCAACTGGCCGGCCGAGTCGCGGCGCCACCACGCCATCAACAAGGCGCGCGGGCTCGGCGACCACACCGTCGAGTACTGGACCACGCACGCCTTCGCCGACGAGCAGCACAGCGACGCGTGGCTCGAGTCCGTCAAGTCGGTCTGCCACACCGCCGCGCAGCGTGCGGCCGTGGTCGAGGGCGCCACCCTCCAGCTCCGGCTGCGCTGGAAGATGTACGACTCGATCCACGCCAGGGTCGTCGCCCGCGCGGCGTGACCGCCGGCGCGGGTGGCGACGCGCTGATCAGGCTTGCCTGGTCGCCTCGACCGAGGCGCGCAGCTGGGCGAACTCGACCTCGAAGAAGCCGTGGTAGAGGCTCTGGTGGTAGGCGAGGCCGCTGTAGACCAGCTCGCAGTCCTCGGGCGAGGCGATGCGGCGGCCGAGCTCGTTGCGCACCAGGAGGGCGTGCTGATCCTGGTCGTACGGGTCGCCGTCGCCGTGCACGACCAGGACCTCCATCTTCGAGTCGGGGATGCCGCGCCGCCTGAGGGCGGTCAGCGCGGCGCGCAGCTCCAGGTACGAGTTCCACTCGATGCAGAAGATCCCGCAGAACGACCACAGCGAGTCCGGGTGGGTCACCGTGCGGAGGTTCCAGTTCAGCATCGCCTTCATCTCGACCGACTTGACCGGGGCGTGCCAGTCGACCTGGCTGCCCCAGCTTCGCTCGATGTCGATCGCGGTCAGCTGCGCGTGCGCGCGGTCCAGCTCGCCGTGACCCAGCTCGTCGGTGATGAGCCTGCCCAGCAGCACCGCGTCGTGAAAGTCGAGCGGCAGCGTCACCAGCATGATGGACCGGTGCACGGTGCGGATCCGCACCATGACGCTGTGCAGATACGCCAGCACCGCCGCGCGCTCCTGCTCCTCCGTGAGCTGGGCGGTGGCCAGGTACTCGAACAGCGGGTGATGCTGCACGCTGCGCTTGCGGAACTCCGCCTCGAGGAACTCGGCTGCCCTGTCGCCGGTGAGCGGCTCCGGGGGCGTGAGACGCGTCAGGTTCCTCTCCTCGACGTCCCAGATGATGTCGCAGATGCCGGTCGACAGCACCGCGCCGCGCATCATCGGACGGCGCCGCGACTCGATGGACTTGCCCGAGCTGACGCGAAACACCGGGAGGTTGAAGACGCCCTCCTGCACCAGCCGCCAGGCGGTCCTGTCCTTGTCGCGGAAGGCGCAGTTCGCCAGCTCCTCGGCCAGCGGGGCCACCTCCTGCAGAGCCTTGACCTGTTCGCGCACGTCGTCGGGGTGCGGACGATCGAAGATCTTGCGGGCCAGGGTCTCGAGCTCGGCGGCGCTTGTCGGCATCTC